>CAYLVY010000004.1:21406-71029 GCA_964387205.1 uncultured Draconibacterium sp.
GATAAGGCATCGAACTACCCGCAGAGATTTCTGTATGTCGGCAACTTCCGAAAGGTTAAGGGTACCGATATCCTTGCCTTAGCTTACCGCGAATACCGGGAAAAATACCATGGGACCTGGCAACTCTGCTGCATCGGTTCAGGAGAGATGCGACATGAACTGGAAAATCAGGAAGGAATTGAAATCATTGACTTCCTGCCACAAGAGCAACTCCTGCCGTTTATCCGGCGCTCCGGCGCCTTTATCCTCCCAAGCCGGTATGACCAATGGGGGGTAGTGGTCCACGAATTTGCCGCAGCCGGTATGCCCTTGCTGATTACCGACAGGGTTGGTTCACACACCACCTTTCTGATCAACCGGTTCAATGGTTTTCTGGTAAAAGCCGGTAGTTCTTCAGACCTTGCTGCGAAAATGGATATGCTGGCACGGACCGATCCCAACCAACTGATCAGGATGGGACAACGCAGCGCCAGGCTGGCTTCGCGGATCACCCCGGAGATAGCCGCCGCCAGTCTAATGTCAGTTATCAATCTATGAATATTCTCGTCAACGCTTCCAACCTACGCATGGGAGGCAGTCTTCAGGTTGCCCACTCGTTCATTCACGAAATCAGACACCGGAAGGAAATCAATTTCCATATCGTACTATCGGAAAACCTGGCAAGTCAGATGAATGACCAGGATTTCCCTGAGAACTTTCACTTTTACCGCTATACCATGAACCCATGGCAACTGGCCGGATGGTTTGGAAGGAACCGATATCTCGACACCCTGGAAACTGCCATTCATCCCGATTGTGTGTTTACCATCTTCGGCCCGGCCTATTGGACTCCACGTTCACGTCATGTGATGGGTTTTGCCGACGGATGGTGCTATAATCCGGAATCGGTGGCTTTCCGTCGGATTTCATATTCGCTCCGCTTCAAACGATTTTTTATGATCGGGTTCAAACGCCATCGCGTCCTGAAGGAATACGACACCCTGATCGTGGAGACTGAAGATGCCAGGCAAAAGATCAACCGGGTACTCGGAATACCCCTGACGGATATCAGGGTGGTAGGCAATACTTTTCATGAAGTGTACAACCAACCCGTTGCAGAGGCCTATCCGATTCCCGATCATAATTCGGAAGAATTCCGGATGTTGACGATGAGTGCCGGCTACCCCCATAAGAACCTGGAGATCATCAATCCGGTTTCCGACAACCTCCGGGATAAAAATCTCTCTTTCCGGTTCTATGTTACCCTGGAATCCCGTGATTATTCCCGTATCTTTGACAGTAATCCCTGTGTCACCAACCTGGGACCGGTCAAAGTCACTTCCGGGCCCGCCATCTACAGCAAAATGAATGCCCTGTTTTTGCCGACACTTCTGGAAACATTCACCTCTTCCTATCCGGAGGCGATGAAGATGGGCATCCCGATCCTGACTTCCGATATTTCATTTGCGCACGACATCTGCCAGGATGCCGCCGAGTATTTTAACCCCCTGGATCCCAATGAAATTGCAAAAAAAATTGAAGGGGTCATGCTTAACCCGGAGCGCCGGGATACTTTGGTACAAAAAGGCAGAGAAAGGCTCCTCCGGCTTGAAACGGCAGCCGGAAGAGCCGCAAAATTCCTTGATATCTGTTTGAATCTGTAAACACCATGAATGTTTATCTCGACAGGGAGATCCCTTCGCTTGGCTTTATCCGCATCACCCCCGGTCAATGGGTGGTGATCAAACCCAACCTGGTGAAGGAGTCAAAAGAGAATGATCCGGAGGAGTGGCAATCGGTGATCACATCACCGTACCTGATCAGAAGGGTGGCCGAATATGTTTGCCGTGAACTTCAGGGTTCGGGTAAAGTGACGATTTGCGATGCCCCACAGACCGATTCGAGTTTCAGTAAAATAAATGAAAGGTTGGGTTTGTCCGGCATAGCGGAAGAATTATCCGTACAATACCGGATACCGGTTGAGATCCTTGATCTGCGCAATGAGGAGTGGACCAATGAGGGGGGGGTGATCACCAACCGGATCAAACTCCCCGGCGATCCCAATGGTACCATTAGGTTCAACCTTGGCGAAAAAAGCCTTTTTTACGGGCATTCAGGCGAAGGACACTATTATGGCGCTGATTACGACTACCAGATAACCAACCACCACCACAGGGGCTCCGTGCATGAATATCTGATCTGTGCCACCCCGGTCCTTGCCGATGTATTTATCTGCCTTCCAAAACTAAAAACCCATAAAAAAACAGGGGTTACCCTGAGCCTGAAAAACCTTGTTGGCATCAACGCCGATAAAAACTGGCTTCCGCATCACACCTTCGGCCCTCCCGGAAAGCGTGGCGATGAGTTTCCCGATACTTCATTTAAAAGATGGATCGAAACCCATGGTGCCCGGACAGTTAAAAATACTTTGGTCAGGATCCCCTGGATCGGATCTTCCCTGGCTCGTTTCTTCCGTCAACGGGGCGGAGAACTTTTCGGAACCGGTGACCATACCATCCGCAGCGGAAACTGGTACGGCAACGATACCACATGGCGAATGGCCCTGGACCTTAACCGCTGCCTGATGTATGGCAATCCCGACGGGACACTGCGGAGCGACCGGCCTAAAGCCTATTATACCGTGGTGGACGGGGAAACCTGCATGGAAGGGAACGGCCCGATGCAGGGAAACCCTAAAAAATGCGGTATATATCTGACAGGAACCGATGCCGTTGCCGTCGATGCCGTGGCTGCTACCATGATGGGATTCGACTGGCGAAAAATTCCCATCATCCGGGAAGCGTTCGGTCTGAAGCCTTTGCCACTCACCTCCTGTCAACCCGAAGAGATCAGGGTGATCAGCAATCACCCCCCCTGGAACGGAGGGCTGGATCATCTTCGGGTGCAGAAGCATTACGATTTTATCCCTCATTTTGGCTGGAAAAACCATATCGAACTCACTGATCATGACGCCGGAAGAGATCTATCTTAGTTGTCCTCCTTTCCTCCAGCAGTGGATCATCAACCTGCAGGGGTACCGGATTAAAAGTAACCGCTATAACCAACGGTTCCATTCAGTCCTCGAAGCATACAGGCAAGCTGATCCCGGGAAACCGGACCTAAAACAACTGGCTCTGTTTCTCTCGGAAGCGGCAATGACCCCGTTCTGGCGTGAGCGTTTCCGGCAATACCAGGTGGAAATAAGCCGCCACGATTATCTTCCGGAGGAGATCGGCAAACTACCCCTTCTGACCAAAAAAGAGGTAAAGGATAACCTTGGGAAGATCGTCAATTCCCGTGTCCGGCGATCTGTTCTCAGCCATACGAGCGGAACAACCGGCAGCGGACTGATTTTCCCCGAAACCCCTGAGATGCAGAACCGGCAATGGGCGGTATGGTGGCGATATCGTTACTGGCATGGCTTATCCCTGGATCAGTGGATGGGATGGTTCGGAGGCCGGTCGATAGTCTCAACCCGTCAAAAAAAACCACCGTTCTGGAGAACCGTACATCCCATGAAACAGGTGATGTTCAGCAGTCATCATCTCAACAATCAAACCGTTCAATACTATCTCGATGAAATAATCCGGAGGAACCTGACCTGGCTGCACGGATACCCTTCTCAGATCAGCCTTTTCGCCCATCTGATCAAAATGAACGGGTTCAACTCACCATCACCCCTCCGCACCATTACCGTCGGTGGCGAAAACCTTCTTCAGCATCAGCGGCAATCCATCGAAGAGGTATTTGCCATAAAACCTGTTCAGCATTATGGCCTTGCCGAAGGGACTGCCAACATCAGCGAACATCCCGGTGGTAAACTTCTTCCCGACCTCGATTTTGCCCTCACCGAATTTATCCCGGTTGATCACGGCCAGCCAAACTTGTGCCGGATCATAGGTACCAATTATCATAACCTGGCCTTCCCTCTCATCCGTTACGATTCCGGGGACCTTGCCCAGATGGAAAAAGGCGAGCGGGGAGAACCCATCGTGCAGTCGATCGATGGCCGGCAGGAGGATTACATCCTGCTTCCCAACGGAGTTCGCCTCGGCCGTCTGGACCATATTTTCAAAGATATTACACGGGTTCAGGAATCCCAGATCTTTCAGGCGGATCCTAACCACATTATTTTCAGGATCGTCAAAAGGGATGATTACGAAATCCCGCGAGATGAAGAACTGATACTGAGGGAAGCGAGAAAGCGACTTGGTCAGGATATCCGGATAACTTTTGAATATCCGGACAGAATTCCCAGGTCGGTTTCGGGAAAATTCAGGTTTGTCCTCAGCGCAATGACCATGGAAAAAATCAATCCAACCGAATCGATATGAAGCAAATCATCCAGGACTTAAAAAACGGCCATACCATACTTGAGGAGGTACCTGCACCGGTAATTAAACCGGGTCATCTGCTGATACGTACTACCCGCAGTCTGGTCTCCTTAGGTACCGAGCGGATGCTGGTAGAATTCGGCAAAGCCGGATTGATCGAAAAAGCGCGGCAGCAACCGGATAAAGTGAAACAGGTGCTGGAAAAGATCAGCACCGATGGTCTGCTACCCACGCTTGAAGCAGTTTTCAACAAACTGAACCAACCGTTACCTCTCGGGTATTGCAACGCCGGTGTGGTGGTGGCAGCCGGGAAAGGGGTTACCGGTTTCCGGATCGGCGACCGCGTTGCCTCCAACGGAAATCATGCGGAATTTGTGCTGGTTCCCGAAAACCTTGCTGCATCCGTCCCCGATGAAGTATCGGATGAAGAAGCCGCTTTTACCGTGATCGGTGCTATAGGGCTCCAGGGCATCCGGCTCTTTAACCCGACCCTCGGAGAGACAGTGGTGGTGGTCGGCCTTGGGCTGATCGGGCTGATCACCTCCGGTCTGCTTTTGGCGAACGGGTGCCGTGTCATCGGTATCGACATGGATGAGCAGAAAAATGCCCTGGCCCGTGCCATGGGTGTCTATGTGCTCAATCCTGCCCATGGTGAGAACAGTGTGGGAGCAGTGCTTCAGATGACCGGCAATATTGGTGCCGATGGCGTGATCATTACCGCTTCCGCCGAAAGCAATGAACTGATCCATGAGGCGGCCACCATGACCCGAAAAAGGGGAAGGATTATCCTCATCGGGGTGATTGGTCTCAACCTGCGGCGTTCCGATTTTTACCAGAAAGAGATCACCTTTCAGGTTTCATGTTCTTATGGTCCGGGAAGATACGATGAATCTTATGAAAACAGGGGCATCGATTACCCGATAGGATTTGTCCGCTGGACCGAAAAAAGAAACTTCGAAGCGATACTGTCCATGATAGCTGCCGGAAAACTAAACGTCAGACCCTTCATCACCCAGCGGATCAGGCTGGACGACTACCTGGAGGTTTATGCCGAAATGGGCAGGAAAGGAGTAATCGCGGCCATTCTGGAATACCCCGACCAACCGGCAGATAAGGCTTCCGTCGCCATTGCCGGGGCCGCTATTCCTTCAGGCAGCGCGGTGACGGCCATCATCGGGGCAGGAAATTTTACCTCCTCCACCATCCTCCCGTCACTGAAAAAAGCCGGGACTCCGATCAAATACATCGCTTCCGCCAAAGGTCTTTCGGCAAAAATACTGGCAAAAAAAGCAGGAGCTGCGTTGGCTACTTCCGATTATCAGCAGGTATTGAAGGATCCGGAGGTCAGGATGGTCATGATCACCACCCGGCATGACCTCCATGGCAGAATGGTAACCGAAGCCCTGCAAGCAGGAAAACATGTGTTCGTCGAAAAGCCTTTATGCCTTACCCCTGAAGAACTGGATGCCATTATCAGCGCCTATCGGGAAGCGACGCGTGACCAACCGCTGATGCTCACTGTAGGCTTCAACAGGCGATTTGCACCGATGGCATTAAAGATGAAAGAGTTGGCCGGTGCCGGAGCCATGAACCTGGTCGCTACGATGAATGCCGGTTATATTCCCCCTGAAGTGTGGGTGGAAGGATCATAGGCGAAGCCTGCCATTATATTGATCTGTGCACGTTCCTTACCGGAAGCAGGGTGAAATCGGTGTATATGAACGCCTTAGGGATCAATCCACCGGAAAATACCGATAACGCCTCTATCCTGCTGCAATATGAAAATGGCTCCAACGCGGTCATTAATTACTTTTCCAACGGAAGCAAAGCATACTCCAAAGAAAGGATTGAACTGTACAGCCAGGAAAGGACCCTTATCCTTGACAACTGGAGATCGCTCCGCGGATTTGGTTTCAAAGGTTTTTCGAAAAGTTCATCCCGCCTGGACAAAGGGCACCGGAACCAATTCACCTTGCTTACCAAGCGGTTGCGAACCGGAGGTGAGCCCCCGATACCATTTGAAGAAATTATCAATACCACCCGCGCTACCTTCGCCGCAATGACCAGTATGAAAGAGGGCAGGCGTATAGATATCGGCTGATCAGGCCATCCCATGCGCAAAAACATTGCACTCTATTATCATACCCTTCGCCATTTAAGGTGGATCCAGATCCTTTTCCGGATATGGTATTTCATGGAAAGAAAGATCATACCGGCACGGAGCCTTCGCAAACCACATAAGGTTCCTGTAACCCGACCGCTGACTTTAATCCCGGGCATCCCTGCTCCGGTTACCCGTTCCGGATCAGCTTTCAGCTTTGTGGGGCTTTGTCACGATTTCGGCAAAGAGATCGACTGGGAATTCAAAGGTCATGGACGGCTCTGGACCTATAACCTGAATTACTTCGATTTCCTTCATCAACCTGGCGCCGAATATGAAAGCGAACGGCAACGTATGATCGGGTTTATCCGCCATCTAACTACCCATTCCACCGGCGCCGAACCCTATCCAACTTCCCTGCGGGGAATCAACTGGGTAAAATTCCTATCCGCCCATCATGGCCGGGATGAGATGATCACAGGCTCTCTTCATGCCCAATATCAGTACCTGTACCACCACCCTGAGTACCACCTCATGGGTAACCATCTGCTGGAAAATGGATTTTCACTGCTTTTTGGCGGGCTCTTTTTTCAGGAGGAAAGATGGCTGACAAGGGGAATTAAGATCATTTCCCGGGAATTGAACGAACAAATAATGAATGACGGAGGCCATTTTGAACTGAGCCCCATGTACCATCAGATCATTTTGTACAGGTTGCTGGATTGCCTGAATCTTGCCAGGTATAATCCCGGACTGCCAAAGGAATTTGCGGATCATCTGGACCAGACTGCCCGTCTCATGCTGGGATGGTTGCAACAGATAAGCTGGCAGGACGGTACCATTCCGATGGTCAATGACAGTGCCCCCGGTATTGCACCCGATACCGGATTATTGCTGGAATATGCTGCGCGACTAAGCATTCAACCCTCCCGTTCTGTCAAACCAGGTTCTTCCGGATACAGGATGTACCGGAATGACGACATGGAACTGTTCGTGGATGCCGGAGCGGTCGGACCCGACTATATCCCGGGCCATGCCCATGCCGACGCCCTCGCCTTCCTGCTCCGGATCGGCGGCGTGCCCTTTCTGACAGAAACCGGAACATCCTCCTATGAAAATAATGCGGTAAGGTGGATCGAACGGTCAACCCGTTCCCACAATACTGTAACCTGCTTTGACCGTGACCAGTCGCGGGTCTGGGGAAGCCACCGGGTAGCAAAACGGGCCAGGGTCAGCATAATGCGGGAAGATGAAACTTCAATGGAAGCCTGTCACGACGGGTATCGTGATTTCGGGATTATCCATTACCGGAAATTTTTCATCGGCGGCCAACGGGTCATCATCCGGGACCAACTCGACGGTACAGGAAATCCAAACGGAAAAGCATATCTTCATTTTGCGCCGGGAATCGTACCGGAAACAACGGACCAGGGGCTGAAAACAGGTGCGGCGGCCATCCTCCTCCAGGGAGCAGAGGAAATTGTCCTGAAAACCTATAATTTTGCCCGTGGTTTTAATGACAGGACAGAGGCCGTTGTCGCAGAGATCACCTTCCGAAAATCCCTCAGCACAGAGATTATCAAATGAAGATATTGTTTCTGACCGACAGTTTTCCACCCGAAGTGAATGCCCCGGCAACGCGAACATTCGAGCATTGCGTTGAATGGGTAAAAGCCGGTGCCGAGGTGACTGTGATCACCTGTGCCCCCAATTTTCCCCAGGGAAAGGTCTATCAGGGTTACCGGAACAAACTGATCCAAAGGGAGATGATGGAGGGAATTCGGGTAATTCGCGTATGGACTTACATGGCTGAAAATAAAGGAGTCATTAAACGAACACTCGATTATATCAGTTTCATGATTTCCGGTTGGATGGCCGGGCTGAAAGTTCCGGCCGATGTGATCATCGCCACCTCACCCCATTTTTTCACAGCCATCGGCGGATTTCTTCTTTCAGTATGTAAAAGAAAACCATGGATCATGGAGATCCGTGACCTATGGCCGGAGTCGATACTGGGAGTGAATGCCATGCGACGGAATCCCATCCTGGATTTCTTTTTCTGGCTGGAGATCAGGCTTTACCGGCACGCTAACGGATTGGTACCGGTCACCGATACATTTCGCCTGAAGATCATCGAAAAAGGAGCCGATCCGAAAAAAATCCATGTTATAAAAAACGGATCAAACCTTGAGCTCTTTTATCCCCGCCCGGCAGACCCGGTCCTAAGGGAATCGATATGCCCGGACGACCGTTGGCTCATCAGTTACATCGGAACACACGGCATGGCCCATGGCCTTGATTTCATCGTCGGGTGCGCCCCGGAACTGGATAAACTAAAGGTCACCCTGCTGCTGATCGGCGATGGTGCCGAAAAAGAGAAAGTAACCACCATGGTGAAACAGGAAGGTTATCAAAACGTGATCTGTATGCCACCTGTCCCAAAGGAACATATTCCCGCTTACCTGACCATCTCAGACCTTTCGCTGATCCCTTTGAAGAAAAAAGAGTTGTTTACCACCGTGATCCCTTCCAAGATATTTGAAACAGCCGCCATGCAGGTGCCGATCGTCCTGGGTGTTGACGGTGAAGCAAGACACCTTGTCGAATCGTTCCATGCAGGGTTATATTATGAACCAGAAAACAGAGATGACCTGCTGGAAAAAATCCGGATCCTGACCCATGACAGCGACCTGAGGCACCGATGCGCACAGGGCGGTGCTGCACTCGCATCATCTTTCGACCGGAAAAGACTGGCCGCCAACTTCCTGGGTCATTTACGGGATATCACCAAAAAACAATAAACCTTGGATCTCCGGCAGTTTTACCGACACCACTCCTTACTTTTCGGATTCTTCCTCAGGATCGCACTGCTTTTAACGGCAGGACTGGCATTGCTGCTATGGCTGAAAAGTATTCCCGGTCTCCAGTTGAAGATCGTAAACTCCACACCGGTTTATTATTTCAGCAAAACCTTCATCGCCATCAGCCACCAGTTGATCAGTTTGTTCGGATATGAAGGCCATACCGACTTTTTCCGGTTGGAAAACATGGAGTTTGTCGCTGCGCTGTGTACCCCGTGGAACGATTGCCTCTACCTTGCATGGCCCTGTTTCGGGGTGAAGGTCACGGCTGTCTTCATTGCACTGATTATCGTTTTTCCCGGTGAGAGCCGTCATAAATGGTGGTATATTCCTGTGGGGATACTTTTAATACAGGTTTTCAATATATTAAGGTTCAGCGGACTGATGATGATCGCCTTTCATTATCCCATTGAGTTGATCACTAATTTCAATATGGGCAGCCTCGGTATCGGTTATCATGAAATTTTCAATCTGGTGCTTTACCTTGTTATCTTTGCATTGTTTGTAGCATGGATAAAAATTTTTGGCCTTACGGCGCTGCTCAGGGCCATAAAAAAAAAGGACGAACCCACCTAAACCACTGACGGTATGTTGCAACTTTCACCACTCGACCTGAAAATGCTCCTCAGTTTAGGTTTTGCTGCGGGAATGACTTTTTTTCTGATACCATCTATCGTAAAGATGGCGAATATCAAGTCGTTGTATGCCGTGCCCAACCACAGGACCTCTCACCCCTCCTCCGTCCCTACCCTGGGTGGTATTGCCATATTCATCGGATTTTTCATCACCTACCTCCTGTTTCTCTACCCTGAACCATCCTTCCGGTTTCAATACATCATTGCAGCCTCCCTGGTCGTCTTCTTTATCGGATTCAAAGATGACCTGGTCGGGATTTCACCCTTTAAAAAGTTCTTTGGTCAGATTATTGCCGCCTGGATTGTCATCTCCTTCGGAGGAATAAGGCTTACCAATCTTCATGGTTTTTTTGGCATCCAGGAGGTCGATGCCGGATGGAGCTATCTGATTACTATTGTAGCCATCCTGGGTATCACCAACTGTTTTAACCTGACCGACGGTATCGACGGATTATGTTCCGGACTCGCCACCGTCGCGCTGGTGGCTTTCGGAGGATGGTTTTATTATGCCATGGATTACAACTGGCTTATCCTGTGCATTTCGCTCACCGGGTCACAACTGGCATTCTTTTATTATAACGTCTTCGGCAGGAGAAATAAGATCTTCATGGGAGATACCGGATCGCTGATCACAGGTTTCATCATCAGCCTGGTAGCCATTCATTTCAGTGAAACGACCGTGGATCCCGCTTCACCGTTTTTCATCCGCTCCGCGCCTGCCGTGGCGATCGGGATCATCATGATCCCTTTTTACGACACCCTGCGGGTGATGACCAACCGGATCGTACATGGCACCTCCCCTTTTATGCCGGATAAGACCCATATCCATCACTATCTGCTCCGTCTGGGATTTAACCACATTCAAACCACCCTGATCCTGACCGGCATGTCGCTGTTTTTCATTGGCGTTTCAGTCATGTTGCACAACCGGAGCGTACTGCTGCTGCTCGGTGTGCTCATGGGCCTCGCTACCGCCCTGACAATGATGGTGATAACCCTGGTCAAACGCAAATCGGCACTATCCGGCAGTGACCCGGCCTGAAACGGTTACCATCCAAGACATATCCCGGCGGAAAATGTACTGTTGACCCCCTGAAACATCACAGGCTGTAAACCGGTATTCCCGGTCCGGTCGCTGTAAAGATAACTCAGGAAACCGTAGCCGTCGGCTGAAAATTCATACCTGGCAGACAACTCCAAGGAGTGGTTCTGCCAGGTTTTATTTTGCAGATATGGAATTTTATCTACCTGATATCCACTATGATAGCTATAGGGCAAATCCTCACCCCGGACAGCCGCGGTCCATACCCCTGATAACATCAAACCGCGCAATGGCCTCCACGAAGCCATGATGCTGATTTCCTCTGCATTATCTGCCAGGTAATGGCCCAGGTAAAAATCATTCGACATGAATGAGGACGATGGAATAAAGTGCTTATAGGTCATAGGCATGGTACGGGTATACTCCGCCCCGACAGCAACATTCCCGAGGGGAAGTCCGGTTAGCCGGAAACCACCCTTCAGGCTGGTAAAATTATGAAGTTCACTGTCAAACAACCGGGAGGTTTTCCATTCATCCACAAACAAACTGGCATAGAGGTGAAGATGCCTGATCTGCCGGCTGCTGATATTGAAAAACATCTGGGAGTTGGAACCCGCCTCGTTGCTGTAGTTATTTTTGATGGCATCAGCCGCATTGTAGAACAGGAACGGAACGAGGTACAGCAGGTTGACATCCTGGTCGCTGTAAATGACAGAGTTGCCAATTGAAATGTCGAGCCCCCTCCACGGAGTAAATGTAAAGAGGTTGGCTGCCAGAAACTTATTCCGGTATATCGTCCTGTAATCACCATTGGCCCAATAAGACCGGCTGCTGTCGATTATGTTGGAGTTCAGCCATGCGTGAATATAATGAAATTCAAACCAGCGGACGGGATGAAGATGGAGGTCGATGTGGGGAAATGCCGGTGCATGACCCGACAGGATACCGGCCCCGTGGTAATGGTCGCCCCACTCCGGCCGGTCCAGCAAGATCGCGAGGGAACCCCAGCGAACAGATGCCGACAGTCCTCCCCGCATTTCGCTGAAATCGACAGTTCCGTTTTCCCGCTCCTTGTAAACAGCCCCCGGCTTAAGGGTCAGATATCCCGGCCGGACAGGCGCTTCGGATGCGTTATTATCACGCAATTCGGCATAAAAACCAAAGTGCCTGCCAATATATCCGTACATTTCACCTCCCCACCATCGTTGATACATATTTCCCCTGTGGTTGGTGCTGAACTCCATCCCAAGTACAGGGCGAACGGAAAGAATGAAAAGGCTGTCACGGTAATGCAGGCCTGCCGGTAAAAATGCGAAATCAAGACGGCTGTCAGAACCGGCAACCAGGGGTATTCCGTAACGGTAGTTTGCACCGGAAACCCTTATCTCAGCCTGGTAATCTTCAAGGTAAAACCTTAATTCCTGTTGCTGCCGTTTATTAAGGCCGGGCTTCCCGTCCTTTTCCGGGTTCAGGTTGCTCAGTTCGGTCAGCTTCTGAGCAATATAAACCCGTGAATAAGGCTTTACTGCCGAATGGAGCGTAATGAACCCGGAGGTGGCCATTTCATCGAGAAACTCGTATATCCCCTGATTGCTGCGGTTTTCATAAACCACCTGTGATATACCGGTCACCATCGGAAACCACAGCATCCAAAAAATCAGATATCGCTTCATAATGACAAAAATAGTACTTTTAAGCCACGATGTTAACAACATGAAATACCGGCATCAAAAACAATAAGCAATGGAACAGGATGACATAAAAAAAAACAATTACCTGGAGCTGAAAGAGATGGTCCGGCAGGGGTTGGAACGGATCGCATTTTTGGAGGATCCAAAGGAAGCCAAAAGAATTTTAATCGACATTCAGGACCATTTCAGGGGACTGTCGTTATTCCGGGACGACCGGGAGGAGTTGTACAGCCACATACAAAAGGCATTTTTCCGGGTAAATTCAGCTATTGAGAACCGAAAAAATGCTTTAAGGGAAGAAACGGAAAGAAACTACCGGGAAATGAAGGAGCAATGTGATCAGGCGCTGGATCTGTTTGATGCGGGTGCGGACTACCGGTTGATTTGGGAGCGGTTGATTGAAGTACAGACGGAGATCCGGGAGAGAAAAATGGATCGTGACGAAAGGATGGCATTGTTGGACCGCCTTCAGGATGGCTTCAACCTGATCAGGGCGGAAAGGGAGGCGCAGCAAAAAAAGTTCGAATCCGAATCGTCGGTTAGTTTTTCACGAATTAAATCCATGGCCAATGAAGGATTGAAACTGGCCGCAGAAACCCATGAATACAAGGAGACCCGGGAATACCTGAAGAAGATCCGGAATGAGATGCACGAAGCCAGGATGACCCGCGAACAGCGGGAAGAAATCTCCTCAAAGTTACAAACCGCCTTCGACATTCTCGGCAAACGCCTGGATGATTTTTTCAGGACCAAAAAGAAAAACTGGATGACGAAAATGAACTATACCATAGTGAGGTTCGATGCCGAAAACTTCGATCTGGAAAAAGCTATCCGGAAGGAAGAAGATACTTTACAGGAACTTGTTGATCAGTTGGACATTCTGAACCTCTCGGGTAAAGAGGGGAATGCATTAGTGGCGCTGGAAGCAAGAATATCCTCTATAAAAAAAAGTATAGCGTCGAAACGAAGTCAGATAATTCAAAATGAGACTGAAAGGAATGGACTAAGGGCAAAGCTCGAAGAATAATTTCTTACCTTTGCGCGCTGATCAACTATCCGGATGTCATGAAGCAGTCTGAAACCTCCTCTTCTCTCCACCATTCCCGATCTGCCCGGTCAAACGACCGGAGCAAGCATGTATATCCTGACGTTCTGCTTTACGTAGTATTACCTTTTCTCTTCCTTGGAATTGCAAAACTAGCCAATACCAGCCTGTTTGCTACACTCGCCGGAGTGATGGCCATTGTCACCCTTGCCGTGGTAAAACTCACACGGTATAAACCCCTCTTTTTCTTTTCCGTCTTTTTCATTTTAATTCTGGTGATGAGCATCATCTGGCACTGGGCCGATTACTATTTAATCAGGCTGATCACCGGTGAAATTGCAACCAATACCAATCTGGCGTTAAAAGGATTGGCGGAAGGCTTGATAACCATCGCCATTGCTTTGGTTTACCAGAGAAAACTGACCCATCTACGTATGAAGATCAATTATGAATGGTATGTCTCCGCCACTTATCGGAAATTTATCCGGCTGATGGTTTATTTTTTTCTCTTTCTGCTGATCTTCTGGACACTCGGTTATCTTTTTCACAAAGGGTTCGGCGGGATGGATTTTCATCCGGTTACCATTTCAGCAGTGGCGGGTGGTATCGCCCTGGTCACCACCGGAACCCTTTCACTGCTTTACCTAATCAAACCACCTGCAAAAAAAACCTCCTCCCGGCATCATCACTCACGTACACATCACCACACCTCCCGCCGAGGGTAAAATCAATACCCCCTACTTTTTCTGCATCAGGTTACCGGAAATCACTATTTTTGCATTATTGTTAACCGATTAACAAATAATGGTGAGCCATGTCGAGAAGATCATTAAAAATCAGAGATTTAACGCTTCGTGACGGTCAGCAATCCCTTTTCGCAACCCGAATGACCCAGGAGCAGGCCGATCGAGTTTTGCCCCATTTCCGGGCTGCCGGTTTTTACGCCATGGAGGTTTGGGGTGGCGCTGTCCCAGATTCCATCATGCGGTACCTGAACGAAAATCCCTGGACACGCCTGGAGCGGATTAAAGAAGAAATTGGCGAGGTATCATTGCTTACGGCACTTTCCCGTGGCCGTAACCTCTTCGGATATAATCCATACCCGGAAGAGGTCATCGAGGGTTTCAACCGCAATGCCGTGAAATCAGGCATCGGCATCATGCGCATCTTTGACGCCCTGAATGATACCGACAATATGAAATCGACCATCCGCTGCGTGAAACAAAACGGTGGCATCGCCGATTGCGCCATCAGTTATACGGTTGACCCCAAATTCACTGCCCGTCAGAAGTTCCGTTCATGGATGCACTTCAGGGCATTGCCCCACGATATTTTCACCATCGATTATTTTGTCGAAAAAGCCCGTCAGATGGAAGCCCTCGGAGCCGATATGATCTCGGTGAAAGACATGGCCGGGCTTATTACCCCATCCCAGACAGGTAAACTGATCCGCCGTCTGAAGGAGGAACTGAGGGTTCCTGTCGATTTTCATACCCATTGCACTCCGGGCTATGGACTTGCCTCCTCCCTGATGGCCATTCTGAACGGAGTCGATATCCTGGATACCAATGTATGGAGCTTTGCCGGCGGCCCCGCAGCCCCGGCGTATGAACTGATCCACATCTTCTGCCAGAAACTGGGTATCGATACAGGTGTCAACCCGGAAGCAGTACTTGAGATAGAAAAAGAACTCCGCGACATCCGAAAGGAACTGGCAGAATACGACACCGGCCAAAACCCGCCGGTTGCATTTGATTTCGTGCATGAAAAATTGCCCAAAGAGATCAATAAACTCTTCGTCAGGGCAATCTATATGGCTAAACACGATAAGGAGGATGAATTGCTGAAGGCATGTTTCGAGATCGAGCAGCACTTCGGATTCCCCGCCCCCGATGAGGCCGTGAAAAAAGCGGAAATCCCGGGAGGGATGTACACCAACATGCAGGCCCAACTCAAGCAACTCAAACTCGACCATCTGCTGCCACGCGTCCTCGAACTGGTACCACTGGTCAGGATCAAATCAGGCTGCCCGCCGCTGGTCACCCCAACCAGCCAGATCGTAGGTGTTCAGGCCGTGAATTGCGTGATCGATGAAAATAAAGACCTTCCCTACTTCACCACCAAATCGATCCAGTTCGTCAACCTGGTCAAAGGAATCTATGGGAAAACCCCTATCCCGATCGATCCGGATTTCCGGGAGGAGATCGCCGGTATACGGGAGGAGACTCCATACGATACCAAAAACTATAAAAGACAGGAAAACACGGTCTTTGAAGAATACGGGAACATGAAACTGGCCGACAGTGAAAAGGATGAACTGCTGCTCGAACTCTTCCCGACCGTTGCACGCGATTTCCTGCAAAATGCCGTGGAGGAACGTTACACCGAAAATATCCACCAGATCGAAGAAGAAAAACGGCGCAAGGCCAGGGAGGCCAGAGAGGCCTATGAACGGCTCAGCCCACAGGAAAAAAGAGAACGGTTGATGCAGGGACTATATACCTGGCATGAACTCAGTTACCCCGAAGAGGAGAACCTGGGACGTTCCTGACCAGGAAATTTTATTAACGTTCCCTGTTCGATATGCATTAAAAAACACATCGAACTTTTTGATTGTCGGTGTGTTACAAAAGGAAAAATCACCTACTTTTGTTTCATTGTCTAACCAACACCAATATACCGAGTATGACTTTCGACGACTTTAAGAAGACGCATAAACTCCTGGCGCAATATCAGTACAAGTGGGCGCCCATCGATAAAGGATACAACAACCGCACTATCCATGTGAATGTCGGCGACCTGACCTTTAAAGAAAAACCGGTGACAGCGATGATGAAGGAGAAATTCATCGGAGGTAAAGGATTCGATCTCCGTTTATTGTGGGATGCTACCCGTCCCGACACCCGGTGGAACGATCCCGACAACGAGATCGTGATCAGCGGTGGGCCTTGTTGCGGGATCACGCAATACTCCGGAGCCGGCAAAGCCATTTGCTGCGCCATCAGCCCGCAAACCGATATAGTCGTCGATTCCAATGTCGGTGGTTTCTTTGGCCCTTTCCTGAAGTTCTGCGGATTTGATGCCCTAGAGGTGCAGGGAAAGTCTGAGAAAGAGATCATGGTACTATTTGAAGAGGAAAGAGAGGTTATTGAAATCTACGAAGCGGAAGATCTTCCGTCCGACAGTCATGTTCTGGCTGAAGAATTGCATGAAATGCTCGCCATTCCCGGCAACGAAAAAGACAAATACAACGTGTCGGTGGTTTCGGCCGGAACCGCAGCCGAACACTCTCTTATCGGGATGCTGAATTTCAGCTTCTACGATATCAAGCGTAAAAAAGTGCGGCTGAAACAGGCAGGACGCGGAGGGATCGGTACCGTTCTTCGCGATAAAAAAATCAAAGCACTGGTGGCGCACGTCAAACCAATCGGCGGAAACCGCAACAACGTGGTGGAACTCGAGGCTATCCAGGAACGCGGACGCCGGTTCAACAAAGAGATGCGGGAACTGGACGACAAACAATGCGAAATGCGTAAAAAAGGTACCGCCCACCTTACCAATATCATGAACGATTATGACTTGCTGCCGGTCCATAACTTCAAATTCGGCAACCATCCCGACGCCGGAAAGATCCACGGGGATGTGTGGATGTCCTATTTTACCCAGAATGTTCCCGACGGTTGCTGGGTAGGCTGCAACATGGCCTGCGCCAAAGGGGTGGACAATTATGAACTCCGCACCGGGCCCTATAAAGGAGACAAAGTGATTGTGGACGGCCCTGAATATGAAACTACCTCCTCTCTTGGTTCGATCGCAGGGATATTTAACCCCGATTTTACCATCGAAGCCAACTTCTATTGCGACACATACGGCATCTGCACCATCACCTGGGGGACCATCCTGGGTTTTATCATGGAATGTTACGAAAATGGTATCCTGAACGAGGAGCGCACGGGAGGGCTGAAACTGAACTTCGGCAATGCCGACACCGCTATGGAGCTCCTTCACCAGGTCAGCCGCGGAGAAGGTTTCGGCCTGATCGCCGGCCAGGGAGTACGGAAAATGAAAGCCATGTTCGCGGAAAAAGGCTGGGGCGACCCCGCTTTCATGCAGGACATCGGCATGGAAAACAAAGGGTTGGAATACTCCCAGTACGTTTCTAAAGAATCATTGGCCCAGCAGGGCGGATATGCCATGACCAACAAAGGGCCGCAACACGATGAAGCATGGCTGATCTTCATGGACATGGTCAATAACCAGATACCTACCTTCGAGAAGAAGGCTGAGGCGCTGCACTACTTCCCGATGTTCCGGACCTGGTTCGGACTTGCCGGATTCTGCAAACTGCCCTGGAATGACGTGGAACCTGAAGACAATGCCCAGACTGATGAACCGGCAAAGGTACCGGAACATGTCGATAACTACGTCACAATATTCAATGCCGTCACCGGACAAAAGATTGACAAGCACGAACTGGTCCGGCAATCGGAAAGGGTTTACAACTTCCAGCGGATCTTTAACATCCGTCGCGGATACGGACTCCGTAAACACGACGCCCAGCCCTATCGTGCTGCAGGCCCGGTGACCAGGGAAGAGTATGAATCGCGTGCCGAAAGGTATGATAAACAACTGAAAGAACAGATCAATTACGATCCGGAAGGTAAAACCACGGAGGAAAAGATGAAAGTACTCCGCCAGTACCGGGAAAACCGCTACGAACAACTTCTCGATGCCGTGTATCAGCGCCGCGGCTGGACCCCCAATGGTGTCCCTACCATTGAACACCTGAAGAAGATCGGAATGGACCTGCCCGAGTTGATCGAAGTGGTAACCCCCCTCCAGTAACCGTTATGGAAAACCTGCTCAAAGGAGTTGTCGAATTCAGGAAAAAAGATTTTGAGGAAAACCGCGAACTTTTCGAAAAATTGCATAAACGCCAGGATCCTCATACCCTTTTTATCGGCTGTTCCGATTCCCGCGTTGTCCCCAATATCATTACCCAAACCCTTCCGGGCGAGGTTTTCGTGGTGAGAAATGTAGCCAACATTGTCCCGGTTTATTCCGAAAATATCGATTTTTACGGCACCACCTCCGCCATTGAATATGCCGTAGTACAACTCAAGGTAGAAAATATCCTCGTGTGCGGGCACTCCAATTGCGGCGGTTGCGCCGCTTTATATAAATCTGAGGATGAACTTGCCGCCATCCCGCATACGAAAAAATGGCTCGAACTGGCCCGGCTGGTCAGGGAAAAAGTAATGATGAAACTCGGCGACACTCCCGAACCGGCAGCCCGGGAGTGGCTGACCGAGCAAATCAATGTGGTGGAACAACTCAAACATCTGCTATCCTACCCCTTCGTCAGGGAACGATTCCGGAATGGCAACCTGAAACTGTTAGGATGGCATTATATCATCGAAACCGGGCAGATATTCAGTTACGACCGGAAAAAAGGTTTTTTCGAACCCATCAATTAATGGTCCGGCCCGCTGTTTATTAAGATTTCCCGCTGCAACGGTCTGCTTTCATATAAGGATAGGTAAACTCCGTGGGAGAGATCAGGGTCTCTTTGATCGTCCTCGGATTGGTCCAGCGAAGCAGGTTGAGATAACTGCCCGACTTGTCGTTGGTACCGGAACCTCGGGCTCCTCCGAAAGGCTGCTGACCGACGACAGCACCCGTTGGCTTATCATTGAAGTAAAAATTCCCGGCCGCATACCGAAGTATCCGACAGGCAACATTCAACGCTTCCCTGTCATGGGAAAAAACCGAACCGGTAAGCCCGTAGGGAGAGGTTTGGTCGCAGATGTGCAGGGTCTCTTCATAATCTTTGTCCTTGTAAACATATATGGTCATCACCGGGCCGAAGATCTCCTCCTCCATACTTTTAAAATGAGGATCAGTGGTCAGGATAACCGTGGGCTGAATGAAATAGCCCTTCGATTTATCTCCTGTCCCGCCAAAAATCACCTCGGCATCAGGAGACTTTTTCGCGTATTCGATGTAACCCATAATATTATCGAAAGATGCCTCGTCAATGACGGCATTCATGAAATGGCTGAACTCCCTGACATCTCCCACGGTCACGGTGGATAACATATCGCCGATCCGCTCACGGATATCGGGCCAAAGGGATTCGGGGATGTATCCGCGGGAAGCGGCAGAACACTTCTGCCCCTGGTACTCAAAGGCACCCCTGACAACAGCTACGGCTACCTCCTGTGCTGAGGAAGAGGGGTGAACAAAAATGAAATCCTTTCCCCCGGTCTCCCCTACCATGCGCGGATAGGAACGGTAATGGTCCATGTTGCTGGCCACTGTTCTCCAAATGCCGTTGAAAGTACCCGTAGAACCGGTAAAATGGACACCGGTCATGTCGCGGTGTTGCAACACCTGCTGCCCGATCCTGCTCCCCGGGCCCGGAATGAAATTGATCACCCCGTCGGGAAGACCTGCTTCGCGGAATACCTGCATCAGCACGTAGTTGCTGAGTACCGAGGTGGATGCTGGTTTCCAAACCGTGGTATTACCCATCACCACCGGCGCCATGTTCAGGTTTGAAGCAATGGCAGTGAAATTGAAAGGGGTAATGGTGAAAACAAATCCTTCCAGCGGACGGTATTCGAGCCGGTTGATGATCCCCGGCTGCGAATGGGGCTGTTCTTTATAAATCTCCGTGGTGAAAAATGCATTGAATTTCAGAAAATCAATCGTTTCACAGGCAGCATCTATCTCTGCCTGATAGGCGCTCTTACCCTGCCCGAGCATGGTTGCGGCATTGATCACCTGACGGTACTTGTGTGTCAATAGCTCCGCCGCCTTCAACGCGATGGAAACACGCTCCACCCAGGAGATCGATTCCCACTGCCGGTGCGCTTTTACCGCAGCCTCCATGGCCATCTGCACCTCCTTCTCCCCCGCCAGGTGATATTGGCCCAATATATGGCCATGGTCATGCGGCATCACAATCTTCCCGGTTTTTCCGGTCCTCACCTCTTTCCCCCCGATAACCAGTGGAATATCAATTACTTCGGAACTCATCCTGTCAAGTTCCGCGTTGAGCATCTTCCGCTCCTGACATCCCGGAGCATAACTCTTTGTCGGTTCATTGACCGGACGCTCCAAATTGAAAATAGCATTGTTCATATCATTGAATTTTGTTGTTCTCGGTCTGTTTTGTCTGCAAAGTTATCATTATTTATATTTTTTCTAAATAATTTCATGTACAATCATGATGAAGGGCCACAAAACTGCCATACCACAACGGAATTTCGGAGTGGTTATTTCGTGCATATCGAAAAATTCATACTTTTGTGATCTATAAAACACCCTGCAATTTGGACACAAAATTTTCTGATAAACTGGCCCATATCCGTCTTCATTACAAGATATGGATGGCCGATGAAAAAGAGAGCGGTATCCTTGGCGACGGCAAATGGAAAATGCTGAAGCTGATCGAAGAAAAGGGTTCCATGAAGGCGGCCTGTGAAGAGATGGGATATACCTACCGGCGAACCTGGGGCAACCTGCGGAAAATTGAGGATTTTTTCGGATTTCCATTGCTGGAAAAGCACCGGGGAGGCGCTGAAAGAGGCAGGACCGTACTATCCGAGGAGGGAAAACGCCTGGTCAGGGCTTTTGACACTTTTCATCAGTCGCTCGATGAACACATCCAAAGGGGTTTTGAAAAATTCATGGAGGAATTGAACCGGAAATGAGACCCTTTTTCAAAATCCTCCCGGCGCTGATTCTTACTGCACTTCTGTCAATATCTTGTTATTGCCCGGCCCAGCCGGCATCCCTGTCGGGTACACTGATCATTTTCCATGCCGGCAGCCTGGCCGTTCCGGTAAAGGAGATCGCGGCTGTTTTTCGTCTGAAAAACCCCGGAGTGACCATCCTGACCGAAGCGGCCGGGAGTGTGGACTGCGCCAGGAAGATCACCGACCTGCACAAACCTTGTGACATCATGATATCCGCCGATTACACGGTTATAGATAAAATGCTGATCCCGCAGCACGCCACATGGAATATTCAGTTCGCTTCCAATGAGATGTGCCTCGTTTTCAATGAGAAATCGAATTACGGCCAGGTTATAAACGCCAATAACTGGCCCGGGATACTGCTGCGCAGCGATGTGAGGTTCAGCCGTTCCGATCCCAATTCAGATCCCTGTGGTTACCGGTCGGAGATGACCATGCAACTGGCTGAAAAACACTACCGGAATCCCGGACTGGCCGGAAGACTGACTACCAAAGACCGGAAGTATATCCGGCCCAAGGAGGTGGATCTTCTGCCATTACTGGAGACTAATACGGTAGACTTCATTTTTCTCTACAAATCGGTGGCCATACAGCATGGACTGAAATACCTCGAACTACCTGATGAGGTCAACCTGAAAAATCCTGCCTTCATCAACCTATATCATACCGCGGCGGTGGAAATAGACGGCAGCCGGCCCGGGGAGAAAGCAACCATGTTCGGTGAACCGATGATCTATGGGGTCACAATACTCCGCGACGCCCCCAATAAACCGGCGGCACTTGCCTTTCTGAAGTTCATGCTCTCCGAAGATGGCGGAATGAAAATCCTCCGGCGGAATGGGCAACCCTCTTTGATCCCCCGCTTCAACCCAAATTACCACCTGATACCACCTGTACTCCGACCATTTGCTTCAGAATATCAAAAACCGTAAATAGTTACTGACCATGAAAACATCATCCCTCCTTCTGCTCCTGATCACTTTACTAATGCTGATTTCCTGCAAAAAGGACAAAGACCCCTCTCCCCCCTCCATCGCCCTGCTTACCGGCGCTGAATTTACACCGGACGGTGCAGTGGTGAAAGTGGGCGGAAAATTAAGGTTCGGAATCACCGTCAACGCTTCCGATGCCAATATTACCAACTTCGTGGTGAAGAAGATCATGCCTGACGGTTCGGTGAAGGTAGTCCTGGATTCAGGGCTGAATGCTGCCGGGTTCACGGTTCGGGAAACCTTCTGGCAAGGGGTGGAAGAAGAGGCACGCTGGACCTTCCAGGTGATGGACCGCAACCGGTTGTTTGCTACCACCGCCATTACCATATTCAAAGACCCGAACTCCGCATGGGGAGGCATCATCGAATATCCCGAAATAATCATGGGTTTTCAGCAAAATCAACAGCACGGACATCACCTCGATATCTTTACAGGTAAAGTATTTTTTGCCGACTCTGCGGCGCTTCATCAGGAAAAAATCGACCTGGTTGTCTATTACTTTAAAGATGAAGATGAATTGCATTCTCCAACTTTCTCCTCCCCGGGAGAGCAGGGCAACGGAATCTGGGAATACTACCCGGAGATAGCCTCATGGACCACCAGACAATACACCAAATGGGATATCAGTGTTGACGGCGATCCCATTCCTGTTGCCGATTTCAGCGCCTGTCATAATGACAGCCTGCTGATCGTTTCCTATGATGATGTCTGGGGTAAGCGGAAATTCAAATATGCCTATCCCGATGTCGTCATTCCTTTTATGACTGCCGGTGGAAAAAAAGGCCTTATCCGGGTACTCTCTTCCGACAACGATCCCGCAGGTATCATAAGATTCTCCCTTAAAATTCAACAATAATCTTATCCATTAACCTTAAAATCAATTGTCATGAAACAAATTTTACT
Source organism: uncultured Draconibacterium sp. (assembly GCA_964387205.1). Lineage (GTDB taxonomy): Bacteria > Bacteroidota > Bacteroidia > Bacteroidales > FEN-979 > CAIVAT01. The sequence goes on from CAYLVY010000004.1 coordinate 44,753, forward strand.
GATTGCCATTTTCATTGGCGCAGGTATGTTGCTCCATGCTCAGGAAACCTTGACCGGATGGACATTCCCTGTCAACTCCGGTTCCGACAGCCTCAACGCCAACCTGGGAACCAGCCAGAATAAAGGCTACGATATCCGCTTTGAGTGGAACATAGCCCCTGGTAGTGACTCAACCGTCAATACGATCTTTTTTGCTAACGGAACATCTACCTTCGCCGCTGCTACTGCTGGCTGGGACAACGGAACCGGTATGAAATTCTGGTCCATAAAATTCAAGGCCAACAATTTCAGCAATTTCAAGCTCTCTTCAAAACTCAGCAGCGATGTCAACCATCCCGGACCAAGGGATTTTAAAATCCAGTGGCGCCTGAGCAGTACCGATTATCAGGATGTTCCGGACGGGATCGTTACCGCAGCTGCTGACTGGACTACCGGTGTGACCACCGATCTCCCGGTTCCCATCACCGATCAGGGAAGCAGCTCCATCTATATCCGCTGGCTTATGAACTCCAACACCGACATCAACGGAGGCACGGTAAATGCAACCGGGTGGTCTATGATCGACGACGTACTGGTCACTGGAATCAGCACCCTGGGCACACAGGAGATCCTGTACACCAACCGCCTGACACTCTTCCCGACACCAAATAACGGAAACTTTACACTTTCATCGACGGTGGAAATAGACAAAGCAGAGATCTATGATCTCTCCGGTAAAACCGTGCTTACCCTGAACGGATCATCCATGCAGTATTCCGTTCGGCTTCCGGATGCAAAACCTAGCATGTATCTGCTGAGGGTAAGTTTCAGAGACCAGGACAAACCCGCAACCGTTCGTTTTATCGTTGAGTAAAAAATATCTTATTTTCCTTATTTGCCTTTTTCACGGGCCATGGGCAACCCTGAAAGCAGGCGGCATTATGTCGGGGGTGGTGTATACCGCCTCCGACGGTCTGCCTTTGGCTGCAGCCCATGTTGTGGCAGGTGGTTCACAATACGGGGCTTTTACCGATGCCAAAGGGCGCTTCACCATTCAGGGCATTCCGGCAGGAAAATGGAATGTGGTGACCACCTTTATCGGATTTAAACCGGTGGAGAAAACCGTCACCATTCGGGAAGGGAAGGAGACCCGCGTGATGTTTGCGATGGAAATCAATGCGCTGTCGGCACCCGAATATGAGATCGTAGGCACCAGGACCTCCGGAATGGTGCAGGAAACACCGATCAGGATGGAGGTCATCTCCCCCAGGGTGATCACCGAAAATCCCGGGCAAAGCATCGTGGCAACCCTGGACCAGCTCTCCGGTATCAACCTTCAATCGACGATGGGGATTTTTTCGGGTAATACCACGGTATCTTTAAGGGGATTGAGTGGCAACGACCAGGGGCGGACCCTGATCCTGGTCGATGATATACCCCTCAATAAAGCTGATGCGGGAAGTGTCAACTGGAACCTCATCAACCGTGAAAATATTGAAAAAATCGAGGTCATCAAGGGGCCGGGGCCGGCGGTTTATGGAAGCAGTGCAATGGGAGGTGTGATCAGCATCCGGACCAAAAAGCCCGAAAAGGCCATCAGCGGGACTGCTACAGCCAGTTATGGCACATTTAACACTGCGGGAGTCCGGTACCAGACCGGAGGACGACTGCCCCTTCACGACCTGAACCGCTCACTGTACTGGAGTGTAAATGGCTTTTACCGCCGGAGTGACGGATATAATGCCGAGATTCCTGAATATCTGGAAAAAAGCGACACTTTTCACATCAACAGTTACCTCAGGGAGGTGGCGGCAGGAATAAAGACAGGTTACCAGTTCAAACCCGGCAATGATATTGAGCTGAGTGCAGGTTTTTTCAACGATAAGCGTGGCAGGGGCATGGAGGTGTACGAGGTGGATGGCGCATACGACCGCCATCAGACCTGGCAGGGAAATCTAAGGTACCGGGGCAAATACCGCCATTGGTCATGTCGCCTGCTCGCCTTCGGTCAGCGGGAAAATTTCGAAAGGCTTAACGAAAGTATGAACGACGGGGAGTACAGCTTATACAAGGTGGATTCAAAGCGGGAGGATCATGGTTTGAATGCCCGGGCTGACCTGGTGGCCGGGAAGCACCACACCCTGACCGCCGGTGCCGAATATCGTTACGGAAGTGTCTGCGGGCAGGATATCTACTATACCTCTACCGACGTAATCACCAACCAGGGAAAAATGGACACTTGGGCTTTTTTCGTGCAGGATGATCTCAGTTTCCTGAATAATAAACTGAATATCACCGCGGGTTTAAGATTTAACACTGCTGTTTTTCACCACGGGAGTTTCAGGATCGATGACCCCTCATACGCGATCCAATATCTGGTCGACTACCAGGATTCCCTTTTCTGGCGCAGTTCCTGGAATCAATGGGATCCGAAACTTTCGGCCCAATACCGCTTTTCTCCCGGCTCCAGGATATACCTTTCGGTTGCCAGAGGTTTCCGGGCTCCCGCGCTCGACGACCTGTGCCGTACAGGCAGGATACGGAATGGTTTCAAAGTTGCAAACCCCTCATTATACCCTGAGTACCTTGACAATATTGAAGCCGGCGGGGATTTCTCCATGCTGAATTTTGTAGAAATATCATTATCGGTTTACCGGTCGATGGGAAAAAATTTCATGTACTTCCTGAGCACGGGCGATACGGTCAATATGGGGTATAAACGCACTCCGGTGTTTATGAAACAGAATATCAGCAAAGTGGAAATCACCGGCGCAGAACTGGACATCAGCGCCAACCCCATGGCATGGCTCTCCGTCAATGTTACTTATACTTTCAACCATTCGGTTATCCGTGAATTTATACCAAACGATACCACCGTCGATAAAGACCTGAACGGAAAATTCCTGACCGATGTACCGGCACACAAAGCCACCGCGGGTCTTACGGTGCGAAACCGGTACGTGAACCTTAACCTCCTGTGGAAATATTCCGGGGAACGCTATATTAATGATGAAAACAAGGTGGATTACTATCTCAAAACCGATCGTTACCCTGCCTTTCATATAGTGTCTGCCCGACTGTGGCATGTTTTTAAAAAGAAATATACCTTTGCATTCAGTGCGGAGAACATTTTCGATACGCGGTTCATTGATGATCGTTTGCAACAAAATCCAGGAAGAATGATGAACTTTGAATTTTCCGTTTCCTTTTAAATATTTTTCAACAAACCATATACATGAAAAAGATCCTGTTCCTTTTGCTCACTGCCGGCTTTCTTCAGCCATTAACCGCCCAGCAAACCATGAAAAGCGTGAAAACTGCCGAAACCCACAAACTCTCAGCGGATGTCGCCACCGATGTCGAAGACCGCAACAACAACTTTTACGACAATGCCCCGACCTATCACCTGCCTCTGTCAAACCTTACGGTGGAAGGCGAAATCGAAAACCCCGGCCCTGTCGATTTTTCAAAACTGACCAAACGGTCGGTGATCGTCAAGGAGACCCTTTTCAAGGATGGTGGCAGCGATCAGTTCACCGGGGCTTTCCGGTATGACGGTTATTCCCTGTTCGACATCCTTAACGAGCGGTATCTGAAGAAATTGAATGCAGAGGATTTTAAGCCCATCATTGACCTTTTCGTGGTGATCGAAAACGACAAAGGTGAGCGGGCCGTGTTCAGCTGGGGTGAGATCTATTACCCCAACGTGCTTCATGATATCATCATTGCCACGGATGTCATGCGCATTGTACCAAGTAAAACCAATGACCTGTGGGTTTTACCGAAGGAGAGTAAAGTAGTGTCAGCCCACGACCTGATCACGGAGCGCAACATCTCCTCTCCTACTAAAATCGTGGTCATCTCCTATCCCCGGAAATATGAAATCAGGCGCGACCTGAGCCCCATGGTCAACGAAACGGTCAATTTCTTTTCCGGTGAGACCCATCTGCAGAGTTTTACCGAGATTCCACCGGAATTTCGCCAGGAAATACTCCATACGATCTTTTATGGCCGGGGAAGAGGTATCCACAGCACTCAGCCGTTTACCGGTGTCCCGGTCAGGGATTACGTTAAAAACAGCATTAAACCCACCCGCGAAACCTTACGGAACGGAATGGTCGTATTTGCCGGAATGGATGGATACCGTGCAGTATTTTCCCTCAGTGAGATCATGAACCGTAATGACCAGGCACAGGTATTGATCGTGCCATGCCCCGGAGAGAAGGATGGCGGAAATTTCCGGATATTCCCGCCGGCTGACTTCTTTTCCGACAGGGCGGTAAAAGCCTTATGCGAAATCCGGATTGAAGTACTGAAACCTTGAGAATAAGCTCATTCCAAATCATCACACCCTTTCTGGGAGCCCTGGTATTGCTCTTCATTCTCGCTCCGCTCCTGGGAATGATATTGCATACCACACCCCTTCAGCTCTTTGAGACCGCCCATGAAGAAGAGGTACGCGGGAGCATCTGGCTTACCATCTATACTTCTTTGCTGGCTACCGTGATCTTTGCCCTGGCCGCCATTCCTTTCGCCTATTTGCTCGCGCGCAGATCATTCCCCATGAAAAGGCTGGTCACCGGTATCATCGACCTGCCTGTGGTCATCCCCCATTCGGCTGCAGGGATCGCCATTCTGGGATTTGTTTCGCGTGATTCAGCAGTCGGAAAAGCGGCATCTGCCGTTGGTCTCGATTTTGTCGGCCATCCTGCCGGAATTGCAGTGGCGATGGCCTTTGTCAGCCTCCCGTTCCTGATCAATGCAGCACGGGATGGTTTTTGCGCCGTACCCGAACGCCTTGAAAAAGCCGCCCTCACCCTCGGTGCCACTCCGGCCAGGGTCTTTTTCTCCATCTCCCTTCCCCTGGCCTGGAGAAGTATCCTTTCGGGGCTTATCCTTATGTTCGCACGTGGCATGAGCGAATTTGGCGCGGTGATCATGGTGGCATACCACCCTATGATCACCCCGGTGTTGATTTATGAGCGGTTTGGCTCCTTCGGGCTGAAATATGCCAGGCCGGTTGCCGTTCTGTTTATCTTCATCACCGTGACGCTGTTCATCGTTCTGCGCTACTTATCAAACGAAAGAAAAAAATAATCCTGCGCTATGCTCACCCTCTCCAACCTCTCCGTATCATTCCGGGAGTTTTCACTGAAGGAGATATCCTTCACCGTGGACGAAGGTGACTATTTTATCCTGCTGGGGGCTTCGGGCGCGGGTAAATCACTGCTACTGGAAACCATCGCGGGTTTGATCATGCCCGATACCGGCTCTCTCATCCTGGACGGAAAGGAGATAACAAGGGAAAAAATCCAGCGCCGGAAAATTGGCCTGGTTTTTCAGGATCACGCCGTGTTCCCTCATTTATCCGTTAAGAAAAATCTGGCTTATCCGCTTCGCGGGATGCACCTGTCAAACGTGGAAAAAGAAAAGAGAATTAACCGTACTGTCTCCGCGCTGAGCATTGGCAACCTCCTGTCCAGAAATCCCGAAACCCTCTCCGGCGGCGAACTGCAAAGGGTTGCCCTGGGGCGTACCCTTATCCAGCAACCCCGCATCCTGCTCCTTGACGAGCCACTTTCCTCACTTGATACACGGCTTAAAAACGACCTCAGGCGATTGCTGCGCACCATTCATGCCGGGGGGCAAACCATTCTCCATGTGACCCATGATTATGAAGAGGCACTGTCGCTTGCCACACGGGTGGCCGTCATCCGTGATGGCAGGATCAACCAGACCGGAACACCACATGACGTTTTTCACCACCCCCGAAACGAATTCATCGCGAACTTCGTCGGGATCCGAAATTTCTTTCACGCCAGGGTGATTCGTGACGGTGAAGTCCTTTATGCCAGGGTTGAAGAAAATATAAAAATCAGGATAGCAGATGATTTGCCGCAAAATGAGATTTCTCTGATGATCCGCGGAGAAGACATCCTCCTTTCCGAATCTCCCGTGGAAACCAGCGCATCCAACAGTTTTGAGGGCCGGGTCTCGGAGATCATCCCCACCCGTGGCGGTATGGATGTGGTGGTAAATATCGGAGTGGATATCCATGCCTGGGTCACCTACGGATCGGTGGAAAAATTCAGGCTGAAACCAGGCCATCCCTGCTGGGTCCATTTCAAGGCAACGGCTGTTAAAACCATTTCATACTGAACTTATGATCAAATTTGAACATGCCTGTGAGATTGTCATGCAACAACGGGTCAATCCGGTGGCTGAAACCATTCCCCTTGCCAGCTCCGTCGGGAGGATCCTTGCCCGGGACATTATTTCTGATATGGACATGCCCCCGTTTGATAAAGCTGCGGTGGATGGCTATGCATGCCTGCGCTCCGATCTGGATGACCCTGCAGCAACCGGGATCGATCCCTCGAATACCAAATATCCGCCCGAGATCATCCTCCGGTGCATAGAAACCATTCCCGCGGGGGGTATCCCTGCTCACAGCATTACCCCGGGGTTTTGCTCCCGGATCATGACGGGTGCCATGGTTCCTCCGGGTGCCGACTGCGTGGTGATGGTCGAAAATACCGAATCTCCGGACAGCGACCTGGTGAAATTCAAATCCTCCGTAACCAGTCCGAATATTTGCTATCAGGGGGAAGATATCCGGCAAGGGGAACGGGTGCTTTCCGGCGGAGCGCTGATCAATCCTGCCGGGATAGCCTTACTGGCCACTGCAGGAATCACTGCCCCTCAGGTATATAAGTTTCCGACCGTCGGGATCATATCGACAGGCGATGAACTGACCGAACCGGGAGTGCTCCCGGCTTTAGGCCAGATCCGGAATTCCAATGCATCGCAGTTGCAGGCGCAATTGCAACAAATGGGAATCATGGCCCGGTATTACGGCATTGCACGCGACCACCCCGATTCCGTCGGATCGATGATAGAAATGGCCGGGATGGAGAACCAGGTGGTGCTTCTCACCGGGGGGGTAAGCATGGGTGACTTCGACTTCGTACCGGCCATGATAAAGAAAACCAGAATGAAAATTTTATTCGAAACCATCGCCATCCAGCCCGGCAAACCTACTGTGTTTGCCGCCGGCACCGATCGCTGGATATTCGGCCTTCCCGGGAATCCGGTCTCCTCTTTTGTCCTTTTTGAAATGCTGGTCAAGCCGTTCCTATCCAGGATCGCGGGGCACCCTTTCCGGCCAATGGAGATCAACCGCCCGATGGGCACACCCTACCCAAGGAAAAAATCGGACCGGAAATCATTGGTTCCCGTCCATATCAGGGAGGGGAAAGTCTTCCCGGTCTCCTATCACGGTTCCGCCCACATTCGTGCATATTCCGGAGCCGATGCCATCCTGATCGCGGAGATTGGCACCACTCAAATCCAAACCGGAGAAATGGCCTATGTTAGACTGCTTTAACCGCTCCATTGGGTATCTCCGCATCTCGGTCACCGACCGGTGCAACCTTCGATGTACCTATTGCATGCCGGAGGAGGGGGTGACCTTGTTGTCGCACCAGGATATCCTTCGATATGAGGAGATTATGGAGGTAGTAAGGGAAGCTGTGTTATTAGGGGTCAACAAAGTAAGGATTACCGGTGGCGAGCCCCTGGTTCGGAAAGGTATCGTTTCCCTCGTGGAACGGATTGCCGGGATCACGGAAGTCACCGATTTCGGACTGACTACCAACGGTATCTTGCTGGAGGAGTTCGCGGAGCCATTGGCCCGTGCGGGGCTTCATCGGATCAACATAAGTCTTGACACCCTGCATCCCGAACGGTTCCGTCAAATAACCCGTGGCGGCGATATCCGGAAAGTGCTTCGCGGTATTAAAGCGGCGAAGGAAGCTGGCCTGAACCCTGTGAAAATTAATTGCGTGGTTTCCCGTTCATCCGATGAACCCGATGCCAGGGCGGTTGCAAAATATTGTCAGGAAAACGGGCTGGAAGCACGGTTCATTCATGAGATGAGCCTTGCGGAAGGACGGTTCACCATCGTGGAAAATGGCCACGGTGGCGACTGCCGGAATTGCAACCGGCTCAGGCTGACGGCCAATGGCATGATTCAGCCCTGCCTGTTCAACCATTTACGTTTCTCCATCCGCGAACTGGGTGTCAGAAAAGCCCTTGAATCTGCCATCCGGCTTAAACCGGAATCAGGCACCGTCAACAAAACAGGTAATTTTTATAATATCGGAGGATAAAAACAACCGGATGTAATCAGACCCGGATAACCTATATCAGCATTAAAATGAAGGAAAAGAAAACGAGTTTGACCCATGTGGATGAACATGGAAAGGCCAGGATGGTTGACGTGAGTTCCAAACCCATACAGAGCAGGAGTGCCACGGCGGGCGGGTTTATCATGCTGCAGCCGGCAACAGTGGAGATGATCAGGGAAAACAGGGTAAAAAAGGGAGATGTGCTGGCCATTGCAGAGATTGCCGGGATACAGGCGGCAAAAGATACCAGCCGTTTAATTCCGCTGTGTCACCCGTTAAGAATCACCTGGGTTGGCGTAACGGCCGTACTGCAGGACGATGGAGTGTACGTGGAGGCAACCGCGCGGTGTGAAGGCCAGACGGGAATCGAGATGGAAGCCCTTACTGCCGTTTCTGCAGCCCTTCTCACGGTATATGACATGTGCAAAGCGGTGGACCACTCCATGACCATCGGCAATATTACCCTGTTATCCAAAGAAAAAGAATAAGAAAATGCAAACCATAGAGATCAAATCGGTCAATCTGTCGGAACGCAAAGGGGTGATCAAGCGCCCTGTACCTCAGATCGACCTCACCAGCCAGGGAATTTCCGGTGATGCCCACGGCGGCCCCTGGAACCGCCAGGTTAGCCTGTTGGGTACCGAAAGTATCAGGAAATTTGAAGCCGAAGCAGGACGTACCATCCAATATGGTGAATTTGCAGAAAACCTCACCACCGAAGGGCTTGAACTCTGGAAAACCCGGCCCCTCGATCGCTTTCGCTGTGGTGAAGTGGTTCTGGAGGTGACCCAGATCGGAAAGCAGTGCCACGGATCCTCCTGCGCCATTTTCAACGAGGTGGGAAATTGCGTCATGCCCAGGGAGGGGATCTTTGCCCGTGTTGTACATCCCGGAGTAATCAAGGCCGGCGACCGGATGGAATACATTCCCAGGGAAATAGTGGCGCACATCATCACCCTCTCCGACCGCGCTTTCCGGGGCGAATATGAAGACCTTTCCGGCCCGGCTATCCTGAAACTACTGGAAAAGAAATTTCAGGAGCTGCATCAGCCATTCCATTCCCGCTACTCCCTGATACCCGACGATCCGGACCAACTGCGGAATTTAATATCCGGTGTAAGGTATGACAACACCGACATTGTGATCACCTCCGGCGGCACAGGGATAGGCCCCCGCGACTTCACGCCGGATGTGGTGAGACCCATGCTGGATAAAGAGATCCCGGGAATCATGGAGATGGTCAGGATCAAATATGGCAAAGACAAACCCGCAGCCCTGATCAGCCGGTCGGTAGCAGGAGTCATGGGACAAACGCTGGTCTTCACACTTCCCGGAAGTGTCAGGGGGTCCGGTGAATACATGAACGAAATTAATGTAATTTTGATGCACCTGATATACATGCTCCACGGACTGGACATCCACTGAACAACCATACCCGTCAATCGCCGGAGCATTCAGGATTTTTAACCATCACGTTATGAAAAGAGGGTATTTCCCTGCGCTCCTGATTTTGCTGTTGGCATCCCTGCTCCAGGGATGCGTGGTGAAAAATGCGCTCAAGAAAGGGTCATCCTTTGAAAATGCCGGAATGTTCCGGGATGCCACCGAGGTCTATTATCATGCCTATAAAAGCAGGCCCGGAAATACCGACCTGAAAATTGCCCTGAAACGTGCCGGGCAACTCTTTGCTGATGAACAGGCGGAGAAAATCTCCCGGTCTTATCATCAGAATGATTACCGCAATACCGTTTATACCTGGATGGCTACCAGGGATTTCCTGGATAAAATGGCCAGGGCCGGGATCGACCTGCAGGCTGATGCCGGAAGCGACCGCTTATACCACGATGCCGTTGAAAAGTACCTGAACCAGCGGTACGAGGAGGGACAACGGCTCATCGGTGAGCAGAGGTTCGGGGAGGCCGGAAGTGTATTCGCGGAGATCGAAAAAATAGATCCCGCATATAAAGACACCCGGAATTATCTGAAGCAGGCGACGCTGGAACCCCTTTACCGGGAAGGGGCGCGGTTGTACGGAGAGGGAAAATTCATGGAAGCCTATGCAAAATGGAGGAGCGTTTTTGATCGTGACAAGGGCTATAATGATGTGGCTGAAAAAATACAACAAGCTTTATATGAACGTTATAAAGAAGGCACCCTCCACCTGATGAGCGAAAATTTCCGGGAGGCCGCTTCTGCCTTCGGCGAGGTCTTCAGGGCTGAACCATCTTACCGCGATGTCAGGCAACTGTATTCAGAAGCCCGGAATGAGCCGGTGTACCGGAAAGGTGATGAATTCCTGAGCATGGGTAAATGCCGCTCGGCCTTTTTTGCCTTTGACGAGGTGGTCAATGATGCCGGATCCTACAAGGAGGCCGTTCAGAAAAGGGAGAATGCACTGTCGTGCGCCCAGTATCCTGTGGCCATTGCCATTACCGGCCGAAAGGCCTCAGGAATGTCATGGGTCTCGTTTCAACCATTGCTGACCAACCAGATCCTTCAGCAAAAGAATATTTTTATCAAAGTATTTGATCTCTCCGCACTGGAACCACGCTGGATGTCACAACTATCGTTCATAAACGGGCAAATGAATCCCGATTTTCTCCGCTACATCGAGGAACGGCATCATATCAAAGCCCTCCTTTACGTTGAATTCCCCGTGATGGAACGACAGGATGGAACATTGAAAAGGGAAGAAAAAACCGGATTTGAAAGGACCATATTGAAAAATCAGGCAGGAGAAACCTATACAAACGACACAAAAGTCAAATACCAGGAGTATTCTCAACGGAACAGCGTGACAGTCAACTGTCAGTTTAAACTCATTGCCACCGCGACAGGGGAAACCCTCCTGAGCGACAGGATCACGGAGAGCCGCTACGACGAGATCCGGTACATCACTTATGGCGGTAATACCGATAACCTACATCCCGCCCAGTACCGGAACGGAGTGTATTATATCAGTACCGGCGAATACCGTCACCTTCAAAGCCTGCTGAAAGGTCGCCGGACTATACAGACCGGAGAAAAACTTACGGAAGAAGCGTTGAAACCGGTTGCCGGGAACATTGCCCGCGCGGTGGACCAATTTAATCCCGAATGATGAAATACAGCCTGTTGCTACCGGTATTCCTGCTGATATTCTGGTCCTGCGGTGCCGGAAAAGGGGCCCGGCAGTCAAAAGATACCGCCACTCCGGAATGGATAGGCAAAACACCCGCCGACCCGCAGTACTATCACGGTATCGGTTCGGCTCCCAAAACCGATCGGATGGATTACCGTGAAAAGGCCCGGCAAAATGCCCTGGCCGATATCGCAGGTAACATATCTGTAACGATTTCAGGTACTTCAGTGTTGTTGCAGGTCGAAAGCGATAACCGCTTCAGTGATTACTATCGTGAGAGCATCCAATCGACCACACGTAATTTTCTGGAGGGGTATGAGTTGGCCGATAGTTGGGAAACCCGGGAACGTTATTGGGTCTATTTTCGTTTATCCAAAGCGGAATATGAACGTCTTCGAAAAGCCAGGATCGATGAAGCATTATCTGCATCCGAAGCAAAATACCATCAGGCCGTTGCCGCTAAAAATCAGGGAAAAACCGAGGAGGCCCTATCCGGTTTGGTATTGGCGCTGGAAGATATCAGGGATTTCCTCGGAGAAGAGTTGCATAGCCATACCTCCGGCCAGGCTGCCAACTTCGCCGGGATGCTTTACGCCGAATTCACTACCCTTGTACGATCGGTCCGAATCTCCTTTACCGAACCACAACTTGCCTACTCATTTGCAAAACAGGGTGAAACCACGCATGTCGATGCCTTCGTATCTTCAGAAACCATCGGGCGGCTGGTCAATATACCCGTAATTGTCGGTTATTCCTGTTTTCCCGGCCGGAAGGACCAACTGATCTCTGATGCCGGCGGTGTTATCAGGATCCGTCCGGGTACTTTTCCTGCCAATCTGCGAACAGAACAGATTACCGTCATCACTGATGTACAGCGCCTTGTTAGTGAAACCACCCGTGACCCGGTCATCCGGCGCCTGCTCGGGAGTGTCAAAGCCCCGGAGTACATATTGCCTGTCAGCATAACCCCGCCTGTCTTCCATCTGGAAATTTCAGGCAATCCTGCCACAGGCCCCTATCACGAAATGATCATCAGGGAACTAACGTCGAAATTATCGGTTGATGGATATCCGGTGACCAGAGAACGGGATAAAGGGGACTTCACCCTGTCCATCATCCTTTCTCCCGGCCAAAATCAAAACAGCCGGAATAAAACGACAGTAGCGCTGACAGCGGAGATATCCCTCACCAATATAACCGGTACCGCCCTTTACAGAAAACAGGCCGGTCCGTTTAACGGATTGGGAAGCTCCGGCGGGGAAGCCCTTCATGATGCCTGTACCGCACTGACTAGCCATCTGAAAATTACCACCCTTCCATCGATCTACCGGAATTTACAAACGGAACACTGATCTGTCATGGTAAAAAAATTAAACGAACCCGACCGCAGAAACTTTACACATCCACAAAGATTGTGTATGTTTGTACGGAAAACCAATCATTAAACAAAAAATCATTCTTTTATGAAACATGAATTTCGGTACGATGAAGAAAACCAGTTGCTGGTGATCGTCCTGATCGAAAACATCCTCTATTCGGACATGGATCCCTTCTTCGGAAAAATTGACCAGTTGCTCGATGGCAAACCTTACCGCCAGGTACTCTGCGATATTACAAAGCCATCAGGCTTTGAAAACCGGGAAGCCAGGGAGGAGACCAGCCGTCGGCTGATCAAATCGAACATCTCGGAAATTGCTTTCGTTGGCGCCAATGCGGCAAACCGGATGCTGGCCAAAGTCCTGCTTAAGACAGGGATAATAAAAACCAAAGGTGATTTTTTTAAACGGCAGGATGATGCCATCAACTGGTTAAAAAAAAGGAGATAAACTATGAAAGCTAAAGCCGTCATTACCAACGCCATGGAGAGGATAGAACACATCGAGGATGTCCTCTCTTCCGTGGCAGCAGGCGACCTGGACCTGCGGATCGAATCCGTTATCGAGGACGATCTCACCGGTGTGGAACAAGCCATCAACCTGCTGATCGATGACCTGACCCACGAATTGAAGAAAAGCAAGAAGATGAAAGAAGACCTGGAGGATAAACTGCTGAAAATCCAGGACCAGCAAAAAACCATCCTGCAGCAGCAGGAAGACCTGATGGAACTCTCCAGTCCGGTGACCAAAGTCTGGGACAATATCCTGATCCTGCCGGTCATCGGGACCCTCGACAGCCAACGCACCCAGATCATGATGGAAAACCTGCTGCACAAAATTGTGGAAACCGGCTGCACCATCTCCATTCTGGATATTACCGGGGTACCTACGGTCGATACCCAGGTGGCCAACCATCTGCTGAAAACCGTCACCTCCGCCCGTCTGCTCGGGGCCGAATGTATCATCTCGGGAATCAGTCCGGCGATCGCCCAGACCATTGTCCACCTGGGTATTGATCTCTCTTCCATTCGTACCAAAGCAACGCTGCAGGATGCCATGATCTTTGCCATGAAACAAAATAAACTGGCCGAAGAGGCCAAAGCCCTTGGCAACATGGTGCTTCACAACAAATCAGAGGAATGATCATGAACATCCACGAAAAAAGGATCCCCATCATCAAGATACAGGATTATCTGATCGTATCGATACAGGTTGATATGCATGATAAACTGGCCATTCAGTTGCAGTCACAGATACTGGAAGAGATCGCGAAGACCCGGGCCAAAGGGGTTTTGATCGATATTTCCGTGCTGGAGATGGTCGATTCCTTTATCGGGCGCATGCTATCCGGTATGGCTTCCATGGCCGCCATCATGGACACCTCGGTAGTAATTGTCGGAATGCAACCCGCTGTTGCGATCACCCTCGTGGAACTGGGTCTTGAAATGCCCGGGGTAGATACTGCCCTGAACATGGAAAAGGGGATCGAAATGCTGGAACAGCGAATGAAAACCAGGAACAATGAAATGATATGATGAGTACTGCTACAGATAACCTGGTGGTCGCTCAACCCTTTGAACTCCTCGGAACCTACCGGATAGATACTGAATATGACATCGTGAACGTTCGCCAGACCATCCGTCAATTTGCCAAAGACCTTGGTATGGGCATTGTCGACCAGACACGGATCACTACCGCAGTCAGCGAATTATTCAGAAATATGTACAACTATGCCGGCGGTGGTGACGTAACCATTGAAAAAGGCGTTGTGGAAAATCACAAAGCATTGATAGTCACCTGTTCAGACCAGGGGCCCGGCATCCAGGACCTGGAACTGGCCCTTAGTGATGGCTATTCCAGCGGCTCCGGGATGGGATTCGGGCTGCCCGGCGCCAAGCGACTGGTGGACAGATTTGAGATAGATTCGAAATTAAATGTGGGTACCACCGTCAGGATCATGAAATGGAAATAAGCCGCCGGCATATCCTCCGACTGGAGATCAGCCATGAATCGGACATTGGGATCTGCCGTCGAAAAGCGGTGGCCAATGCTTCGGCGATGGGGTTCGACGAAGTAAAGACCGGAGAGATCGCCATCATGGTTACCGAATTGGTTTCCAATGTGGTTAAACACGCCGGAGGAAAGGGGGCGTTGTTTCTGGCGGAACTGACATTCGACTCCGGTTCGCGGGCCATGGAATGCTGGTGCTGCGATTTCGGCAACGGCATTGATAATCCGGATGTGGCAATCCGGGATGGTTTTACGGGGAAAGGATCACTGGGGATCGGGCTGGGCTCCATCCGACGCCTGTCGGATGAGATGGAGCTAAACCCTGAAATCCTTCCCGCGCTCCGGGAAAAAATTACCGGCGACACAGTTTTTTCACATTGTATCCGCACAGTAAAATTCCTGCCTGCCCGCCCGTGGATCGGAACCAATCCCGCCTTGGAGGCCGGGGTCGCGTCGAGGTCCAAACCAGGAGAAGTGCGCAATGGTGACAGTTATCTTGTCCACCATTTTAACCCTGGCCGCACCATTGCCGCCGTGATCGACGGGCTCGGACACGGACAGGAGGCCTACCATGCGGCACAACTCGCGCACGACCAGATCCTGATGAAACCGGATATTCCCCTCAACGCCCTGATGCAACACATCCATAAATCACTACAGTCAACACGCGGCGCCACCATCGGGATTGTTCATATCAATACAACGACCGGAATCCTTGAATTTTCGGGCATCGGAAATATCGAAGGCTTCATTCTCTCTCCAAAAGGCAGGTCCAATTTTTTGTCATACGGAGGGATCATGGGCCATAACATGCGGACACCGAGAGTTTTTAGTTACGAATTCTGTGCGGGAGATTCCGTGTGCCTTCTTTCCGATGGTATCACCTCCCGGTGGAAATATGAAGATATCCCCTGGCAGGATGCGCCGCAACAAACCGCTGATCATATCCTACTACATTTTTCAAGACCCAATGACGACGCAACCGTTCTTATCCTCCGCCACCTTGCATGACATTGGTGAAATCCGTGTTCAGTTTGAACCGGATGTTATCAGGGCACGCAACCTGGCATCCTTGCTGGCTTCCGAGATGCAGTTCGAAAAAACAACCTGCATCCGGATCGGGACCGCCGTTTCAGAACTCACCCGCAATATCATTGAATACGCCCGGGGAGGCAATGTTACATTCAGGATCGCGCAACGCGAAAATGCACCGGACGGTATCATCATCACCTTCTCCGACCATGGCCCGGGAATAGAGGATCTCCCGCAGATCGAATCGGGAGATTATCAATCCAAAACAGGCATGGGGGTAGGTTTGATCGGTTCCAAAAGATTGATGGACGATTTCGAAATAGTTTCCAAACCCGGGGATGGGACAACCATCACAACGGCAAAATGGCTCCCCAGGTTCTCGAAATGTCTGAGTCAAAGCAGAATTGAGGCCATCAGGACGGCATTCGGAAAGACAGTCGAACGGGGCGATTCCAGCATGGTGGATACCATCAATGCCCAGAACAATGAACTGATCTACCTGCTGAGACAAATCCAGGAACGCAATAACCAGATCGAAGCCATCAACCATGAACTGGAAGAGACCAACCGGGGTGTGGTGGCGCTGAACCGTGAGTTGCAGGATAATGCCATTGCCATTGAAAAAGCCAGACATGAAGCCGAAGAAGCCAACCGTGCCAAAAGCGAATTTCTTGCCAACATGAGCCATGAGATCAGGACCCCGATGAACGGGATCCTCGGGATGTTGGATATCGTGCTGGGAACCGACCTGAACCCGGAGCAGTTCCAGTTTCTCAAGATGGCCAAAGACAGCGCCGATGTGCTCCTCAGCCTGCTTAACGATATTCTCGATTTTTCGAAAATCGAAGCCGGTCAACTGGAAATCGAAGAGGTCGATTTTAACCTTCATGAAATTATTGAAGGGGTAACCGATGTGGTTATCCAGAAAATTGAAGATAAAGGTTTGGAGCTGAACCTGATGATCGACCAGGAGGTACCCCGTTTCCTGGTGGGGGATCCCACCAGGCTCCGGCAGGTGATCATCAACCTGGTGAGCAATGCGGTGAAATTTACCCATAGAGGAGAGATTACCATCCGTGTCAATACTCATGCACCATCTGTTTCAGCAGGGAGGGGATCAGCTCCTTGCGATACGGAGTTACTCTTTTCCGTGGAGGATACCGGGATCGGAATTCCTGAAAACCGGCTGAATGCGATTTTCGATAGTTTTTCCCAGGCCGACAGCTCCACTACGCGCAAATACGGAGGTACAGGCTTAGGGCTCACCATCAGTAAAAACCTTGTGGAGATGATGGGCGGGGAGATATGGGTACAAAGCACCGTGGATGAGGGCAGTACTTTCCACTTTACAGCCCGGCTGAAAAAATCGGTGAAATTTGAAAGCATCGGACTGAAGATCCCTGAACAAATCAGCGGAATGAAAATCCTGGCGATCGATGACAATAAAACCAACCGGATCATCCTGAGAGAGATACTTCGCAGTTTCGGATGCAGCGCCGATATCCATGAAGATGCCCGTACCGCACTCCGGACATTCCTTTCAGCACCCAAAGATCATTATAACCTGATCATCACAGATTACCTGATGCCCGACATGAACGGTTTCGACCTGATGAAAAGCATCCGGGATACCAGTCAGGTACCTGCAGTGGTATTGACCTCCGTAGGTGTATGGGGAGATAAAAAACTATTCCGGGAACTCGGGAATATTGTCTTTATCACCAAACCGGTAAAACAATCGGTACTCTATGAATCGATCATCGACCTGATGGGCATCCAGGCTGCCAAACCCGACAAGATCGAAAGCAAAACGATCTGTGCCGACCTGTTAACCCTTCAATCGCTCAGCGATAAGGCACGCATTCTCCTCGTGGAGGATAACCTGATCAACCAGCGTGTCACCACCGCCATGATCAAAAAAACCAACATCACGGTGGATGTGGCCGGCGATGGCATTGAAGCCATCGAAGTACTTCGGAAAAATCACTACTCCCTCGTCCTGATGGATGTGCAGATGCCCAAGATGGACGGGTTGACGGCAACCAGAAAGATCCGTTCGGAACTAAAACTGCATGACCTACCTGTTATCGCCATGACCGCCAATGCCATGAAAGGCGACCGTGAAGAGTGCCTCCTGGCCGGAATGAACGATTACCTCTCCAAACCCATCAAAGCCGAAGAGTTGTTCTGCAAATTGAGGACCTGGCTGACCGCAGAAGGTAAAAACCCTTAGGTCTTCCTGCGAAAGAAATCCTTTTGAGATTATGAAACATCTTCAGGACAGCATTCCCATCTGAAGGTAAGTGATATTTATGCGCTTTAACATGGCACGTTTTTTGACAACAATCGGAAAACATAAAATTTTTTCACCATGTTACAGACCAATCTCCATCACATCCAGAGTGCCGACGAGTACCAGAAATTTATTGAAGAGAACGAAAACGTCATGATCTGCTGCGGCCGCATGGGGCCGATGTGCATTCCGGTCTATGGCATCATGGAAGATATCGAATCGGAATACCCCCATGTAAAATTTGCCGACATGGAATTTGACAATCCGGAAGCGTATGTAATACGAAATGCCCCGGAATGCCGTGGATTCATGGGAATTCCCTTCACCATGTACTACAAAAACGGGAAAGTGGTGAAGGCCACCAGCAGCATCCAGAGCATGCCCCAGGTGCGGGCAATCCTCGACAGTGAATTCAAAAAATAAACTCATCCTGCCATGGCAGAAATATACGACATCATCATTCTCGGCGGCGGCCCGGCAGGACTCACCGCCGGGATCTATGCCGCCAGAGCCAGAATGAAAACCCTCATCCTCAATGAAGGGACCATTGGCGGACAACTGGTGCTGACCCATGAAATTGCCAATTATCCCGGTGTCGAACCCATTAGTGGTTATCAATTGGGCTCCATCATGAAAAGACAAGCCCTGTCGTTTGGCTGTACCATTAAATCCAACCTTGGAATCACTGCATTCGACCTCTCCGCCACGCCTAAATGGGTGGAGGTTAACGGAACAGATCGTTATCTGGCGACAACTGTCATTCTGTCACCCGGTGGGGAACCCCGGATGCTGGGCGTCCCCGGCGAAAAGGAATTGAAGGGACGCGGCGTCTCCTATTGCGCTACCTGCGATGGCGATTTTTTCACCGGCAAAGAGATCGTGGTGGTCGGGGGTGGAAATTCGGCGCTGGAAGAGGCTGTCTCCCTCACAAAATATGCTGCAACAGTGACGTTGATCCATCAGTTCGACCATTTCCAGGCCTTTCCGTATGCCATCGCGGAAGCGAAAGCCAATCCGAAGATCAATTTTAAAATGGAGGCAAGAGTAACCCGGATCCATGGGGAAGAAACAGTGAAAAACATTGAATACGTGCATATTCCGACAGGGAAAATTAAAAATATTGCTGCCGACGGCATCTTCATCTTTATTGGATATGTCGCACGGACCCACGGATTCGAAAGATGCATCCGGCTCAACGACAGGGGGGAGATCATCACCGACGACCGGCTGCAAACCAATATTCCCGGCGTGTTTGCCGCCGGCGACGCCATTGCCAAACGGTACCGTCAGGTGACTACTGCCGTCAGCGACGGCACCATAGCCACCCTGAGCGCCATAGATTTTCTCAGAACAACCAACCCAACCAGTCCAATGTCATGAAAGAATAACATCTCGTTTTTAATGACCATATGTTCATTATATTTGCATTTTCATATTAATTGTTAAGTTCATGAGCCAGTTGTTCGAAAAATTGCCCATGGAGGGCGTTAAAAACATCATTGTCATTGCCTCGGGAAAAGGAGGCGTAGGAAAATCAACGGTTGCCGCAAATTTGGCTATTGCCATGGCGAGGAACGGATTCCGCATTGCACTGGTAGATGCCGATCTTTACGGGCCCTCAATCCCAAAAATGTTCGGTATCGAAAAGGAGCGACCGGAGGTATCGGCGATTAAGGATAAAGAGATCTTTTTCCCGATTGAAAAATACGGCGTAAAGATCATTTCGATCGGTTTTTTCCTGTCTCCTCAACAATCGCTGATCTGGAGAGGCCCACTGGCCGCCAATGCCATTGTCCAGCTACTTGAAAATTCGCAATGGGGAGAAATCGATTATATGATCATTGATTTTCCTCCGGGGACGGGAGATATTCAACTGACAACGGTTCAACGGTTAAACCTTGCGGGAGCGATTATCGTAACCACACCACAGGAGATAGCCCTTGCCGATGCCCGGAAGGCAACCTCGATGTTCCTGAACCCTGATATAAACGTGCCGGTATTGGGCATCGTGGAAAACATGTCCTGGTTCACCCCCGAAAAGCATCCGGATGAGCAGTATTTCATCTTCGGACAAGGCGGAGGAGAAAGAATGGCCGCAGAATTCTCTACCCGGGTGCTTGCCCGGATCCCCCTTGTCATGGAGGTCGGAACCGCCGCCGAACAGGGGAAAAGCGTATTTGGCCAGCAGAATAATGCAGTGGTCATGGCTTTCGAGCATCTGGCAGAACAGGTGGCCTCCATTACCAGCTTAAAATAACCTGTTCATTTACACCTTACCTGCCAGGAGTGCAGGTTTCAATACCTTTTCGTGGAACTGATGAAATGCCTCCCTGATTTCATCCCTTACCCGCAGGTAAACGGAAAGGATTTCCTCCCGGCTTCCCTGCGCATCGGCAGGATCATCAAACCCTATGTGGACCCAGCGTTTTACTTTACCTGTAAATGCCGGGCAGACTTCTTTGGCCCCGCCGCACACGGTAATCACAAAATTAAAATCTACCGATAAAAAAAGATCCACACTTTTGGGTTTATTACCGGATATATCGACCCCCGACTCTTTCATCACCTCCACCGCGAATGGATTCGCCTGTGCGGCGGGATGGGTGCCGGCAGAAAATACTTCCAGGGCAGGGTCAAAGGACTTTAAAAAACCCTCCGCCATCTGGCTGCGGCAGGAGTTGCCGGTACATAAAATCAAGATTTTCATACTACATTGTTGACTCAAACGAAAAAAACCACTATGTAATAGATTCCCACCAGGATAAAGATCACCGCTACGACCTTTCGAAACCAGCGTTCAAACACCTTGATACGGTCGTACAGTTTTCCTACATTGCCGACGGCAAACGCGATCAGCCACGCAAAGATGATTACCGGCAGTCCGGTTGCAAATGCATAAATAACCGGCAAATACAGCCCCCCGGCACTGGCAACGGTAATGGGGATCAGCATCCCGAAATAGAGCACACCGCTGTAAGGACAGAAGGCAACGGCGAAAAGCATTCCGAGGAACAGCGCCCCCCAATAGCTTTTTCTCCCCTGTTCTCCGGCTTTTTCAGTCAGACCCGAAAATCCGGGAAATTTTATCCGGATGAAATCCAGCATAAATATCCCGATCAGGATCAGCAATGGGCCGAGGATCTTCTCCCCCCACCCCTGAAAAAGCATGGAAACCTTCATTGTGCTGGCTCCCAGATAGAGGGTCACCCCGAGGCCCGTGTAGGAAACCGCCCTGCCCAGCGTATAGACCAATCCCTTCAGAAATACCCGCCTGCGGTTCTCCAAATCCCGGCTGATGAAACCAATGGCGGAGATATTGGTGGCGAGCGGACAGGGACTGATGGCCGTCATAAGGCCAAGGACCAGCGCTGTAAGGAAGGAATACTGCGAATTTTCAAGAATCGTCTGCAGGTATTGCATGGCTACTTCAGCATATTGTCCACCACTTTCCTGATCTCGGCTTTCAGCTTTTCCTGACTGCTGTTGGCGTACAAAAACGCTTTCCCGGTCAGATCCACTCGTTTTTCGCCCGATACGAAAAGCAATGCCTGTCCTTCCACTTTGTGCTTAGCACCGATCGCTTCACCCTCTTTTTCATCCAGGTTGACACTCGTAAAGGTGATCTGCCCGTTTTTGGAAAGTTCCGGATATTGCTTCAACAAGGTCTCCCGGGTCACTTTCTCGACATTGTTGCAGGTGGCGCAACGACGGGTGAAATGAAAATAAAACACCTCCACTTTTTTCGGTGTCAATGCCGGGGCTTCGCAAAACGCAGTTTCAGCGGCGAAATTGAATCCAGTCAGCAACACGAATGTCGCCAAAATACACATCGTCAGTTTCATGATTTTCGGTTTACGCGGTTAATAACTTTTCAATCTCTTCCTGGGATGGCACTCGTCCCCTGACCAAAATTTTTCCATCCACCACCAATGCGGGAGTGGACAGCACTCCGTATTGCATGATCTCCAGGATATCTTCCACTTTGCTGATGTTGGCCTCGATGCCCAGTTTTTCCAATATTGCCCTCGTCTGCTTCTCTAAGGTCCGGCAGTTGGGACATCCCGGGCCAAGAATTTTAATTTCCATCATGATGTTATTGGTTATAAAAGTCCCTGAACAATGCTTTCGCCTCTTCCCATTTCTCGCGGTTGATGCAGTATTTGATATAGGGAGGATTAATCTCCCCCTGGATCAACCCGGAGTTTTTCAGTTCTTTCAGATGTTCCGACAGGGTGGACCGTGCAATGGGCAGCTCTTCCGCCATGTCGCCGCTGTAGCAGCATTTATCGATATTACCTGCGAGAAAGTCCAGGATAAAAACCCTCACCGGATGGCCCATCGCTTTGGCATACCGGGCAATTTTCTCCTGGTTCCCGGTGAAATACCTCTTCTCCGTGATCATAATTTTTTGTATTTCGTAGAAAAACGAAACAAAGGTAAGGAAATAGAAAATCAAAAATCAAAAATGTAAAGTAAAAAACATGAATACACATTATACATGTGATCTCAGTCAGATAAACACCACGTTTTCAAGGGCTTGTCACTACCGCAGCAATAGGATCAAAAAGGTGACCTGCCTTAGAAATCCTCAATCCCGTATATCGTCCCGTCGGCATTCCGGGTCGGTTGCCAGGTGCGGACATGGATGACGGGTTCCCCCGGATCTTCAAAATCGACCAGCAGGAATAAATAGCCCTGGTCGCCGTAATTGGATGAGTAGTAATTCTGCTTGATCTGGATCCCGAACAACTCCTTTGCACTTCCACCCTTGCGCACCAGGCTCTCTTCAAATTCGATATTGATAAACTCGTTCCCGGCGAAAGTGTGCTCCAGCGCCCTGAGATACTGCTCCTTGTTATACCGGTTGTACCGTACGATCGGATTGTTACGGAAAAGGTTTTCCGCGTCAGGTTTCACCCTGACCACACTTCCGGTGATGATCAGGGCGTCGTCGGCGAAGATGCTGCGGATAAAATCGAGCCTCTTCAGGGCATAGGCCGTTTTGTAATGCTCTAAAAAACTGACCAGCGTCATCCGCTCAGTGGCCGACCAGCGCTGATGCGACAAAATACTCAGCAGTGCTTTCCCGTTCAGGCCAAACGATAATGTCTCTACCTTCATCTCCTCATTGAAATAGAAGACCACATCCTCCACGAATTTATTCGCGTTGTTGGGAAAGGAGAACGACATCACCGGGCCGCGGACCATCACCCCACGCCCCATCCGGATGGCGCTGAGGGTATCGTACCGAAGCAGCCGTGCCTGGCCGTACCGGAGCAGCCGGTCAAACACCTCGTAACCCCCGGGGGTAAAGAGGCTGGCAGCGCTTTGGTAGTTTTTATCACGGATCGATGTCAGTATCTTATCGATCCTGTTGCGGTACTCCGGCAGTGTAAAGGTTTCGGCCATTTCCGGCGCGACAGGATGCTGCCGGGGTTCCTCCACCCCCGGTGGCCCGGAGCCCCCTCGTTCAAACTTAACCTGGTAGAGGTTATTCCGGAAGGGAATCGCGTCAAGTTGAGCGAGAACATCCTCCAGTTCCCTGTCGATGCGTGCCTCTCCGGCAAAAATATATTCGGCCCTCACCTGTGTCTCCTTCTTCAGGTGTGCCTGGTCGCCGAAGAACTCCAGAAAACCGATGCCATCCTTTGCGCTCACCGATACAGAGAAATTTTTGCCGTCCCAATAAGAGTAATCGAAATTTTCCACCGGATTACCACCATAAGTAATATGCAGCCGAATGGTACGCTGGCCCGGCTCGTCTTTAATTTCAGCAGCATGTATTTCGATCCCCTCGAAAACCCTGCCGATGGTTTCGGGCAGGTAGCGCTGCAGGGGGCGGGAAGCATCGCCGGGCAGGGCGATCGCGGCGCCGTCGGGATGGCTGCGAAGCAAGGTCAGCGCCCAGTAATAATATTTCAGGGCATCGGCCAGTCGTACCTCCTTCAGCGCTTTATCGGCCGAACGGGTGAAATCGAGTATCTTCTCCTTCCGCTGCCGGAAGATCTCATCCACCTCGCTTCGCTTCACGTACCGGAACACCTTCGCGTCGGGCTCCTGGCTTACCACGATCCTGGCGGCCTGGTGAAGCGTTGCCGACGAGTAGGTGTTCACCACCTGCCGGCACTCCTCCGAAAAACCGCTCTTGCCCTCTTGCTTCATCTCCTCCTTCAGCATGGAGAACCTGCTCTCCACCGCCACCGATATCTGGCTGACCAGCATCGCCAGGGCCTGCTGATCGGCCTTATCTATGGTAACTCCCCGGCCCTCGCCCCACAGGTATCCTTTGGCGTCGGATTTGATCTCGTCGATGGTTTGTGACCACAACAGGCAGGGAAATGAAATGAACAAAACGAGGTTGAATAAACGGGTCATATCTGTTTGGTTCTGCGTGAGTTTATGGATAAGGTTTTTTTCCGGAAATATTTTTGGGATTTTGTTTTCGTTTTTGATACCAATATGCCGTCCCTGCGGGACTTGGGGTCTTGTTTCGCTTGCCATTCCATTTTTGCCAATCATAACATCAAAGATATCAATTTTTTCAAATTTACAGAAACAACAATTGCATTACGCCAATTCCTCATAACGATCAACTATTTTCTTATTCTGACATTAATCCGGATTTTAAAAAACAAAAAAACCCGGTCTTCGCCTTCGGCTACCAACAGGGCTTTCCGAATTGATATTTGTTCCCCGAAAGGAAAGGGAAACCGGCCGGTTCATGGGTAGCTATCCGGCCATACCTTTTGAGCTATGGAATGAACACCAGCCGAAAACCCAGATTGTTGTTGCGGTTGTCAGGGTTGTTGTTGTTGCGATTCGCAGAACGGCAATTATCGGCGTTGTTGTTCCAGCTGCCGCCGCGATTCACGCGGTTGGCGCTCCTAAGCCGGTTTCCGGATTTCTAATAACATTTGATCTTAACGTTTTCGTTTGTGCATGTTGTGTAAAAGCAATTAATGGCAATACATGATTAGCGAAAGTCTGTTGATCCCAGTTCCCATGAATCAAAAAACTGTAATACTTCCCCATTTTTTGGATGAATCGTTTACGGCTTTGTTTGTTTAACCTTATCATCGTTGGAAAGAGCACAAAACCAAGAAACGGTAACCCTTTTATTGAATTGTGAATGCAAGGGGGTTTTAATTCAAGCCTCAGCCTTTCACTAATAAAACATTCTGATTGCCGGTATTGTTCTAATACGACAGACTTATCACTTCCCCAAATTACCATGTCATCCATGTATCGCACAAAGGCTTTAATCCTCAACCGATCCTTGACAAAATGGTCCAGGTAGGCAAGATAAAAATTTGCAAAATATTGGCTGGTCAGATTACCAATCGGGATTCCGAACCCGGGCATTACCTCATAACTGTCAATAATACGATTAAACAAGGCCAGCAGTCTTGGATCCTTAAAAATTCTTTCCAATAGTTCCTTTAATCTCACATGAGGTATGGAATCAAAATATTTCCGAATATCCATTTTGCAAAACCAATCATGATTTTGCTGCCATTGATAAGCCTTCTTGAGCGCAGCAAATTGGCCTTTCCCGATCCTTGTCGCGTAACTGTCATTTATCTGAAATCGCTCAAATACAGGATGACAAATATTCATGATAGCATGGTGGATCACCCGGTCATGAAAGGGTGCAGCACAAATGATCCGTTCCTTTGGCTCATAAATCCTGAAAAAGTGATATGCCCCGGGTTGGTAATTCTCTTCAAGCAAAGCATTTCTAAGACTCATCAGCCGTTTTTCTACTAATTTCGAAAAAATTACTACATCCCCTTTATGCTCTTTCCCTTTTCGCGCACGGACATAGGCTAGCCTTAAATTGTCCATGCATGCAATGCTTTCAAATAAATTACCCGTCCTTTTCACTATTCTTTTCGTGATGATACCTGTTCACTATTTTCAACCCGTATTTCTCCATTTTCTTCTCACCAAATCCCTTCACATTTTTTAACGTACGCTCCGAGATTTCCTTTTGTTTTGCCATGGATGCCAATTCCTGATCAGTGCAAACCGCATAAGCAGGAACTGCATCCTCAAGCGCAAGCTGTTTGCGGATTTCCCTCAACCTTGCAAAAATTGCAAAGGTTTCCTCATCCAGTTCCTGCTTATAATCAACCCTTACGGTTCCTGAAGATTGAACCGGAAAGGATGATTCGATAAACTTTACGCAAAAACACCAGAATGCGCCATGTTGAGTGCTTATCAATTGATGGTCAACCTCAAGCACATTATTGTGACGAAGAAACCTGTTCATCTCCT
>CAYLVY010000004.1:71039-75133 GCA_964387205.1 uncultured Draconibacterium sp.
CTGCAGGGCACCGTTATCTCCAATGGGTATCGTAAAAATCCTGATTTGCATTCGATCACATTTTGAAAAATGAAACGCTTGTTTTACTGTTCCTCCGCTCGTCCCTCGCTCCCTCACTGTAAAACCCGCTACCCCTGCTCAAAAGGTATGGCCCCGCTACCGCGAACTATGGAATGAACACCAGCCGAAAACCCAGATTGCCGTTGCGGTAGCCAGGGCCGTTGTTGATGCGACGCGCAGAACGGCAATAATCGGCGTAGAGGTACCAGCTGCCGCCGCGAATCACGCGGAAGGCGCCCGATGAAGGGCCTTTGGGATTATCAGCAGGGCTGTTTTTATAGTAATCACTGCCATACCAATCGTGACACCACTCCCACACATTTCCGCTCATGTCGGACAACCCCTGTTCGTTGGACTTTTTTTGCCCCACCGGATGGGTCTTCGACCCTGAATTGCCATTATACCATGCCACCTCCTCCAGGTTATCGCTTCCGCTGTACGTATATCCCCTTCCCTTGCTGCCCCCCCTGGCCGCATACTCCCATTCTGCTTCGGTAGGAAGGCGGTATTTCTTACCTGTCATGTTGTTTAACTTTTTAATG
The DNA here is from genome assembly GCA_964387205.1 of uncultured Draconibacterium sp. Taxonomy (GTDB): domain Bacteria; phylum Bacteroidota; class Bacteroidia; order Bacteroidales; family FEN-979; genus CAIVAT01. The sequence continues at coordinate 71,642 of CAYLVY010000004.1, forward strand.
AAGTCCTGAATATCATTCCAGGATACTTGCTCCACCGGACATTGATCGCAGTTTTTAAAATGTGATGGATTATTTCTCATGACGGCCCGCCATTGCCGTTGCGTCACCTCCGTCTTACCCAAATAAAAATCATCGACCCTTACCCGATGCACCGGTTTCTCATCATCCGATCCCTGGTTACTGCCCATGCTGAAGGTACCTCCCTCTACGAAAACCATCTCCATGTCGAGCCCGGCGGTCTCCTCCGTATAATTGGCTGAGATGGTCAAAGTAAACCGGGCGATGCCTCCGGGCTTTATTTCCACCTCTTTCTCCTGCTTCTTCCCCTCCTTTTCTATCCTCAGCCGGTGGGTGCCGAAAGTGAGGCTGCCCGAGTAAGGGAGGTTGCCGGCAGGCTTCCCGTCGATGAAGAGTGCCGCCCCCGCCGTTCCCTCCACCTCCACCATCATTCCACTTTGCAGGGCTGTGCTGATTTCGCTGGCCTGGCCGTCGGCAATGGTAACCTTTTCGGTGGCGGTGGCGTGGCCCGCAAGGGTTATCTCGGCAGTGTAGTCGCCGATGAGCAGGTCTTTCAGGGTCAGGGGGGTTTTGCCCACCTCTTTGCCATTGAGCTTTACAGTCGCATCGAAGGGGTTGGTGATGATCCGCAGCGTTCCGGTGATGGGTTCGGGTTTCAGGGCGACGTTCAGCGGGGTTCCCACGGCAACGGTGCTCTTTCGCATGGCCGGCCGGTGCTTGTCAAGTTTGGCTTCGAAGGTATAAACACCCGGGTTGAGCCTTCCCTGCCACGTTCCGGTTCCTTTTTTGGTTTCATTAATGTAAATATCGCCCGGCGGTTCGGATGACAGTTTCACTTCGGCAAAGGTCGGGTTCATCGGCACCTCCAACGTTTTTTGCTCTCCGGCAGATATTGAAAACCGGTGGGTGGTGGTTTCGTACATATCGAGGCTCAGTGTCAGGGTATGGTCGCCCGATTTCACCATGTCGAGTTTGCAGGGGCTGGTTTTTCCGGTCGGCATGTTGTCCAGGCTTACCGTTGCCCCGCTTTCGGGTACGGTGGTCACGGTGACCGTGCCAAAATCGGGTTTCAGCGGGATGGTGATCACTTTCCGGTTGCTGCCGGAGATCAGCTCCGCTACCCCGGCTTCCGGCAGGTAGAGTTCCCGGGATAGTCGCCATGTATATCGCCCCACCGGGAGTTCACTCTGGTAAGGCGTTTTACCTGCCGCGTTGTCGTTCAGGTAAAGGTCAGCCCCGGAGGGCTCGCTGGTAATGACAAGCCATTGGGTTTCGATTTCGGGAGGGGTAACGGAAATATCCACCTTTCCGGTAACCAGCACCATTTCATAGACCACGCCGGATTCAATGGGTTCGGGATACTCCTGATTACGCAACACCCCAAGCCGGGAGTGCTTGATGGTCAACACCCGCGCTCCCCTTGGCACATAGACCCAAATCTCGCCGGTTTTGTTCTCAGTGGCCACCAGGCCGATGGAACCGCCTTCAAATTCAAAACCGGTTTCGGTGGTCACCACCTTGACCAAAGCGGCTTTTTCGCCGTTTTTATCCTCTTTCGGATAATGAACGCGGGCGTCGAGGTCGTTGGTCAATTGCCGGAAAGATTTCACGGAAATCAACTGCGAAAGCGCTTCCGGATTGGCGACAATTATCAGCAATAGGATAAGATAGGAACGAAAAGTCAGGTTAAAAATGCGCCCGGTCATAGGAAAAAGATAGATGATCTAAGGCAAAAGTATAAAAATTGAATAATTATTGGCGTAGAGTGTGTGTTTAATTTTCATCTGTTTACGTCTTTCGGCAAAAGCAGGTACAACCCATAAGACCTTCCAGGTTTTTGAAACCTGGAAGGTCTCAGAACGGATAGTATATGCTCTCCTTCAGCACACCACAGAAACTTAAAGGGAGCCGGGAGGCGATCAGTGGTGCGTAGGAGCGGGTGTGCAGGCTGAAGCCGGAGTATGAGAGCGCGTGGTGATTTTCACCGCGATTCAGATTGGGATGTTTTGATACTGGTTGAAAAAGAAAAAGTTACATGGGAAGATGAACAAAAATTCTGACATCAGCTTTATGACATGAGAAAAAAAATCGAGTGAATCACTGGATGCTGCAAAATTGCTGGCGAATCATGAACAATGGTCAGCATGTTCGAATAGAAGTGTATTTATTTTAATAGAGAGTTATATCCTCGAATAATCAGCTTTTTTTATTCTGTATCTGATAAGGAAGCGACCCTTGATCCAGTTGAGTAATTGCTGGTTTTGGTTCTGATTATTCATGGGCTGATAAAATCTTTATTATATGATCACTAATGTAAATTCATACGGATATCCTTTATATCTGTTTAACAAAACGGACAGGTAACGTTCACCCCACCTGCGAATAAAGAGTCGGCTAAAACTTCTGAAATAAAACCACATTTCAGGCATTTGCATTAAAAAATAGCTTTTACTGTTATTTGATAATAGAAAATTGATTAGTCACTTTCGTACACCACGCCATAGTTTGGCTTACTCATGATGTTACTTTGCATGAAAAAAGACATGAATACATTGGTTTTTACTCAGCGGTTTCCCGATGAAACTGCATGCAGAGAGCATTACAGGGATATGCGGATCAAGCAAGGCCTGACCTGCAAGAAGTGTGGTGGCACCAGCCATTTCTGGCTGGCTTGCAAAGGGCAATTTGAGTGTAAGGTCTGTCATTTTCGTACTACGTTAAGAAGTGGGACGGTGATGGAACATTCACATTTATCATTCAGGGTCTGGTACTTGGCGATATTATTCATGACTGCTACAAAAAAAGGCATTTCAGCATGTGAGATGCAGCGCCAGCTTGGGTATAAAAGGTATAAAACGGTGTGGTCCCTGATGCATCGGATCAGAACCTTAATGGGTAAAAGAGATGATCTATATTCTCTGACTGGAATGATCGAGTTTGATGAGGGGTTCTTTGAAATAGCAACACCAGACAAGGAACGAAAAAATCTGAAACGTGGCAAAGGCAGCCAGCGGCAGGAAGATGTTGGTGTATTGGCAGAATCAACCCCGTTAGTGGACATTAACACTGGAATTGAAACTAAACATTGTAGATATTTCAAAATGAAGGTTTTAGATTCTCAAAAATCAGAATCGGTTAATACTCTTTTTCAGGAGAACGTCACATCTGACAGTGTTGCATTCACTGACCAGGGGAAAAACTATCAGGATCTCCATAAGTTTGTCGATATGCATATCACCGAAAAATCATCAAAAAATACGACGAAAACCACGCTTAAATGGGCTCACATTGCGATCAGCAACGCTAAAAGAACTTTTCTTGGTGTCTATCATAAAATGAGCACAGATTACTTACAAAACTATCTTAACGAATTTGCTTACAAACTGAATCGGAGAAACTTCGCTGACTTATTCGAAAGGGTAATTATAGCTGCTGTTTTTCCTTACTGGTACAAAAGTGCTTAATCAATTTTTT
>CAYLVY010000005.1:0-60492 GCA_964387205.1 uncultured Draconibacterium sp.
ATGGACATTCCAAAAATGGCAATGCCGAAAAGTACACCGATGACACTGAATATCACTTCACTGAGTATAATGAAAGATTTACTGACCGATCCGAACTGGGTGATCAGTATGAAGAAGATCATGCCAATGGCCACCATCATGGCCTGAATCAGGAACTGCATCGTTTCGGCCTGGTCTTCCTGTTCCCCGGTAAGTTGGATATCAATCCCCATCGGAGCCTTGAATCCCGGAATCGATTTTTTGATCCTTGTTACAACCTGATTGGCGGTATACCCCGAAAGTACTTCCGAAGTGAGGGTGATTACCCGCTTCAGGTTTTTTCGTTTGATACCACCGTAGGTATCTTTGTACTGAATGGTTGCTACGGAAGATATCGGTATTTGCCGGAGCTGCCCCGAATTCATATCCCGGTATGTGATCCTGGTGTTGATGATCTTGTTGATGTTGGAGCGTTCTTTCTCGTCGAAACGGAGTTGGATAGGGTATTCGTCTTCATCTTCCTTGTATTTGGAGATCTCTTTACCGTAAATCGCGGTACGCAGTTCGGTGCCGATCTGTCCGAGAGACAACCCTTCGCGATTGGCGCGCTGCCGGTCGATATTCACAATGATCTCCGGCTTATTGTTTTCAAAGTCGGACTTCAGTTGCTCGATCCCCGGGATTTGCAGTGAATCGAGGTAAGCGTTGAACTGTTGCGAAGTCACGATGAGTTCTTCGAGATTTTCGCCGGTGATCTCGATGTTGATCGGCTTGCCGGTAGGAGGCCCCATTTTGTTTTTTTCCACTGTGATGGTTGCTCCGGGGATATTCCTGATCTTCTCCCGGATTTCATCCATAATAGCTTGTGTAGAAACCCCCTGGCGATATTTATATTCCACGAAGTTGATGGTGACCTTTCCCTTGTTGGGCGATACCGAGGCGTCAAACATGTTGTCACTGGCGTTGAAGCCCACATTGGCAATCACCGACTCCACGAGGGGATTTTCTTTGCCAAGAAATTCATGGATGCGGTTTTCTACCATATAGGTCACGGAATCAGTCACCTTTTGGTCTGTTCCTTCCGGCATTTTTATGAAGACGTTGATATATCCCGGATTATTGTTCGGGAAAAAAAGGACGGCCGGTTTAGTGATGGCGGTTACCATGAAACTTGCAAAGAGAAGGAAAACGACAAATCCCAGGAGATACCATGGGTTTTTCCCTTTCAGGGCAAATACCAGCGAATATTCATAAAGTCGGAGCAGGGATGGCCAGACGGTTTCCTGAAATCCCCTGATCGCTTTTTTCAAAACCAGCCAGTAGAGCAGGTATAGGATTACCATCAGGGCCAGGGCATTTCCAAGGGCAAAACTACCGGTGAGATAGGCGATCATCGCCAGGGTACCGAGGATGATCGTGGTTTTGATCATACGCCTTTTGTTGAGCCGGGTTTCGGGTTCGTCATATTCATGTTTCATGAATGAGACGGCAAAGACCGGATTGATTATGTAGGCGACGAACAGGGAGGCGAAGAGGGTCAGGATAAGGGTAACGGGCAGGTAATACATGAATTTTCCCACGATTCCCGGCCAGAAAGCCAGCGGAAAGAAGGGCGCCAGCGTGGTCAGGGTTCCCGACAATATCGGCAGAAATACCTCCCCGGCTGCATGTTTGGCAGCCTTGACAATATCGGGTTCGTGCCGGTGAAGCCGGTGGGTATTTTCAATGACCACGATGGCATCGTCCACTATAATTCCCAAAGCGAAGATAAAACCAAACATTACGATCATGTTCATCGTGAAGCCAAGGTTGGGCATCACCAGGTAGGCTACGAACATCGAAAGCGGAACCGAAAGGGCGACAAAGAAAGCGTTGGTGAATCCCATGAAAAACATCAGCACAATGACCACCAGGATAAACCCGATCACGATCGTGTTGTTGAGTTCTTCCAGGGTGCTTTTGGTAAAGCGTGACTGGTCGCCTGTAATATTTACCTCCAGGTCGGGCGGATATTGGCTCTTTTGCAGCTTCTGCATGATCGTCTTGATCGATTCGGAGGCATGGAGCAGGTTTTCACCGCTTTTTTTAATGATGTTAAGGGTCACCACATTTTTTCCGTTCAGGCGGGCAAAACTCTCTTTTTCTTTGAAAGAGTCTGAAATGGTGGCAATATCCTGGATGCTCACCATGGCGCCGCTGGATGATTTCAGGGTGATGGTCCTGATCTGTTCCGGCGAAGTAAACTGTCCGGCCAGCCGGATAGTATATTTGGTGCCGAAGAGCGTGATGGTACCGGCGGAAATGATTACGTTTTCAGCGGCAACTGCCGATTCGATATCACGGAAAGAGACACCGGCTGCCTGCATTTTATACATATCCACATCGATATGGATCTCCCGTTCCAGTGCCCCGACAATGTCGACCCGGGTAATCTCTTTCAGTGTCTCGATCCTGTCCTGCGCCAATTCGGCGTATTTTTTCAGTCGCTGCAGGTCGTAATCCCCGGCCAGGTTGATATTCATGATCGGAAACTCGGCAATATCGATCTCTTTGATAGTGGGTTCATCGGGAAGATTATTCGGAAGTTGGGACCGCGCCTTGTCAAGGGCATCCCTGACCCGTTGCTTTGCTTCGGACACCTCGATACCAGGGTTGAATTCCACGGCAATGGAAGAAAAATCCTGGATGGAGTTACTGGTGATCTTTTTAACGTCGGCCAGGGATTTACACTCCTTTTCAATTGGCCGGCTGACCAGGTTTTCCATGTCTTCCGGAGAGGTGCCGGGATAAATGGTATTGATCACGATGGTGGGGATCACCACCTCCGGAAATTGTTCTTTCGGCAGGTTAAAATAGGAGAGAAGGCCCAGCGAAGTGATGATAATCGTGAGGACATAAATGCTGGACTTATTGTCGATCGCCCAACTGGTCGCAAAGAACTCTTTGATCTTATCGGGAATGTGTTTCATGGGAGAGGGTCGTTAAAATTCAATCAGTTGCCCGTCATACAGATCCTTGTATCCGGCGGTGATGATCATCTCCCCGGCATCCACTCCCCCGGAGATCTCTGTCAGACCATTAAAAGTAATTCCGGGAGTAACGCTTTTTTTTCTGGCAATTTTCCGCCCGTTTTCCTCCCGCGCAACAAAAACGAAACTTCCCTCCTGAGGAGAAACCTGGATCAGGTCCCTGGGGATGGCAATGGCTGCGGGATTGGTGTAATCCTTTATCCGCAACACGGCGATCATATTGGCCCTGAGGGTGAAACCCGGTGAGGGGAGGGCCACTTCCACCAGGAATGTACGGTTGGTGGGGTTGATGTATTTGCTTGCAAAGGTCACCTTCTCGGTCAACTCCTCGTTGAAATCGGGCAGAAATATCTTCACGACATCGCCCGGCTTTATCTTGGCAGAATAGGCCTCCCCCACGTCGGCAAGTGCTTTGGCCCTGGCAAAGTTCACGATCCGGAACGCAGGTACCGGTGAGGCGGAGGAGGCCATCTGACCTACTTTGATCGGGATCTCTTCAATGGTCCCGGTGATCGGAGCTGTGATCACCGACATCCGGATCTGATCCTCCAGGGTGGCAATACCATATTCCACCGACTCCATGTCGTTTTTTGCCTTCAGGAACTGCATCTCCGATCCGATTTTCTGATCCCAAAGCGTTTTCTGACGTTGATATATATCAGTCACAAAAGCCAGTTTGTTTTTCAGGTCCTGCAGTTGCTGTTTCAACACTTCAGCGTCCAGTTCTGCCAATACCTGTCCTGCGGTGACATGTTCGCCTTCATGGACCAGCAGGCGGGTCACCACGCCACCCTGATTTCGGGGGCTGACGGCAATATTCTCATTTCCGTCGATACGCCCCTGAACTTCAATGTAGTGCTCAAAAAGTTGACGTTCCACCGGCGCTACCCTGACGTAAGTGCCTGTCACTTTATCTCCGGTGAGTTCCTTCTCCAATCTCTGTATCTCTTCCGTGAGCTTATCCCTCTCTTTTTTCAGCCGGCTTAGCCGGGCTGCATTATCGCCTTCACCCGTCCCGCAACCAGTTATCAGGGCAATTAAGGAGATAATCAAAATTAAATTCTTCATAATAAGTACATTATCTTATTTCAACTTATATAATATCAGTGCGGCAAAGATAGAGATTTTGCCGGCTGATAAACTATTTTACTTAAAATCGTTTCCATAAAACTTTTGCCTATTTTTGTAAAATGGAAGCCAGAAAGTTGAAGATCGTTCCGAAGGTCAGAAGTCTATATTACCGTTATGGCATCAGGAGCGTTACCATGGATGAGGTGGCGGGGATTCTGGGTATATCCAAGAAAACCCTCTATGAGCATTTCCGTAACAAACAGGAGTTGGTGAGAGAGGTTCTGGCAGAGGATTACAGGCAATCGCTGGAATTCACGGAGGATATCCGAAACCGGCACTTCAATGCCATTGAGGAGATGTTCGAGATGTACAGAATGATTCACGGAATTCTTAAGGAGTACAATCCTGCCATGGTCTATGACGTCCGGAAATATTACCCATTACTCTACTTGGAAGTTAAGACCCAGAGAAGAAAGCTGATGTATGATGCTACCCTGGAAAACATAAAAAAGGGAAAGCATGAAGGATTATACCGAAGTGACCTTGACGAGGCAGTTATTTCAAAATTTCACCTGGCGAGGTATGAGAGCCTTTTTGAAAGCGACCTCTTCACTCCGGAAGATACCTCTTCCTTTCCCATGTTCCATGAAGCCTTTGTTTATCACATATATGGAATGGTCAGCGAAAAAGGACGGGTGTTTTTTGAAATGAATTTCAAAAAGTTTCGTTCCAGTTTCTGATTTTATGATTTCAGGCAACCAATTTTTCAGTTTTACGTCTTTACTTTGCAAGATATCGGATGCTCGTCGACGAGTCCATAATTGAGGGGTGCATTGCCGGCGAACGGAATGCTCAGAACGCCCTCTATCGCAGGTATGCTCCGGTAATGATGGCGATTTGCCTGCGGTATGCGCGGACTCAGGATGAAGCCGAAGATATTTTATCAGAGGCATTCATGAAGATCTTTGCCCATATCGGCAGTTACAGAAGTGAAGGTTCATTTGAGGGATGGATGAAAAGGGTCATGATCAATCATGCACTCAACTATTTCCGGAAGAACCGTAAAAACCCGTTTCTGGAGGATATTGATCATGTGGATGAGACCGAGATCATTCAAAACCAGCCCCGGAGTGCTGACCATGCACCCGTATCGGCGGAAATACTGACCTCGCTGATCCGTCGTCTTCCTCCGGGATACAGAATGGTCTTCAACCTGTATGTGTTTGAAGAATACAGCCATAAAGAGATCGCCGCCATGCTTCAGATTACGGAGAGCACTTCCAAAACACAACTGCTGAAAGCGCGTAAACTGCTCCGCAAACAACTTATCGAAATGAAATTGATAACCGAATCCTACGGTCAACATGAATGACCCTCGTAAAAATACCGCACAACAGGAAGATCAGGTCGATGAACTCTTCCGGAATGCCCTGGCCCGACATACCACCGAGCCACCGCCCCGGGTCTGGAGCGGCATCCGCCGGAAGTTGCTGTTCAGGGAATTACTCCGCTTCAATTTTACCAATTTCACCTATCACCATTGGTTCTACCTTTCCATACCGGCAGTTTTGCTGCTGGCCGGCCTTTTTCTCATTCCTGCGGAGGAACAGACCTCCCTGCCCCCTGAAAAGCAGCAACCTTTGCAGGGTGCCGAAACTCCATCCGTTCCTTCTGCATCCCCGGTTACCGGGAATACCCCTGACCTGAATACGGAAACCGGGACAGAGGGTATCGGGGAGATCCCCGCCGCCCATGCCCATATCCCCTCAAAACCGGCGCCAACTCATTCTTCCATCCTTATCGCCAAAGATCCGGACCACCCGGCAGAATCCGGGCTGACGACCCGTCTTACCCCTGCAGGTCTGTCGTTTCTGAAGCCGCTGGAAACCTCGCTGCTCCGCAACCTGTTCCCTCCCGATACGTTTCTGATCATCAAAACGGTCAGAGGAGAAGAGAAATTCCGGATAGATAAATCAGACCGTATGCGCAGTATGGTCACCGGACAACTTGGAGTGCTGCCCGAACTTGCTTTCTATGAGGAAGGGGAAAAGTACAACAAAATGAACTATTGGCTGCATGGCGGGATAGATTGGCACCTCTCCTCCTTTTCTATCGGAACGGCACTGGAACTTGGTTATATGTACGATCAGGGCAAGTACCGGGTAGATTATAAAAGCCGCGATAGTGTGGGGTTCTACACCGTGGTGGTCTCCTTCGCGGCCGGCCCGGATAACGAAGTGGTCTACCAGACCCAGATGATCACATTATACGACAGCATCCTTCACCGCGATGACCCGCGGGCCAACAACCGTTATACCTATCTCCGCATACCGGTTTTACTGGGCTACAAGATATTTGAAAACAACCGTTTCAGCCTGACATTCAGGGCCGGTCCCGCCCTGACCCTCCTGCTGGGTACCAAAAAAGGCGAACCGGTGATCGAATATGCCAATGCAAGGATCATCCGGATCGATGAGGAGACTCCCGCCAGGATGAAGACCAACTGGCAAATCTGGGCAGATCTCATGCTGGAAATGAGGATCAATGAAAAATTCAGCCTCTACCTCGAACCTTCCTGGAAATATTTCTTCCGGCCAACCGCTGATCAGGAAAATGTCCACTCCAAACCACCCTGGAGCCTTGGTGTCGGACTGGGTGTGCAGTTTAACTTTAAACTAAACAACAGAAATCGAATAAGGTGATCAGATTTATTCTAATAATGATAATTCCGCTGCTTCCGCTGGTGGTGCGCCCGCAAACAAACCCAGGTAATTCGGATGATTGCGATGCGCGGTTCACGGTGGCCCCGGATCTGCAGAATCCAATGCTGATACGTTTCCAGGATCAATCGGCAGGAGACGTTACCATGTGGCAATGGAATTTTGGCGACGGGTCAACTTCCGTCCTTCAGCATCCTGAACATGCCTACGCTGCTGCCGGTAACTATTTTGTATGCCTGACCGTTTCCAACACCAACACCGGCGGTACTTGTCATGATGTGCTTTGCCTTGAGATCAGTGTAGGGCATAATATTCCCTGACAAGCATTCTTTATAGCCGAACCCGATTCGCTCAGCCCCGAACCCTTTTAATTTCGCTTTACCAGAACCTCAACCCGTTATCCAAACCAATGGCACTGGGATTTCGGCGACGGGAGCATCTCAACCGGACAACCGGTGGTTTACCATCAGTTTGCCTCCCCTGCCGATGCCAACGTTTGCTTAAGGGTGGAAAGGAAAGAAGGAGGGTTGGTAGTTAGCAGTGATTCCGTTTGCCAGACAATAAAAATGCCCCTCTATTATAATCTTGGAGGACATTTATTTTCCGGCGAAAAGCCGATCAACAACCCGGTTGCAACGGGCGATACCGGTATCGTTTATCTCTACCGGAAGTCAGGTGATCAGATGATCGCCATTGATACCGCTCAGGCTACCTATCTGGGATATTATATATTTCCTCATCTTCTGAAGGGCTCATACCTGATCAAGACTGCACTGACACCCGGATCTGTGGGTTACAACCGCTACCTTCCCACCTCATTCCCGGGCTCCGCCACATGGATGGAAGCAACCATACTGCGAATCGGCGACGGGCATGAATATCATGCCCATGTACATCTGATTGAAAAGCCGGTGTTGCCTGCCGGCATCGGAATGATCGCCGGCAAGGTAGTGGCAGGTGAACCGGGCGTGGTGCAGACACCGGTCGTTTCTTCAGAGGTGTTGCTTTTTGATGCCCAGATGAGACCCCTTGATTTTTGCCGATCCGGTTCGGAAGGCGGGTATGTTTTCAGAAACCTGCCATTTGGTGGCTATTATTTATTTGTGGACCATCCGGGAAAGTATTCAAGATTTACCTCCGTTTGGCTTGATGAACCCCATCCGCTTGCCGACTCGGTTATCCTGGGTTTATTCGATCATGACGTGACAGGCATCGACCGAAGCCGGGATGATTCCAGGGCCGGTTTTATTGTTCATCCGAACCCTGTTACATCTACCTCCTCCCTGTCTTTCCGGCTTATCGCCAACGCCAAGGTATTCGTGCAGATCCATGATGTCCGGGGGAAACCGGTCTGGGAAACTGCCGCGACATACGATGCGGGTTTCGTCCGGATCGCACTTCCGGTAACCTTAATGAACCATGGGGTATACATTCTCCGTCTGAATGTTGATGGCGAATGGAGATGGACAGAGAGACTTATCAGGATCTGAAATTTACAGGTTATCCGAGGCAAACCACTCTGCATAGGAGGTGGCAGTTTCTCTCAACCGCATACTGACCAGCCTTATCCCGTCGGGAAGGGATCGTTTCATTCGTACCACGAAATCGGAAAGCATATTTTCACTGGTGGGTTGATAGGGCAACAAAAGGATGTTTTCTGAATGGTTGTACCGTGGTTCGTTATCACCTTCGGTTTTCATGCCGTTAAGGATCAGCGCATGGTCGAACTGATCGATGATCTCCCTTTTAACGATCCGCTTCAGGTCGCTGAAATCGATGACCATACCCAGTTTGGGGGATTCAGGGTTGGTCTCTGCGAAGCCGGAAACTGTCACCGAAAGGGTGTAGGAGTGTCCGTGAATGTGCCGGCAGGGCCCGTCATGCCCGTGAAGGGCGTGTGCTGCCTCGAAGGAGAACTCTTTGGTGACCCTGATCTGCTGCATATTGATTTTTAAGGGTGCAAAGGTACAAAAAATCAAGCCATGAGATGGTCAGCAAGGACTTTCAGACCGATACCGATCAACACCAGCCCTCCGGTAAATTCTGCCCATCTGGCCGGGATAAAGCTGGTTTTCTCCCCCAGTTTTACCCCGATCAGGGTCACTGCGAAGGTGATGACGGCAATTAAAGTAATAAGCATCAGTATGTTGACCTCAATCAGTCCGAAACCCACACCGGTCACCATCGCATCGATGCTGGTTGCGATGGCCAGGGTTATGAGCAATCCAAAGTTTTCAATGTTCTTGGTTTTTTCGGTCTTGGATGGGCGGAACGACTGACGGATCATTTTAAGGCCGATAAAGGCAAGTATCCCAAAGGCGATCCAGTGGTCTACCGCACCAATATAAGATTTGACCCCGCTGCCAATGAGCCAGCCTGCAACGGGCATTGCACCCTGGAACAGGCCGAACATGGCTGCCATGACAAGGGTTGTTTTCCAGGAAGATCTATAGCAGGCGCCAATACCCAGGGCCGCAGCGAAACAATCCATCGCCAGCCCGAAGGAGATCAGAATCATTTCCGTTATTGTCATTCTGCTGCAGCGATCTGTGAAAACCGGTTTTAGACAGTGGGCGCCAGTGAAACGGTGAAATGGCGCATAATGGGTGCTTCTTCCACGATTTTATATCCTTTGCGGATACTATCCCGCCGGTCGAAAATGTTTTTCAGCGCCACTGCCACCACATCCATATGGTTGTTGGTATAGACCCGGCGTGGGATGGTAAGGCGCATCAACTCCAGCACGGGGTAACGGTTTTCCCGGGTCACAGGGTCACGATCGGCCAGCAGGGCACCAATCTCCACGGCACGTACTCCGGCCTCCCTGTATAGTTCAATGGCCAGGGTCTGGGCCTGAAACTCCTCTTTGGGAAGTTCACTCAGAAACCTTTTGGCATCCACGAAAACGGCATGTCCTCCGATGGGTTGCTGCACCGGTACGCCGTATTCTATCAGTTTATTGCCCAGGTATTCTACTTGTCGTATCCGGGATTCCAGGTATTCAAATTCGGTTCCTTCGTAAAGCCCCTGGGCCAGGGCATTCATATCCCTTCCCGACATTCCGCCGTAGGTGATGTATCCTTCAAAAAGAATGCTGTAAACACTCGCTTTCTGAAAAACCTCCCTGTTGTTCAAAGCGATAAAACCACCCATGTTGACAATGGCATCTTTTTTTGAACTCATGGTCATCATGTCGGCCTGCAGGAACATCTCTCTGACGATCTCCCTAATCGTTTTATCCTGATAACCTGCTTCACGCATCTTGATAAAGTAAGCGTTTTCAGCGAACCGGGCCGAATCAAACAACACCGGTTTGCCATAACGGCTGGCCAGGTCACGCACCAGTTTCAGGTTTTCCATCGAAACCGGCTGACCACCTGCGGAGTTATTGGTGATGGTCATGATGACGAAGGGGATCTTCGGGGCATATTTCCTGAGGGCATCCTCCAGTTTCCGGGGATCAATATTCCCTTTGAAGGGGTGGGAAACAGTGGTATCGAAGGCTTCATCAATGGTACAGTCAAGCGCCATGGCCCTTCTGAACTCAATATGTCCTTTGGTAGTATCGAAATGGGAATTTCCCGGGATGACATCACCCTCTTTGACCAATACGGAGAAGAGAACATTTTCTGCGGCGCGTCCCTGATGGGTCGGCAGGATGTATTCAAAACCGGTTACCTCCTGAATCGCATCCTGAAGTTTCCGGAAGGAGGTGGCGCCGGCATAACTTTCGTCCCCAAGCATCATGGCCGACCATTGACGGTCGCTCATGGCTCCTGTCCCGGAATCGGTGAGAAGATCAATAAACACCTGGTCGCTGCGCAACCTGAATAAATTGTAATCTGCCTCCCTGATCCACTGTTCACGTTCGCTAAGGGTACTCTTGCGGATAGTCTCCACCATTTTGATCTTGTACGATTCCGAGAAGGGTAAATTCATGATTATAAGGTTTATTTAGCCTCGCAAAGATATAAATTTTATTATGTAACTTTTTTGAAAAAGCACTTGTCTGTTTTGTAAAATTCCTGTAGGTTTGTCGCAACTAATGTATTGTTCATCATATAACAAAAAAATTATTTTACGGAGGAAAATTTCAATGACTGCATCATCGGAAAATGTGACTAAAGGATGTCTGACTAAACTGTCTGATCTGAATAAACTGGCTGAAAAATCTGGAAAAAAGAGGTTGGCGGTAGCTGTCGCCCACGACGAGCACTGTCTGGAAGCAATTTGTGCTGTTGACAGAATGGGACTGGTGGAAGCTATATTGGTAGGAAATGAACCCAAAATCAAGGAGATTGCCGCGAAACTCAAACTGAATGTCGACGGGATGAAGATCATTCACGAGGAGAAAGATGCCGCGGCAGTGAAGATTGCCGTCACGATGGTGCGCAACCACGAAGCGGATATTCTGATGAAAGGCAATGTGCCTACCGCGACATTTCTGAGAGGCGTTCTGGATAAGGAAAACGGTTTGAGAAAAGGGGATGTGCTGTCCCATTTTGCCTTATTCGAGTTGCCGACTTATCATAAGCTCCTGGGTTTGACCGATGCGGCCATGATCCCGGCGCCTGACTTCAAGACCAAGGTGGCCCTTACGGTCAATGCCGTGGAATTCATGAACAAACTGGGGTATGTGCGGCCGAAGGTAGCTGTTCTTGCGGCTGTGGAGATGGTCAACGAAGCGATGCCGGCCACGATCGATGGCGCGATGCTTTCGAAAATGAGCCAGCGTGGTCAGATCAAAAACTGCATTATCGATGGGCCACTGGCCTATGATAATGCTGTAAGCGCCGCCAGCGCCAAACATAAGGGTATTGTCAGTGAAGTGGCCGGAGATGCCGATCTTCTGATCGCACCCGACATTGAAGCAGGTAATGTCCTCTACAAAGCATGGGGTTTCTCCGCCAACGCGCAACTTGCCGCTGTGGTACTTGGCGCTGCAGCACCCATTGTGCTTACTTCCCGTTCCGATACCGAAGATTCGAAGCAGGCCAGCATCATCATGGCCGCTGCCATCTGATACAAACCAATCCTTGACCCATGGCCAGTCAGTTGTTTAAAACCAAATCGCTTACTGATTTACTTCAGGAAGCACACGACAATAAGGCGGGGCTGAAGAAGACCCTGACAGGATTAAACCTTACTACCCTGGGAATAGGAGCCATCATCGGGGCCGGGATTTTTGTGCTGACCGGTCAGGCCGCAGCACAGTATGCCGGTCCCGCCATTGTGATCTCTTTCATTATTTCGGGGATCGCCTGCGCCTTTGCCGGTCTGTGTTATGCCGAATTTTCTTCGATGATCCCGATCTCAGGAAGCGCTTATACCTATTCCTATGCCACCCTTGGTGAATTTCTGGCTTGGATCATCGGCTGGGACCTGATACTGGAGTACCTCTTTGCCGCCAGTACCGTATCGGTGGGTTGGTCGGGTTATGTAGTGAGTTTTCTGCGCGATTTCGGTGTGTTTATTCCCACCGCGTTGACTGCGGCTACAGGAACCACTCTCATCGAGGTGCCGGGCATCGGTTGGCAGGAGTTGACTAAAAACCTCCATCACTCCCTCACCGCACAGGGAATATTGGTCGATTCCCTGCCTCATGTAACCGCCATAGTGAACATGCCTGCCATGTTCATTATCGCAGTCCTGACTCTCCTGCTGGTAGTCGGAATCCGTGAATCGGCCAATTTTAATAACGTGATGGTGATCGTAAAAGTGGGCGTGATCATCATGTTTATCGCCATCGGGTTTGCCTTTGTCCGGGCGGATAACTGGCAGCCATTTATCCCGCAGAATACAGGAGAATGGGGTCATTTTGGATGGAGCGGGATACTTCGGGGGGCAGGAGTTATTTTCTTCGCCTATATAGGTTTCGATGCCGTTTCCACAGCAGCCCAGGAAGCTAAAAATCCCCAGAAGGATATGCCCGTGGGTATTCTGGGTTCGCTGAGTGTTTCAACCATTTTGTATATTCTTGTGGCAGTGGTCCTTACCGGAATAGTAAGTTATACCGCCCTGAATGTTGCCGATCCGGTGGCCGTTGGTGTCAATGCAATGGGTTCAGGTATGTTCTGGCTCCGGCCAATCGTGAAAATCGCAGCCATCGCCGGCCTGAGTTCCGTTATCCTGGTCATGTTGCTTGGACAACCCCGCATCTTTTATACGATGTCACGGGACGGATTGTTGCCCCCGGTCTTTTCAAAAGTTCATCCGAAATTTAAAACACCCTATATCAGTACCCTGCTCACAGGCTTCGTCGCCATTGTACTGGCCGGAGTCCTGCCCATCAGCATCCTTGGCGAACTGGTATCGATCGGTACGCTCCTGGCGTTTTCCATTGTTTGCGTCAGCATAATCATCCTCAGAAAAACAAAACCCGACGTGGAAAGACCTTTCCGCACACCTTGGGTGCCGGTCATACCTGCCCTCGGCGCGTTGATCTGTTTCGTTCAAATGGCCGCTTTACCACTGGATACCTGGGCACGGCTGCTGGTTTGGATGGCCCTTGGCATGATCATCTATTTCACATATGGTATAAAGCATAGTAAAGTCAGACATCCACAAAATAATAATAATTAAACCGGCCACTATGAAAGATGTTAGGGTCCTGGCCATCAATCCGGGTTCAACCTCCACCAAGATTGCGGTCTATCAGAATACTGAACCTATTCTTCTGAAGAATATCAAGCATACAACCGAAGAACTTGCCCCTTTTGCCAGGATCACCGATCAGTTTGCTTTCAGGAAAGAGATCATCCTGCAGCAACTGAAAGAGGCAGATATCAATCTGTCAGATCTTCAGGCAGTCGTTGGAAGAGGAGGGTTGCTGAAACCAATCGCCTCCGGCATTTATAAAGTGAATGACCGGATGATGGAAGATCTCCGCAACAGTCCGCTGGGCGAACATGCGAGTAACCTCGGCGGATTGATCGCCTACGACCTTGCGTTATCCCTTCCCAATGCCACAGCCTATATTGTAGACCCCATCGTGGTGGATGAATTCGATGAAATCGCCCGGATCTCCGGTCACCCATTGCTGAAACGGATATCGATTTTCCATGCCCTTAATCAAAAAGCTGTAGCCCGGGAGTTTGCCCGATCGATCCACCGCAGGTATGAGGACCTTAACCTGATCGTGGCCCATCTGGGCGGCGGTATTACCATCGGAGCCCATCGAAAAGGGCGGGTTATCGATGTTAACCAGGGACTCGACGGCGAAGGGCCGTTCAGCCCGGAACGAACCGGTACCCTCCCGGTTGGAGACCTGGTCAGGCTTTGTTTCAGTGGAAAATACACCCTGAAAGAAGTTCAGAAAATGGTCAAAGGCGAAGGCGGGCTGGTGGCCTATCTCGGCACCAACAATGCTTACGATGTGGAGAAGATGGTGGATGAAGGCAATAAAGACGCAGAACTCATTTATCACGCCATGGCCTACCAGGTAGCAAAGTATATCGGGGAGATGTACACGGTGCTGAAGTGCGAGGTGGATGCCATTCTGATCACCGGAGGGATCGCTTACGATAAAGGATTTGTAAGCTGGATACAGGAACGGGTTTACAAACTGGCCCCCATTCATGTCTATCCCGGCGAGGACGAAATGAAAGCCCTTGCCATCAACGGGGTGATGGTTGTAAGGGGGGAACTGGAAGTAAAGGATTACAACTAAAGGAGATTGTGCCTAGTTCATGGCCTCCATCATCCATTTCACCAGATTGGCAGTGCCGGAGTAAATTTCACTGATCGAGGCATCAAGCATATAACAGGGGGTTGTGAAGATTTTTTGGTCGTGATTGGCAATGACCTCTGCATGGTTCGTGGGTACAGATTTATTGCCGGAACGTTCAATGAACCCTCCGGATGCCGGGTCCTGACCGGTAGTCAGCGAAATCCCGGAAAAGAGCCGGGCGAGGATCACCGGTGCTATACACATGGCCCCGATGGGTTTTTTCGCTTTGTGCATGGCGAACACTGCATTCTCCACGTCCGGTTGTACCGTGCAGTTGTCACCCGCCACTGCCCAGTTACACAGGTTTTTGGCAGCGCCGAAACCACCGGGAAATATCAATGCATCAAAAGCATCGGCCCTGAACTCTGATAAGGGACGGATCCCCCCCCTGGCGATTCTGGCGGATTCTGCCAGTACATTCCTTTCTTCTTTCGATTCAGCGCCGGTGTAATGGTTGATGACATGATGCTGTGCCATGTCGGGTGCAAAACACTGATATCCCGCACCAGCCTGATCGATCGATAGCATGGTCAGCACAGCTTCGTGGATCTCGGCACCGTCATATACGCCGCACCCGGCAAGAACAACTGCAAATTTCTTCATATTGTGGTTTTTATCCATTTGCAAAGTTAATTGAATTGGCGGTATAAAAAAAACACGAAATAATTACCTTTGCCTGAAAATTCCTAAAACAACCAAACAAATACTGCAAGAATGAAGAAAATTCAGATGGTCGACCTGAAGAGTCAATATCTTCGGCTCAAAGACGACATTGACAAAGGTATTGGCGAGGTTATCGACTCCTGTGCCTTCATTAATGGACCGGCGGTCCATGCTTTTCAGAAAGAACTGGAGGGGTACCTCGGGGTTAAACATGTCGTTCCCTGTGCCAATGGGACCGATGCCCTTCAGGTTTCGATGATGGCGCTCGGACTTCAGCCCGGCGATGAAGTGATTACCGCCTCCTTCACCTTTATTGCCACTGCTGAGGTAATTGCCCTCCTTCGACTGACTCCGGTGCTGGTGGATGTGGATCCCGATACCTTCAATATTGACCCTGCGGCCATTGAAAGGGCCATCACACCAAAGACCAAAGCCATCGTCCCTGTTCATCTTTTTGGACAGTCGGCACCAATGGAGGCTATCATGGATATCGCCCGGCGCCATAACCTTTATGTGGTGGAGGATAATTGTCAGGCTATCGGCGCCGATTATATTTTTAGCGACGGGTCGCGTAAGAAAGCCGGTACCATTGGCCACATCGGTTGTACCTCTTTTTTCCCCAGCAAAAACCTGGGATGCTACGGCGATGGCGGGGCCATTTTTACCGACGATGATGACCTTGCCAGGCAAATGAGGATTGTCGTCAATCATGGAATGGTGGTACGGTACTACCACGATTTTGTCGGGGTCAACTCGCGTCTCGACAGCCTCCAGGCTGCCATCCTGAAAGCCAAATTACCCCGTCTGGACGAATTTGCCGCCAGGCGGCGCCAGGCAGCCGAATACTATGACAGGGCTTTTATTGGCCATCCCCGCCTGAAGATACCCTCACGCTACCCGGGATCTGACCATGTGTTCCATCAATACACCCTTGTCTCCGATGGTGTCGACCGGAAAGCGCTCCTGGATCATCTTGGCGCCAGGGAAATACCCGCCATGATCTATTACCCGGTTCCGCTGCATATGCAAAAAGCATACCTGGATCCGCGCTATAAGCCGGGAGATTTTCCGGTTACCGAACACCTGTGCGACCATGTCTTCTCTCTGCCCATGCATACCGAACTCGACGAGGAGCAGTTGCACTACATTACTCAAAGCGTTCTTGATTTTATCAATCAGTGAGATGGAAAAGGATTATTTCGCCCATGAATCCGCATTTATTGATGAGGGTTGCCATATCGGCAAAGAGACCAAAATATGGCATTTTTCCCATATCATGAATAACTGCCGGATCGGAGAACATTGTAATATTGGTCAGAATGTGGTGGTTTCACCGGGCGTGGTGCTGGGCCATAATGTCAAGGTACAGAATAACGTATCCATTTATACGGGTGTTATCTGTGAAGATGATGTTTTCCTTGGTCCCTCCATGGTCTTTACCAATGTGATCAATCCGAGGAGTCATATCCTCCGGCGCGATCAGTACCAGCAAACCATGGTGCGGAGAGGGGCTTCCATAGGGGCGAATGCTACCATCGTATGCGGAAATGAAATCGGCGAATTTGCATTTATCGGCGCCGGGGCAGTGATTACCCGTGATGTGCCGGCTTACGCCCTTGTAGTGGGGAACCCGGGTCGTCAGGTTGGTTGGATGAGTGAATATGGTCATCGTTTGCATTTTAATGAAGAGGGTGTGGCCATCTGCCCGGAAAGTAATGAAAAGTACCGGCTGATTTCCGGTAATACTGTGAAAAAGGAAACAAAATGAACCTTAAGCCCAGACCATTGAACTTCGCACTCGTGGGTGCTGCAGGATATATAGCCCCGCGGCATATGAAGGCGATCCGTGATACAGGCAACATGCTGACCTGTGCCTTGGATCCATACGACGGTGTTGGTCTCATTGATACCTATTTCCCGGAAGCCGATTTTTTTATCGAGCCGGAAAGGTTCGACCGTCATCTCGACAAACTCCGCCGCATGGCCCATAACAAAAGCCGTTATGAAACCATGAAGGTCGATTATGTTTCCATCTGCTCCCCAAATTACATGCACGATTCGCATATCCGCCTTGCCCTCAGGAATGAAGCTCATGCGATCTGTGAAAAGCCCATCGTCCTGAACCCCTGGAACCTCGATGCCCTTTTTGAAATTCAAAAGGAGACCGGGCGGAATGTCTTCACCGTGTTGCAGCTTCGTCTGCATCCATCCATCATTGCCCTCAGGGAGGAAGTCGTCGCTGGCGGAACGGATAAGGTGTACGATATCGACCTCACCTATATCACTTCGAGGGGTAAATGGTATTTCAGGTCCTGGAAAGGAAACAAGGAAAAATCGGGGGGTATTGCCACCAATATCGGGGTGCATTTCTTCGATATGCTGACCTGGATCTTCGGCCCGGTGACGGACAACCACGTCCATGTTCTGCAAAACGATAAAGCAGGGGGATTCCTGAATCTAAAACAAGCCAGGATACGATGGTTCCTGAGTATCGATTATCATGATATCCCTGAACCCGTGAAACTTGCCGGAAAACGCACCTACCGGATGTTGTCCATCAATGGGAAAGAGGTAGAGTTCAGCGACGGGTTTGCGGATCTTCATACCGATGTGTACCGCGATATTCTTGCCGGCAACGGTTTCGGCCTGAAAGATACCCGTCAGAGCATCAATGTCGTCTATCAGATCCGGAATTCGATTCCGGTTGGATTGCAGGGTGATTATCACCCGCTGCTCTCTGCCATACGAAAGTAGGCCCGGCCTTTCCGAACTTCGATTTTTGTATTATCTTAGCCGTTTGAATCATCTCATATACCTATGAAAATATTGGTTACCGGCGGGACAGGTTATATCGGATCCCACACAGTTGTCGAATTGCAGGAAAAAGGCTATGTAGTAGTGATCGTGGATAATTTATCCAACTCCACTGCCGAAGTCGTGGATAATATTGCCAGGATTACCGGTATCCTTCCGTTGTTTGAAAAGTTTGACCTGACTGATGCAGAAGCCACCGCCGGTTTTTTTGCCAGGCATTCGGATATCCGTGCCATCATCCATTTCGCAGCCTTCAAAGCAGTTGGCGAGTCGGTGGAACAGCCATTGAAATACTATCACAACAACCTGGTTTCGCTGATCAATATCCTTCAGGGAATGATCACCCACCAGATCCCCGATATTGTATTTTCCTCTTCATGTACGGTATATGGCCAACCTGATGAATTGCCGGCAAAGGAGACCACACCGGTTCAAAAAGCGGTATCGCCCTATGGTAATACTAAGCAGATATCGGAAGAGATCATCAGCGATGCGGCTGGCATCAATCCGCTGAGGGCTATCCTGCTCCGCTACTTTAATCCCATCGGAGCCCATGAAAGCGCCATTATCGGCGAATTACCCCTTGGCGTGCCCAACTGCCTCATGCCCTATATCACTCAGACCGCAATCGGCATCCGGCCGTTTCTCCGGGTGTGGGGCAATGATTATAATACACCGGATGGCACTGCCATCCGTGATTACATCCACGTGGTCGACCTGGCCAAAGCCCATGTGGTGGCCGTGGACCGCATGATCGAAAACAAGATGAAGAAAAACGTGGAGATATTCAACCTTGGAACCGGTAACGGATTTTCCGTTCTCGAGGTGATCCAGTCCTTTGAAAGGGCAACCGGACAAAAGTTGAATTATCAGATCCGCGAAAGGCGTCCGGGTGATATTGAGCAGGTTTGGGCCGACACCACTTTTGCCAATCAGGAACTGGGGTGGAAAGCAGAGAAATCGCTCGACGAGATGACCGGTTCCGCGTGGCGATGGGAAAAGGTGCTGAAAATGAAAAATCCGAAATGAAAAAAGAATAAACCGGTAAAAAAATTTTCTATGAAAACCATTTTAATCACAGGCGGAGCGGGATTCATCGGGTCGCATGTTGTCCGGCGGTTCGTTAACCGTTATCCCGGATATCATATTATCAATCTGGATAACCTGACCTATGCCGGTAATCTGGCCAACCTGAAAGACCTCGAAGGCTCCCCGAATTATGAATTTATCCGTGCCGATATCACCGATGCTGCCGGGATCAATGAAATATTTCGCCGGTACCGCTTCGACGGTGTGATCCACCTGGCAGCCGAATCCCATGTTGACCGGTCCATCAGCAGCCCCATGGAATTCATTTACACCAATATTATCGGAACGGTGAACCTGCTGAACGCGGCAAGGCAAATCTGGGAAAATCCTGGAGGCAGGAGGTTCTATCATATTTCCACTGATGAAGTCTATGGCTCCCTTGGCGAAACGGGTTTTTTTCAGGAGACAACCGCCTATGACCCTCGCAGCCCCTATTCTGCCTCCAAGGCCAGTTCAGACCACCTGGTGAGGGCCTATTTCCATACCTATAAACTTCCGGTCGTATTGTCGAATTGTTCGAACAATTACGGCCCATATCAATTTCCGGAAAAACTTATACCACTATCTATCAATAATATAAGAAACAGCAAGCCAATCCCTGTGTACGGTAAGGGAGAGAATATCCGCGACTGGCTTTATGTGGAAGACCATGCTTCAGCTATCGACCTGATATTCCATGAAGCCGGGCTTGGAGAAACCTATAATATCGGCGGGCACAACGAATGGAAGAATATTGACCTGATCAGACTATTGTGCCGGATCATGGACCAAAAACTGAACCGTAAGGAGGGAACCTCGGAGCAGCTCATCACTTACGTGAAGGACCGGGCAGGGCATGACCTGCGTTATGCTATCGACTCAGGGAAGATCCAACGGGACCTTGGTTGGAAACCGACCCTGCAGTTTGAGGAGGGGCTTGAAAAAACGGTGGACTGGTATCTCGCCAATGAAGAGTGGATGAACAACATCACATCTGGCGATTACCAGCATTACTACGAAGATCAGTACGCGAAAAGATAGTGTCAGCCGCCTGACACGGATACTTCACCGGCTATTTTCCGGATCAAACCCTGCAGGACTTCACCGGGCCCCAATTCGATAAAATTTCCGGCTCCGTCAGCAACCATATTTTGGACGATCTGTGTCCATAACACTGGCGCGGTCAGTTGCGCCACCAGGTTTTCCCTTATGGTAGCCGGATCGGTGACCCGTTGTGCAGTTGCATTCTGATACACCGGACAGATGGGGGTATTTACCACGGTTTTTTCGATGGCTTCGGCAAGTTCTACCCTGGCAGGCTCCATCAGCGGGGAGTGGAAAGCTCCTCCGACCTTTAGCGGAAGGGCCCTGCGGGCACCGGCGCTCTTCATCATGGCACATGCTTTGTCGATTCCGGAGATACTGCCTGAAATGACGAGTTGCCCGGGACTGTTATAGTTGGCAGGAACCACAATT
Source organism: uncultured Draconibacterium sp. (assembly GCA_964387205.1). Classification (GTDB taxonomy): domain Bacteria; phylum Bacteroidota; class Bacteroidia; order Bacteroidales; family FEN-979; genus CAIVAT01. The sequence continues at coordinate 20,550 of CAYLVY010000005.1, forward strand.
TCGTCTTCAATACACCGGCATATCTCCTCTGCTTTGACATCGTCCAGGCCGAGGATGGCGGCCATGGTGGAAGGTTCGGCTTCACAGGCTTTCTGCATCGCCGTTGCTCTTGCGGCTACCAATTTCAGTCCGTCTTCGAAAGAGATCGCCTTAGCGGCTGTCAGGGCTGAGAATTCTCCAAGGGAGTGTCCCGCAACCATATCAGGCCGGAAGGCCTCGCCCATGGTGGCTGCCAAGATCACCGAGTGCAGGAAGATGGCCGGCTGCGTTACCCTGGTCTGCCTCAGGTCTTCATCCGTTCCGGCAAACATCAGGTCGGTTATTCTGAAACCTAAGATTTCATTCGCCTTTTCAAACATCTCTTTCGCCAGTGCGGAGTTCTCATATAGCTCTTTACCCATACCGACAAACTGGGCACCCTGCCCCGGAAAGACATATGCTGTTAACATATTCATTCTAAATTGTTTACTTTTAATTTATGAATTGAAATCCCTTTACTTCCTGTCTCCTAAAAACCTTAGAAGGAAAATAAAGAGATTGATAAAGTCCAGATAAAGGGTCATAGCGCCCATGATACTCAGTTTACGGGCGTTGTCTTCACCGAATTCACCGGCCCCGGCCGACATCTTTTTCAGTCGTTGTACATCATAGGCTGTCAATCCCGTGAAAATGAGCACTCCGATGATACTGATGATATAATCCATGGTACTGCTCTGAAGAAACATATTCACGAGCATGGCAACCACCAGACCGATCAAACCCATGAACATGATCGCTCCGAACTTTGTCAGATCTGTCTTGGTTGTATAACCTGTGATGGCCATCACGCCAAACATTATGGCGGTCACTATGAATGTTTTAAAGACCGAAGCCGAGGTATAAACCAGCAAAATAAAGCTCAGGCTCATTCCCATCAGTACGGAAAAAGTGACAAAGAGCAATGTCAGAACGGCAGGCGATAACCGTTGAAATCCGAATGACATCAGCAGCACGAATCCGATGGGTGCAAGGGTCACGACCCAGCCCAGAACGGTTAGGCCGCCGGAGGTGGTATTGATGAGGGACATGATCAGTGATGGCGTATTGGCGAACCACCACGCCGTAAGGGCGGTCAGGAGCATGGCGAGGGTCATCCAGCTGAAAACCTGTCGCATAAATGCCCGGGAGGCAGATACATCAATGGTTCCCTCCCCGGCAGAAAAATAGCGGTTATTATTGTTTTGGTCAAACATAGTTTTATCTCCTTATATTGATTGGTTAGATTACAATTATCATAATATATTAAAAATCAGTGCAGTTTGTTGCTGATCAGGTGCAAAAATTCGGCCCGGGTTTTATCTCTTTCGAATGCTCCGGTGAAATCGGAGGTGGTAGTTACCGAGTTTTGTTTCTGAACCCCGCGCATAGCCATGCACAAATGTTGTGCCTCAATTACAACTGCCACGCCAAGGGGTTTCAGGGTCTCCTGGATGGCCTCCTTTATTTGCATGGTCAGGCGTTCCTGCACCTGCAGACGGCGGGCATAGATATCTACCACCCGGGCTATTTTGCTGAGACCGGTGATATATTTATCGGGAATGTAAGCCACATGGGCTTTGCCGATAAAAGGGACCATATGATGTTCGCACAGGGAGTAGATTTCGATGTCTTTGACGATAACCATCTCACGGTAATCTTCCCTGAATTTCGCAGAGTTGAGGATCTCTTTAGGATCGAGGGAGTAACCCTGTGTCAGGAACTGAATGGCCTTGGCGACCCGCAGCGGGGTTTTCAGCAATCCTTCCCTGTCGGGATTTTCACCGATCAGTTTCAGTATCTCTTTGTAGTGGGCTCCCAGTTGTTCGGTGGTTTTAGGATTAAACTCCTCCACCTTTTCGTAATTCGCATTTTTCTTTCCCATAACGATAAAAGCTAGTCTTGGATTCCGTAGTATTCGATGATATTGTTTTCTGATTGTTCCAGCCGGACGCAATGCAACTTGCCGCCCAAATGTGCAATATCTTCCGCCAGTTCATTCCAGATGCCGATGGCAATGTTTTCGCTGGTAGGCACTTTACCCTGAAGGAAATCGACCTCCAGGTTCAGGTTTTTATGGTCAAGTTTGTTCAGGATTTTTTGCTCGATGAGTTTACTCACATGGCGGAGGTGGATGATCAGCCCGGTACTGGGGTCCACTTCACCCTGAATGGTGACATAGAGGATGTAGTTGTGCCCATGCCAGTTGGGGTTGGAACATTTGCCGAAGATCTCCATGTTTTCGGCATCGCTTAATTCCGGGAGGTAGAGCCGGTGTGCGGCGCTGAAGTGCTCCCTCCTGATGATGAAGGCCATGGGATTGATTTTGGGGTCAAAGGTAAGTAAAATTCCGGTGCCATCACGGGTGGACAGGGTCAGCTACCCGGTTTGCGGCTGATCCGGATGATGGCAACGGCCTCGTAGATGGTGTAAACAAGGTAAAGGGCAAAAAATGCCAGCAGGAAAGGGACGGCATCCACACGGTACAACCAGGCATAGGTCACCATGATAGTGACGTAGAGAAATAGTTTGACAATCACCGAGAGGAGATAAGTATTCAGGAACCGGATGAATTTCTGTGCCAGGCTTTTTTCCAGGAAACGGAAGGTAATGTAAGTTACTGCCATGAAAAAGGGTATAAGCAAAGGCAGGGCGGGTGTAATATAAGGATCGGGGAGAAGCCAGGAGATCAGCAGGGCAATGGAGGCGATAATGGCTGAAAAGTAAAACAGCGGGGCAACGAAACGTTGGGTCATGGCGTCTGGGTATGAAGGTGTGGATCATTTCCGGAGCAGCTCCCGGATACTGAGGTATATGGCGGCTGCAACGGCAAGAGTGGTCAGGACTATGGTAAAGAGGGGTTTAACGGAGAGCCATTGATCTGCTTTCCAGCCACCCCAGGCCCCCAGCAGGATGATGGCAAGCATCTGAAAGGCCATGCCGGAGTATCGGGCATAATCCTTCAGGTTTTTTTGCGGATCACGGTTCATCGGCAGCGGGTAGGGCGAAATCTTTAATAATCCCGCCCTGCTCCATCGCACAGGTACCGGAAAATTGTGCACCGGGCTCAATGGCCAGTTTGCCGGTAATGATGTCGCCACTGTACCTCGCGCTCTCTTTCAGGGTCAGCAAATCCGAAACCTTGACATTGGCTTTCACTTCGCCTGAAAAATCGGCATTCTGGCATTGGATCTCGCCTTCGATTTTGCCGGTAGGCCCTACCACGATTTTGCCTTTACAGTAAATGGTGCCTGTCAGCGTACCGTCGATGCGAAAATCACCGTTAACCTGGATTTCCCCCCTGACCACCGCTCCCGGCCCCAGGATGTTGATGGATGGCATTTCCGGTTCTCTGTTTTTTGACATGGAACTATGGTTTGTTGGTATAATTTTTTTCGAAGAAAAGAAGATATTGGCCGACATCCTTGTTGCGATAAAAAATGGGATAATTGTCCAGTGAAATGACGAAATCGTGATAAGGGCCTGAATTCTGAAGCCGGGTGAAGATGTATTTGCTGTCCCGGATTCCGGATAAATAAATCATGGCATTCCGGCTGTTGGAAAAATTATTGATGGTGATCATCTGACGCTCGTCGTCCAGCACCAGGCTATTGACCATCAGATTTTCCAGGTCATGGAAACGGGTATTGTAATCGCTGAGTTTGATCTTCAGCGCATCGACGTCTACCAGATTGTCGTTGACGATCAGGATATAAAAATGGACCGCATTGGGATCAGGTTTATACAATTCGGCCAGTGGTTGCTGTCCGGCGGATGAAGCGGGGGAGGTAGCGCCCCGGATAGTATCTCCCTCTGCAGGCTGGACTTTATTGCCCAGGAAAGCAAGCACATCGTCTGCCAGCGGCCTGACTTCGCTCTTCGGGAAATCACGGATGATAGTCTGCATGGCATGTACCAGCGAATCCACCACTTCGATCTTGCCTATGGCGAGGCCCCGCAAATACTCGAATTTCGGCATCAGCGCCGAATCACTGCGGAATTTTTCCCGGGCAATGTCGCCATTGTTTATCACCATGTAATATTGCTGGCGGGTGAAGGCATTGTAGGTTTCCAGGTATAATTTTCCTGCTTCCGAGGTGCGGGCACCTATCTCCTTGTAGTAATCCGGATTTACCAGCAGTTTGGCATAGTCACTGGCAGGGTACAGGGTAAGGATCTGATTCTTAAAATAATCGCTTTTCGGTCCGTTTTGTAGTTCCTTGTATAGGATACACAGTTCATATGCCGATTGTATTTTATATTTGTTATCCGGATACCGGTTTAACAGCTCCTCAAAAGTCGCCACAGCATTGGCATAGTCGCCCAATCCCTCGACGAAAATAAAGCCCGCCTGGTAAAGGGCTTCTATGATCTTGTCATGAGATGCCTGTACCATTTCCGGAGTCGTGGGGATATCCGGCAGGTAAAAGGCACGATCTTTCGGGTTATTTGCTTTTCCGTCTTTTTTCTTCATGGCCAGCGCGCTGTCACCGGCCATTCCGGTTGTGTCATCCCCTTCGGGTTGCTCTTCGGCGAAAACGGCAATGGTTTTATCGGTCAGGAACCAATTATCTTCCAGTTTGCGCTGACCCCAACGCTTTCTGAAGGTATTAAACCCGCTGGACATCAGTGTGGGATTGTAGAAATACCACTTCCCTTCGCGCGAACCGCCCAGGGCTGTCTGTTCCTGGGAAGAAAGCTGGCTGGCCTGGTATTTACCTATAGATCGCTGGTTTTCTTCCATCTGTTTTTTTCTCTCCTCGGCGATCAGTTTGGATATGATCTGGTCGATCACTTTATTCCGCTGGTCGGCAGTCATGCCGGCAAGGCGTTGCAAACTATCCTGCCGTTGGACCACCTGCAGGTTGGTGACCAGGTCGGTAAGGGTAACTGTGCGTCTCGACAACTCTTTATAGTTGGAATAATCCTTAGGGAGGAACTGCATGGTGCTGTCATAATAGGACTGGGCGCCTTCATATTCCTTGCGGTCAAAGTAAATATTGGCCAGTGTGAGGGATGAGATGGCTTTCTGGTAGTTATTTTTGGTGCTGCTGGCCACCGATTTGATGAGATAGTCGATCCCCGTGACAGTATCGGAGTCTTTCATGGCCACAGAGGCGAGAGAGAAATAGATCTGATCCAGAAAGTCGGTATTTTTATCATCCCGGAGCATTTTATTGAGCCGGTCAAGGATATATTTCCGGTCACCGCTCTGGGCATCATAACTTTGTGCCAGATTGATCTTGGCATTGAATTCCATCTCATAATCAGTAGATGATTTGAGTACCATCCGGTAATATCTGGATGCCTGGGCAAGTTCTCCGTTGAACTGGTTGATCTGTCCGAGGATGAAATAGCATCGTGTCCTCATTTTCCGTGGTGGCTGAAGCTCCAGCGCCCTGTTCAGGTAAGGAATTGCGGTTTCATATTTTTTCTGCAGGATGTTCAGTTGGGCATATTCGAGATGAACCGGAAGTTCCAGTGACTGAGGTGCCTCGCCTTTGGTAATCTTTCCAAGCAGCATATCCAGCATCGATTCGGCCCTTTTGTAATCTCCGGCCTGATTGTTTGATTTTGCAATCCATAGCATGGCTTCATGCCTGATCTCATTGTAATTGTAAGTTTTGGAGACAAATTCAAAGGTCCGGCGGGCCATCGGATAATCCTGCTTGTAAAAGTACGCCTTGCCCATCAGCATATAAGAATCGTCGATCCAGCGGACATACTCCCTTCGGTTGAAAACCATAGAGTGTTTACTGATGGTCTTTGTGGCCTTTTTGATCGCAATGTCGGCGTATTGGTTCATCTTGGCTCCTGAAGCCTGGTCCCCGTAATTATAAACCGGCAAAATAAGGGCATAGTTGTCTTTCAGACTAACCTGCTGATCCCGAACGCCCTGACGGATGTTATCCATGCCGTTCCAGTAAACATTGAAATGGGAGGTCAGGTTATGGTACACCCGGCGGGTGAAGGTATTTTTTTTCGTAGAGCAGCCAGAAGTAAAAAAAAGTCCTGCAAAGAGGAGAACCAATAAGGCAAACCAGTGGTTTCGCTTCGTCAATCTCAACACATCATTATATTTATGACATAATAACTTTAATTGTACAAAAATATTTTAATTTTTTGAATTTGGCGGCGCTTAGTCTAAGATTTGTGGCATGGGAAAATTTTCCGATATTTGCACCGTTTTGGAAGACAATGATTAAGTAACCCCATTGGAGAAAAAGGACGGGAAGAAAAGGAAATGGGTCGATAAATGGCGCAGCAAGTACCGCCTCGTCTTTATCACCGATGACACCCTTGAAGAACGATTTACATTCAGATTGTCACGAATGAATGTTTTCGTGGCTCTGGGCACCCTGGCCATTGTCCTGATCTTCCTTACCACCATCCTGATTGCATTTACCCCTTTGCGGGAATATATTCCCGGCTATTCCAATGTCGATCTGACCAGGCGCCTCTACCGGATGCAGGTAGTGACCGATTCCATTGAAAAAAGCCTTGCCGCCAAAGACCGGTTCATCCAGAATATCCGTGATGTGATCGAGGGGAGGGACCTGACCGGGAAGACTCCCGTGTTGAAGGACAGTGCGAAAAGATATGACCATATCCGCCTGAAAAGGTCGGTGGAAGATTCACTCCTTCGGATCGAAATCGAAAACCAAAGCCGGTATAACCTTAACCGCCTGGTAGCCAGCGAAACTACCTCTCCCAGGAAAGCATCCTTGGGGGGGGTGCTCTTCTTTACGCCACTTAAGGGTGTAATTACCAGCACTTTTGATGCTCTCAAACACCACTATGGAATCGATATTGTGGCCAAGGAAAATGAAACGGTTAAGTCGGTACTCGATGGGACGGTTTTATTGACGAACTGGACACTGGAGACCGGCTACGTCATCGTCATTCAACATTCAGGGAACATTGTCTCGGTTTATCGTCATAATTCCACCTTGCTGAAGAAAGCCGGCGATCTGGTAAGGGCCGGCGAACCGGTCGCTTTTGTGGGCAACACCGGCGATTTATCTCAGGGGGCCCATCTCCATTTTGAGTTGTGGAGCGATGGAAACCCGGTCGATCCACGGAATTATATTTCATTCTGATAAAAGCGAAGCGGTGAAAAAGCGGGTTGCAATCCTTGGTTCTACAGGAAGTATTGGTACTCAGGCACTGAATGTAATCCGAGCCCATCCCGGCCTCTTTGAGGTTGAAGTTCTTACTGCCCACTCCAACAGTGACCTTCTCATTGCCCAGGCAGCAGAATTTCTGCCCAATGCCGTGGTGATCGGTCAGAAGGAGGGGTATGACAAAGTGGCAGCCGGGCTGAGGCACCTGCCGGTTAAGGTCTGGAATGGCAGCCGGGCCATCGCCGATGTGGTGACCATGGACAGTATCGATCTGGTACTCAGCGCCATGGTAGGGTTTTCAGGATTGATTCCCACCTTTCATGCGTTGAAAGCAGGGAAAGATGTGGCGCTTGCCAACAAGGAAAGCCTGGTTATTGCCGGAGAACTGGTGACGAAGGAAGCGATACGCCACCATGCCCGGATTATTCCGGTCGATTCGGAACATTCGGCCATTTTTCAGTGTCTTGCCGGTGAACAGCCCGATTCGGTGGAGAAAATTTATCTGACTGCTTCCGGCGGTCCGTTTCGTGGAAAAACCGCAACGGAATTGGCCGGTGTAACCCGTGAACAGGCCCTGGCCCACCCCAACTGGAAAATGGGAAGCAAGATCACCATCGATTCAGCCTCCCTCATGAACAAGGGGCTGGAGGTCATTGAAGCCCGCTGGCTTTTCGGGCTTGAACCATGGAAGATCGATGTGATCGTCCATCCTCAGTCGGTGATCCATTCCATCGTACAATTTGTGGACGGATCGATGAAAGCCCAGATGGGCCTGCCCGATATGCACCTTCCGATCTTATATGCCCTGAGCTATCCCGGAAGGATACATTCAGGTTTCAAAAGGTTTGATTTTTTACAGTATCCGAACCTCTCCTTTGAATTGCCCGACCGTAAGGTCTTTCGCAATCTTGACCTGTCCCTCTTTGCCCTGGAACGGGGTGGAAATGCCACCTGTGTCCTTAATGCTGCCAACGAATCAGCGGTATTCGCATTTCTGCAGGGACGGATCGGTTTTCTCCAGATGTCGGACCTGATCGAATCCTGTCTCGAAAAGGTATCCCATCTCCGCGAACCCGGTCTGGAAGAATTGGTCGAAACCCATTACCGGACCATGGAGGTGGCAGAGACCATTCTGCGGCATGGTAATTGAAAAGAGACATCAGTATATATTGAATATTGAACATATTTAAACGTTGATAATACATTTTGCATGGAGATATTGATCAAAATAGTACAACTGTTGCTCAGTTTGTCGATTCTGGTAATTGTGCATGAATTCGGCCATTATATCGCAGCCCGGATTTTCGGGACAAGGGTGGAAAAATTCTATCTGTTTTTCGATGCCTGGTTCTCCCTGTTCAAGTTTAAAAAGGGGCACACCGAATACGGAATCGGTTGGATTCCGCTGGGGGGATATGTAAAGATTTCCGGAATGATCGATGAATCGATGGACAAGGAGCAGATGAAGCAACCTCCGCAGCCATGGGAGTTCCGGACCAAACCAGCCTGGCAGCGACTGATCATTATGCTGGGTGGGGTGACGGTCAATATCCTGCTGGCCATTGTGATCTATATCAGCATGCTGGCCCTGATGGGAGAACAGTATCTTCCGGTGGCCAACGCAAAGTATGGAATTGCCGTCGATTCCCTGGGTTACCGGATGGGGCTCAGGGACGGGGATAACATAATTTCCATTGACCATCAGCCGGTGGAAGATTTCATTGAGGTCAAGGAACGCCTTATGCTGGATGGTGCTAAATCGGTTCAGGTCACAAGGGAAGACATCAGGATGGATATTCCCATACCGGCAGATTTTATCAGTCAGCTGATCAAAACCAACAATCCGGATTTCATTACCTATCGTTTTCCCTTTGTGGTGGGTGACTTTGCCCCGGGTTCGGTGGCCAGGGAGGCCGGGTTGCTGCCCGGCGACCGGATTATCGGGATCAATGATTCGATGACCCTCTATTTCAATCATTTCCGGGCTTATATTCAGCAACATAAAAACCAGAAGGTGGATATCCGGGTAGTGCGCGGACAGGATACCCTCCGGTTGCCTGTAGATGTGCCGGCAGCCGGATTGATCGGGGTACAGCCCAAATCGCCGGCCCTGTTCCTCGACTTTGCCGAGAAACACTATTCTGTGTTTTCTGCCATACCTGCCGGAATTGTAAAGACTTTTGAAGGTGCCGGAAATTACCTGAAATCGATGAAAGTGCTCTTTACGCAGGAAAAGGCCTACGAATCAGTGGGGGGATTCATCACCATCGGCAGTGTTTTCCCTGCCACCTGGGACTGGGTGCAATTCTGGTCGCTGACTGCCTTTCTCTCCATTATGCTGGCCATTCTGAATGTACTCCCTATCCCGGCACTTGATGGGGGACATGTGATGTTCCTGCTTTACGAGATCATTTTCCGGAGAAAGCCCAGCGATAAATTCATGGAATATGCCCAGGTTGCCGGTATGGTGATCCTCTTCGGATTGCTCATTTTCGCCAACGGCCAGGATATACTCAAACTGTTCCGTTAGTTTTCAGATACCTTCTCTTTCAGCGATTTGAACCCCTCGCCGAGTATTTCCGTGGCATCGGTGATCGTCACGAAAGCCTTCGGGTCAATCTGATGAATGTACTCTTCGAGGGTAGCCAGTTCACGACGGCTAACGACAGTATGGATGATGCGCCTTTCCGCATTGTTGTACATGCCGCGCCCGTCAATAAAAGTGCCGCCGCGATCCAGGTTATTGATGATTTTATCCCGGATATCTTCATATTTATCGGAAATGATAAAGACACTTTTGTCGTAACTCACCCCTTCCAGCACGATATCGATCACTTTACCGGTCACAAAGATCACGATCCAGGAATAAAGGGGGATCTTCCAGTCCTGAAACACCGCAAGGCCGAGGAGAACGATGACCGAATCGACGTATATCATCAGCATGCCGAGGGGAAGCCGGGTATATTTGGCTATGATCATGGCCACGATGTCGCTTCCTCCCGAAGTTGCTTTCGATTTGAAGATCAGTCCAAGTCCGACACCTGCCAAAACCCCGCCGAAGACGGAGGAGAGGAGGGGGTCATCCGCCACCAGTGGCTTAAATCCCCAGGCCAGGGTGAGCAGGTCGGTAAAAAGTGCCGTCAGGGAGAACCCGACGACTGTTTTGACGCCAAACCTGGGCCCGAGAAATTTTATTCCCAGGATGGTCAGCGGAATATCAAAGGCCAGGGCCATCATCCCGACAGGAGTATTAAAAAGGTAGTGCAGGACGATGGAGATGCCGTACACACCTCCGGGAACAATTTTATGAGGGGTAATAAAGAAGACAAAACCCGCGGCGAGGATAAGTGCGCCTGAAACGATCTGGCCGTAGGAAATAAACCATTTCCGCGTAAATGGCTTTTCTTTGAACAGGATGAATGACATGGTATTGATTGGGTGTTAAAATGTGTGACTACCAGGGGATCATTTCGATTCCGATTTTCATGCAAAGATATTTTAAGTGAATACAATGCCAATGAAAATATTCCGTTACAGCATTATTCCCATATCAAAAAAATTTCGGGCTGACGGAGATAAAAAAAAATAGTGTAATTTTACCCGGTTTTCCGAACAAACGAATACTGGTAACGATTTTGTCAATCACTCAATCTGTAAAACAACGCATTGCCGGAGGGCTTTTTTTCAGCCTATTTCTTATTATTCAGGCAGTTAGTCCATCCATGGCGCAGCAGCCATCCCTGATTACCCATTACATGTTTACCAACATGGCGATCAATCCTGCCTTTGCAGGCGCCTCATCAGGGATCTGTGTGACAGGATTGGTGCGTCAGCAACTGATGGGTTGGAAAGACCCGGACGGGACCAAGTCCGGCCCTCAGACCTTTATGCTGACCGCGGATGCTCCGGTAAAGTTTCTTCACGGTGGCCTGGGCGGAAGCATTTTTCAGGACAAAATCGGTTTTCAAAAGAATATAACGGTTGAACTGGCCTATGCCTACCGTACTGATTTCTGGGATGGGGATATCTCTTTCGGGGTGCAGGGAAACCTGTTCAATCTGAGTTTTGACGGGAAGTTTCAACCTCTGGAGCAGGATGATCCTGTGGTTTCCGGGCTTACCGGCGAACTCAGCACCATGTCGTTTGATGCCGGGCTGGGTGTATTCTACCAGGTACCCGACCGATATTATATTGGGCTTTCCGCTGATAACATTCTTCAGACCCGGGCGACCAAACTGGGTTACCAGATGCGCCGCTCCTTTTTTCTGGCCGGCGGTTACGAATGGGCCGTCCCAAACCGACCCTTGTTTGAAGTGAAACCCTCTGCCCTTATTATGTATGATGGAGCCGTTTTTCAGGTCAATGCCAGTGCCCTGGTGTTTTATAATCAGAAAATTTATGGTGGATTGGGATATCGCTTCCAGGATGCCGTATCAATATTGGCCGGTTTGAATATCAAGGGTTTGCATATCGGAGTGGCCTATGATATAAATACTTCACGCTTAAGCAAATACAATAGCGGAGCTCTTGAAGTGATGTTGAACTATTGCTTTAAAATCGATACGGACAAATACCGTAGAAGCTATAAAAATACCAGATTTCTGTAATTGGAACGGTTAAAAATTGAGTATCTGACGAAAACATGTCAGCAAATTTTAAAATAAATCATATTTCAGTGCGTTATTTTCATCCAAATATGCCAGCAATGAAGAAACTGCTCATTTATTCTGCAATTCTCCTCATTCTCGGAAGTTGTAGTAATTCCGGAAATGGCGAGTTAACCGGAGTGAAGGACCGAAAGCGGTATTATGCCCCGGATCCCTTTGGCATGGTTTACATTCCATTGGGCTCTTACACCATGGGCCTTGGGGATGAGGATATGCTCTACGCACAGTTGAACAATGCCAAAACCGTTACGGTGGAGGCATTTTACATGGACCGGACAGAGATCACCAATAATCAGTACCGCCAGTTCGTTTATTGGGTCCGCGATTCCATTTATCGCTACCAATTGGGAGTCGCCGGTGTCCCCGAATTCCTTGTACTTACACCAACCAGTTTAGGATCCGGCAGTTCCGGCAGTGAGGATACTACCCTTAACTGGCAGACAAAGATCAACTGGAAAACGGACGATTCCAAAATACAGGAGGTGTATGATTCCGCCCACTATCGGAAAGAAGAACGGTTTTTTAATCGTAAAGAACTGGATACAAGGAAATTAAATTACCTTTATTACTACATCGACCTGCAGTCGGCAGCCAAAAAGGATTACACCAGCCCGGGTGATCCGGTGCATGCCTCCCTTGCCAACCGCCCGCAGGGACGGAGCGACCGTTCGGTATACGTGAGAAGGGAAGTAATTAATGTCTATCCCGACACCCTGTGCTGGATTCACGACTTTGCCTATTCCTACAATGATCCTACCGCCGAGAAGTACTTCTATCACCCGGCTTATGATCATTATCCCGTGGTGGGCGTAAACTGGAAACAGGCTAAGGCATTCTGCATCTGGCGTACACAATTGAAAAATAGTTACCTCTCCGGTAAGAAAGGCGAACCTTTCATCAGCGACTTCCGTTTGCCCACCGAAGCGGAGTGGGAATGGGCCGCCCGGGGCGGTTTTGATGGCAACCCTTACCCATGGGGCGGGCCTTACACCCGAAACGACAAGGGATGCTTCCTTGCCAACTTCAAACCCCAGCGCGGGAATTATGCCGCCGACGATGGCGCGAAAACAGTTATCGCCGGCCATTATGGGGCCAATGATTATGGCTTATATGATATGTCGGGAAACGTGGCGGAATGGACCAGCACAGCATTTCACCCATCCTCCTACCGTGCTGTCTGGGACCTGAACCCGAATTACGAATATAATGCCAAGGATGCAGATCCCCCAACCAAAAAGCGAAAGGTAATACGCGGAGGATCGTGGAAAGATGTGGCCTATATGTTGCGCGTTTCTACCCGCTCTTACGAATACCAGGATACTGCCAAAAGTTATATCGGATTCCGTTGTGTCCAGTCGTTCCTGGGCCGTCAGCGTGGAGATAATCCGGCAAGAGCATCTAAAGTTTATCGGTAAAATTTAATTAACCTCTTTATCCACTTGTAAAATTTTTTAAGAATATGGCATTGCTCGATTTCGTGAATACCAAAGGGTACAAGCTGTTCATGTCCAGACTCTACGGCTTAGGCGCATCAGTTGTGATCATTGGTGCATTGTTCAAGATCAACCATTATCCCGGAGCAGACATCATGCTGATCGTAGGACTTGGAACAGAGTCCCTTATCTTTTTCTTTTCCGCTTTTGAAAAGCCACCGAAGGATTTCGACTGGAGCCTTGTCTATCCTCAATTCAGCCTCGGAGAAGAAAGCAAACCCCTCGAAATGGTTTCAAAGACGATGAAAGGTGACAGCGTGACCCAGGAGTTGGATAAAATGATGGAAAAAGCCAAAATCGGACCGGAACTGATAGAAAGCCTGGGCTCGGGATTGAAAAATTTAACGGATACTACTTCCAAACTGTCCAACGTGGCAGACGCGAGCCTGGCCAACGACAAATATGTCAATACCATGAAGTCGGCTACAGAATCGGTTACCCAGTTAAATGAATCCTACAGGAAGACTGCCCATACCATGGAACAAAGCGTCCAGGCCAATCAGGAACAGTTAACCCATATAAAGGCTACATCCCAAAACGCAGCCGGCCTTGCCAGCGTTTTTAAGGAAGCCAGTGAATCGATGAAAGAGGATGTCCGTGCCAACAAGGCATTTGCCGATACTCTAAACACGGTAACCTCTTCAGCCAACCAGTTTGTACAGAAATATAAGGAATCGACCGACATGCTGGCCAGGGCTGCCGAAGCCGTTCAGGCCCAGTCGGAAGGCGGAAATAATTATAGCAAGGAGTTGCAAAAGATATCTAAAAATCTTTCCGCACTGAACGCCTTATATGAAATGCATCTTCAGGGTTCCAACCAGCAAATGGAAAATACACGGAAATATAATGATGTCCTGACCAGGTTTTCCTCCAACCTTACGGAATCGATAGCCAATACCGAAAAGTTTAAAGCGGAAGTCGATAACCTGACAAAAAATATCGCTTCACTGAATAAAGTTTACGGGAACATGCTTTCGGCAATGAGCCTTGGTGGAAAATAAACGGATCTTTGACTGTAAAATATAACTGATACATGGCTGGATATAAAGAGACACCGAGGCAGAAAATGATCGGGATGATGTATCTCGTGCTGACTGCATTGCTCGCTTTGAATGTCTCCAAGCAAATTATGGATGCTTTCCTCGTGGTGAACGAGAGCCTCGAAACAACCAACGAAAATTTCTCCCGAAAAATGGAGGGAACTTACTCCAAGTTCTTTTCACAATTTAAAATGAACGAGGAAAAGGTCGGGCCGTTCTATAAAAGGGCGGAACAGGCCAGGGCCTTGTCTGAAGAGTTGCTCCGATACATTGACAGTATCAAGTATGTGGTCATCATGAAGACGGAACGGCTTGAAAACCTCGACAGCGCCAAAATTAAACCTCTCAGCGAAATTCAGAAGATCGATAATTTTGACACGCCAACAGCTTATATGCATGGGAGTAAATCGGACGGCAGCGGCGGTGAAGGTATGGTGCTCCGTAATAAGATCAAGGAATATAAGGAGAAAATGCTCCTGCTCGTTAATGAAAAATCCCGTGCGAGCATTAAAATGGGAATCGATACGGAAGCCGAATACAAAAACCGCGATGATGAGCCTATTCAATGGCAAACCTACAACTTTTACCACACGATCCTTGCAGCTACCGTGACGATCCTAAACGAGATAAAAGCTGAAGTAAAGAATATTGAATTCGATGTGGTCAACAGCATCTTTTCGGAAGTGAATGCCGAAGACTATAAATTCGATGTGATCAGGGCCAAGGTGATCCCGGAATCCCGTTTTGTTTTCTCCGGAGAAACCTACAACGCGGAGATTATCGTGGCTGCATACGAAACCAAGGGAAAACCGGTAGTAAAATGGGCACCCGGAGTAGACAGCCTGACCCCTGGTATGTTTGCAGGTGCAAGATCCATTGATGGAGAAGCAGGGGTTGTGAAACTCTCCATTCCTTCCGGAGGAGAAGGGCCCCAGCGTTTTGCAGGGTTAATCCAGGTGCTGGATCCCAATGGTCAGCCCAAAAATTATCATTTTAAAGATAATTATGTGGTTGCCCGACGGTCGGTCTCCATCTCGCCACAAGCCATGCTCGTCTTTTACCGCGGACTGGACAACCCTCTGAAAGTGGGTATCCCGGGTGGTGGTTCCGATGTGAAGGTTGATATCACCCAGGGTACCGTGGTAAAAACCGACAGCAACTATGTGGTCAGAATTCCGGCAGGAATGAACCCATGGGCCACGGTCACGGTGAGTGCCGTGTATGATGATAAGCGGATCATCCTGGGATCCGAAAGATTCAAGGTTAAAATGGTCCCTCCCCCTAACATCCTTCTGAACGAACAAACCGAAATGAGCATCAGCAAAGAGCAACTCAAATCCCGGGCTATCCTTTTTGCCAAAACCCCGTCGGGTTTTGACATGAATGCCAGATATAGCGTGACCTCCTTTACTTTTGAGACCATCGGTGCCGAAGGCAACTCCATCACAGTGAAAGGGACGGGCCGCGAATTTAACCGTGAAATGCAGGAACTTGTCGCAAGAGCACGACGCAATCAACCCATCATCATCACCGATATAAAAGTTGATTGTCCGGATGGCCCGCGATTACTTACAGACAGGTTAATATATACCATTAAATAATGTTCACGCATTATAATCTCTGCCTCATGAAACCGATCAAGTTAATTATCTGCCTTGCTGTTCTTGTCTTCCTGGGTGGGAGCCTGGTCCACGGACAGCCAATTTCCAGTGCGGCGACCGATAAAAAACCAAGCGATGGCGTTTATGAAAAAAAGGCCATCGGGGAGATGAAACCGATCGAGTATCCTTATCTCAGGGAAAACGATGTGGTTTGGACCAAAAGGATATGGAGAAAAATTGACCTTCGCGAAAAGATCAACCAGCCCTTTTATTTCCCTGAAGAGCCCCAGGGTAAATGGATATCTTTTGCCCAGATGGTGTGGGAGGGCCTCCGCAGCGAAGCCATCACAGGATACCTCGGGGAAGATGAGGATTTCGACAAACCACAAAAGTTTGACAGCATCAGGCTAAGGTATGAGATTCATGATTCCATCCAAAATGATAATTATGATCCGACAGATCCTCAGAGTAAGCTCTACATACCCAGGGATGAATCTTTTTCCACCACCGAGATCAAACAGTTACATATAAAGGAAGACTACTATTTCGACCGGCAACGGTCGGAATTTGAAGTCCGGATTATTGGTATATGCCTGGTAAGGATCACCAATACACCCGGGACAGGCATACCCCGTACTCAATATGTTACCTGGATCCACTACCCCAGTTGTCGCGAATATTTCTCCAAGCACGAGGTGTTCAATTTTAAAAACGGGGTAGCGGGGAGGCTCAGCTACGACGATATTCTCCAGAAAAGGATGTTCTCCAGTATTATATATAAAGAGGAGAATGTTTACAATCGGCCCATTGTCCTGTATGCCACCAATCCGGTCGACCAACTGTATGAATCTGAACGCATCAAGGAGGAGTTGAGAAAATTTGAATCAAACCTCTGGGAGTATTAGCCTTCGTCCTCTCCGGCGGATATGAATTTTCTATCTTTGCCATCAGGTAATCCCCTATGTGATGGCAACTGCATTCCTGGATACCCCGGTTGAATTTCTTAAAGGCGTTGGCCCGGCAAGGGCGGGGATGCTCAACAAGGAGTTGGGCATTTTCTCTTTCCGGGACCTGCTTCAAACCTATCCGTTCCGGTATGTAGACCGGACAAAATTCACCCGGATTGCCAATATCAGCGGCGAAGCACTCTTTATCCAGGTCAGGGCAAAACTTATCCGCGTTCAGAAAGCCGGAAATGAAAGGCATCAACGGGTCATTGCTACTGTGGCTGATGGTTCGGGCGAAATGGACCTGGTTTGGTTTCAGGGCGCCCGGTGGGTGCTTGATATGCTTACACCAAGGCAGGAATATATCATTTTTGGTAAACCAACCCTCTTTAACGGCCGATGGAACATTGCCCATCCCGAACTTGAAATACCCCCTGAACAGCCGTTGCCGCTGAATGAGAAAATCAGGCCGGTCTATAATTCCACGGAAAAATTAAAGTCAAAAGGACTCGATTCACGCGGGATCAGCCGGCTTGTGAAAACATTGCTGCTGAGCGACCGGTTTGAGGTGGAAGAAAACCTGACCCCGCCTATCTTAGAAAACCTTCGCCTCATCGGCCGCCGGGATGCCTTTCTGAATATTCATTTCCCCCAAAGCCCTGATTTATTGCTCAAGGCATCCAACCGGCTGAAATTCGAAGAACTTTTTTTTCTTCAGCTCAGGTTACTGCGCCTGAGAGCCGGGAGGAACAAACTGATAAAAGGTCATGTTTTTGAGCATATCGGCCATTATGTCAATCAGTTTTATCACCACCATCTTACCTTTGAACTTACCGAAGCACAGAAAAAAGTGATCAGGGAGATCAGGGCCGACCTTCGGTCGGGAAGGCAAATGAACCGGTTGCTCCAGGGGGATGTCGGGAGCGGAAAAACCATCGTGGCGCTCATGGCTATGCTGATCGCCCTTGATAATCAATTCCAGGCTTGCCTGATGGCCCCAACCGAAATTCTCGCGCAGCAACATTTCCAGACAATCAACACTATGCTGACCGGACTGGATGTGGAAGTCCGGCTGCTGACCGGTTCAACCCGCGCTGCAGAACGCAAATCCATCAGGGAGATGCTCCTCCATGGTTCACTTCCGGTGCTGATCGGTACCCATGCACTGATTGAAGAGGATGTACAGTTCCGTCGACTGGGATTGGTCGTAATCGATGAACAGCACCGGTTCGGGGTTGCCCAGCGGGCCCGACTATGGGAAAAAAATGAGGTTACACCTCACGTATTGGTCATGACGGCTACACCGATACCACGCACCCTCGCCATGACCCTTTACGGTGATCTGGACAACTCGGTGATCGATCAGCTTCCGCCGGGGAGGAAACCGGTGGTTACCCGTCATTTGTTCGAAAATCAACGAGGCAGTGTATACTCCTTTGTCCGTCAGAAAATCACTGAAGGTCGCCAGGTATATATCGTATTTCCCATTATTCAGGAATCGGAAAAACTTGACCTTCAAAATCTGGAAGAGGGCTATCGCGCCATCCTGGAAGTTTTTCCTCAACCGGCCTACAAGGTCAGTATGGTACATGGAAAGATGCATCAAAGGGAAAAAGATGCCGCCATGAGACATTTTAAAGAGGGGGAGACTCAGATCATGGTCGCCACCACCGTCATTGAAGTGGGTGTCGACGTCCCGAATGCCAATGTGATGGTGATCGAAAATGCGGAGAGGTTCGGATTATCCCAATTGCACCAACTGCGTGGAAGGGTCGGACGGGGAGCAGACCAGTCATACTGTATCTTACTCAGTAAACCGGAATTATCTGGTGAAGCAAAAACCAGGCTGCACACGATGGTAACGACCTCAGATGGCTTTAAAATTGCCGAGACAGACCTTCGCCTGCGTGGACCGGGCGACATTCAGGGTACGCAGCAAAGCGGTATCCCCGATCTGAAAATTGCCGATATCATCAGGGATGAAAAACTGGTGCGGTATACCAGAAATCTTGCCTCGGGCATCATCCGCGAGGATCCGCTGCTGGTGATGGAAAAAAATGCCATTTTGTCGCGACATCTTACCCTTATCGACCGCAGGCACCAAAATTGGGGAGGGATTTCCTGACTTTCCTCCGCTTTTATTGCTAATTTTGTCCCCTTAATCACAATATCCATGAAGATTTCCTATAACTGGCTCCGGGAATACCTTTCTGTTGACATTCCACCTGACAGGGTGGCGGAAATGATGACAGGGTGCGGTCTCGAGGTGGAAGCCACCGAAACATTTGAAACGGTCAGGGGAGGATTGCGCGGTGTGGTCACCGGGAAAGTGCGGACATGCATCATCCATCCCAACTCCGATCATCTGAGCATCACTACGGTGGATGTGGGAAAGGAGGAACCCCTCCGGATCGTTTGCGGCGCATCGAATGTAGCTGCCGGTCAGAAAGTAGCAGTGGCCACTATTGGTACACGCCTTTTTTTCGGTGACAAAGAGATCGTTATACAAAAAACCAGGATCCGGGGCGAGGTATCGGAGGGGATGATCTGTGCAGAGGATGAACTGGGCATCGGAACTTCGCATGCAGGTATCCTGGTGCTTCCCGATGATACTCCGGTTGGTCTCCCTGCAGCTTCCTTATTCGGAATAGAAGAAGATACCGTCTTTTCTGTCGGCCTGACCCCAAACCGGGTGGACGCTGCTTCCCACCTTGGAGTTGCCCGCGACCTGGTGGCAGTCTATAACAACCATGGAGCCGATCATCCGGCAAACATCCGCCACGAAAAACTGATGATGCCGGATCTCGAAGAGATTAATTCAGTGCAACCGGGCCTGGCCATCGGGATCAGGATCGATGATCCGGTGGGCTGCCGTCGCTACTCAGGCCTGACCATCTCGGGTATCAGGGTGGCGCCGTCACCGGCATGGCTTTGCAACCGTCTCACAGCCGTCGGCCTCCGCCCGATCAACAATATCGTGGATATTACCAACTACGTGCTGATGGAAATGGGTCAGCCGCTCCACGCCTTCGATGCGGATAAGATTGCCGGCGAAACCATCGTAGTCCGAAAATACCCGGATCAAACCCGTTTCGTCACCCTGGATGAGGCAGAGCGAAAACTTACAGGACAGGATCTGATGATCTGTGACACCGAAAAACCATTGTGCATTGCCGGTGTCTTCGGTGGCATCGAATCGGGAGTTACTGAAACTACCGTTAACCTCTTTCTGGAGAGCGCCTGCTTCGATCCGGTGCATATCCGGAGGACTTCCCGCTATCATGGATTGCAAACGGATGCCTCTTTCCGTTTTGAAAGGGGGAGTGATGCCGATATTACCGTTGCGGCCCTTAAAAGAGCTGCCGTTTTGGTACTCCGACTGGCAGGAGGTGTCATTACTTCCGGTATCCTGGATGTCTATCCCAATCCCGTACCTCACAGCCGCGTTTCCCTTTCTTTCCATCATCTCGACCGTTTGACCGGTAAAAAGCTCGACCGGAATGTGGTCCGCCATATTCTGGAGAACCTCGGAATTAAAGTGGTGGCAGAAAAGATTTCCGGCGAATATCAATTGCCAGATGGAACGATCAGGCCCGCCGATACTATCCTGGAACTTGATATTCCGGCAGCCAAAGTAGATGTGACACGAGAGGCCGATGTGATCGAGGAGATACTGAGGATATATGGCTATAACAATATCGAATTCCCCGCACAGTTGAGGATATCCCCCTCTCAGTCTCCGGTGCCTGACCCTGAAAGGTTACTCGATGTGATTTCTGAATTGCTCGTATCCAACGGGTTCTTTGAAATGATGAACAACTCCCTGACGCGGTCATCATATTATGAGGGCTTATCCGGCTATCCGGATCACGATACAGTGAAAATCCTGAACCCGATCAGCCGCGACCTGGATATAATGCGCCGTAACCTGTTATTCGGCGGTCTGGAGAGTGTGGCCCGGAACCTGAACAGAAGAAGCAACGACCTGAAATTGTTTGAATTAGGCAGGGTTTACAACCGTTCTGACAGGCAGGGGCTGCCCCTTCCGGGATATCGGGAGGAAAACAGGCTTCTGATGATCGCTACCGGTGTGAATCAGCATGAGAACTGGAATCATCCGAAGGAGCCTGTCAGTTTTTTCGATCTGAAAGCGGTCTTAAACATGATCCTTCAGCGTGTCGGGTTCCCGGTCGAAAAACTGATCATTCAGCCTGGCCAAAACCCTTTACTGACGGAGTGTCTGGAATATCTTTATGATGGTGCACTAATAGCTACGACAGGAATGGTATCCCCTGAACTACTGGAAAAATTCGATATCAGGCAGCCGGTTTTTGCGTCGGCATTGGATTGGGATCAATTGCTCGCCCATTTGCCGGACAGACCGGTCATTTTCAGGGGCCTGCCCCGTTTTCCGGAGGTGCGTCGTGATCTTGCCCTGGTGGTGGATGGTTCTGTTACATACGATGAAATGGAGTCCCTGGCTTTCAGAACGGAAAAGAAATTTTTACGGAAAGTGGGCCTTTTCGATGTTTATGAGGGAGAAAAGATCGGCGCTGGCCTGAAATCCTATGCCATGAGCTTTATTCTTCAGGATGATGAGAAGACACTGACAGATAAAGATATTGAAAAAGCAATGGAGAGGCTGACGAACGCCTTTAAGGAAAAATTCAATGCCCGGTTGAGGTAAGAAAACGGTATGGAAATTCAGGTTATCAAGCAAAGATTTGGGATTATTGGCCATTCTCCGTTGTTGGACAGGGCTATCGATATTGCACGACAGGTTGCTCCAACCGATATCACGGTATTGGTGAGTGGGGAAAGCGGGACCGGGAAGGAGTTCTTTCCGAAAATCATCCACCAGTTAAGTTCCCGAAAGCACGGACCCTATATCGCCGTAAACTGTGGCGCTATTCCGGAAGGGACCATTGATTCCGAGCTCTTCGGCCATGAAAAAGGCTCTTTTACCGGAGCGCATGAAGCCCGTAAAGGCTATTTTGAAGTAGTGGACGGCGGAACGATTTTTCTCGACGAAGTGGCAGAATTGCCATTGGGAACGCAAGTCAGGCTTTTGCGCGTGCTGGAAACGGGAGAGTTCTTAAGAGTGGGTTCTTCCCGTGTGCTGAAGACCAATGTGCGTGTTGTTGCAGCCACCAATGTCAATATTCCGGAATCAATCGGCCACGGGAAATTCAGGCAGGATCTGTATTATCGCCTGAATACCGTTCCGATCCACGTACCGGCTTTGCGGGAACGCACCGAGGATGTCTATCTTATCTTCAGGAAATTTGCGGCCGATTTTGCCGAAAAATATCGGATGCCGGCTATTTCACTCACACCGGATGCTCAGCACCTGCTGACCCATTATCGATGGCCCGGTAATATCAGGCAACTGAAAAACATGACAGAACAGGTATCGATCATTGAAAAAAGCCGGGAGATTGATGCTGAAACCCTGCGCAAATATATACCGCAAAGTTATTCCACCGATCTGCCTGTGGTGTATAAGGGGGAGGATGCCTCACATTTTTCGGAAAGGGAGTTGTTATATAAGGTCCTTTTTGATATGAAAAAGGATATGACCGACCTGAAAAAACTGGTGATGAACCTTCTCCGGAACGAAGATACACAATCCGGAAATATCGGTGAAAATACACGCCTGATTCAGAGGCTTTATGAGGATTTTGAACAGGCAAGGGAAAACGCTTCACCGGTTATTGTCCAGCCGGAAAGCAGGGTATTTGAGGAACCGGAAGCTATTCAGTTGCACGAAGAGGTTGAAGAGTCCCTTTCACTTGAGAAAAAGGAGATCGACTTTATTCGTCGGGCATTGAGCCGGCATGACGGGAAGCGAAAAGATGCCGCCAGGGAGCTTGGGATTTCCGAAAGGACGCTTTATCGAAAAATCAAGGAATATGGAATCGGGTAGGGGTCTGAGGAGTGAATATCTGGTCTTCTTTTTTTTCATGGCCGCCTTATGGGTGGCCGTCCCATCATGCAGGGTCAGTTATTCCTTTACTGGAGCGTCTATCTCACCGGAAGTCAAAACGGTGGCCATTGCCAATATGCCCAATAATGCCGGGCTGGTGTTGCCCACTCTTTCACGCACCATTACGGATGCGCTGCGCGATTACTTCACCTCTCAGACAAACCTGGTACTCGTGGACCGGAACGGGGACCTTTCGCTGGAAGGCTCTATTACCCAATATTCAGTTCAGCCAGTCGCCATCCAGGGAAATGAAACGGCAGCCCTGAACCGGTTGACCATCGCCGTTTCTGTGAAATTTGTCAACAAAACCGATCCGAAACAAAATTGGGAGTCAAATTTCAGCCGTTACCAGGACTATTCCAGTTCACTCAACCTGGTGGCAGTTCAGGATGGCCTGATCAAGGAGATCACGGATCAGCTTGTACAGGATATATTCAATAAATCCGTGGTAAACTGGTAACACAACACGTCATGACAAGGCGTCAATATACGGAGCTGATCAGTCATCCATCGGATTTCAATGAGCAGGCCATTGCCATGCTTGACGAGGTAGTGACGCGGTTTCCATTTTGCCAGGGCGCACAGATACTGTTGGCATGTCATCTTCATTTTTCCGACGACATTCGCTACAATCAACAACTCAGGAAAAGTGCGGCCTATGCCGGAAACCGCCGGGTGCTGAAAATGCTGCTCGATAGAGAGATGGCCATTGGTGATAAACCGGCGCCTCTTTCCCCGACTCAGGAAGAGCCCCCTGTCAGGGAAATAACCTGGGAATTGGGAAGCCCGCACGTGGAGGAACACCCTCAACCCATGGTCAGCGCCGATACCCACATCAGGCTGACCCATGAAGAGTTGCTGGTTATAGTCAAACAAAGGCTTGCAGAATTAGGTGCCGGCCACCATGCGGAGATAGTCAGAGGGGATACGACCCTTTCGGTACAGGCAGGTGAGACGGCCACCGGAGTTGAAAATTTGTCCAGGGATGAAATCATCGACCGGTTCATTCGTACCGAACCGTCCATCAGCCGGCCCAGGGCAACTTTTTTTAACCCCTCCGACAGCGCTTCTCAAAGCAATTCAGATGATGAAGAGATTGTCAGCGAAACACTGGCGCAGCTTTATGCCGAGCAGGGAAACCCTCAGAAAGCCATTCATATTTATGAAAAATTATCTTTGTTAAATAGGGAAAAAAGTCGTTACTTTGCAGCCCAAATTGAAAAACTGAAATCCTAAAACCAATTTACTTATCATGGGCCTTTATATTTTCATCTCTGTGCTGATCCTCATCGTTTGTGTGTTGATGATCCTTGTTGTGCTGGTTCAGAATTCGAAGGGTGGCGGCCTGGCCTCCAATTTTGCCTCCTCCAATCAGTTTATGGGCGTGAGGAAAACAGCCGATTTCCTTGAAAAAGCCACCTGGACGCTTGCCGTCAGCCTGCTCGTACTGAGCCTCTTTTCCATTTTTGTCATTCCGAAGTACGAAAGCGGGACCAACAAAGCCCAGAGCGAAATCCAGAAACAGATTGATGAGAGCAAAGCCGCGCCCATCAGCGATTTTCAGGCTCCTCCAAAGCAGAACTAGGAGCAAATTCTGTTGATCATTCAGGGTGTCAGATTGTCAGTGCAATCTGACATTTTTATTTTCGGGCAGACGATAACTGAAAAAATGTCCAACCCCGGATACTCCTGCCCGGTTTGGCACACTTTATGATAATATGCCTCCGACCTGCTTCAGGGTTACTTTGAAATGTTTAACTAAAATTATAAAGAAAAATGGCAAAAGTGAGCATTAAACCGTTGGCCGACCGTGTATTGGTTGAACCAGCCGCGGCTGAAGAAAAAACATCCGGTGGGATCATTATCCCCGATACCGCAAAGGAAAAACCACAAAAAGGAACTGTCGTGGCTGTTGGCCCCGGTAAAAAAGAGGAGCCCATGACAGTTTCAGTTGGCGATACCGTGCTTTACGGGAAGTATGCCGGTACCGAGATCACTATCGACGGTAATAATTACCTGATCATGCGCGAATCAGATATCGTCGCCATTATCTGACCCCTGTAACCTTTTAGAGATATTCAAAAAATTAAAAAACACCACATAAAATGGCAAAAGATATAATTTTCAGTATCAAAGCGAGAGAAGCTTTGAAAAAAGGCGTGGATGAACTTTCCAACGCTGTAAAAGTGACACTCGGTCCCAAAGGACGCAATGTGATCATCGATAAATCATACGGTGCACCGGTCGTCACCAAGGATGGTGTGACCGTGGCCAAGGAAATCGAACTGAAGGATGGTGTGGAGAATATGGGCGCTCAGATGGTAAAAGAGGTCGCCTCCAAGACCTCTGATCTGGCAGGCGACGGCACTACCACCGCCACCGTCCTGGCACAGTCGATCTTCACCACCGGCCTGAAAAACGTGACCGCCGGGGCCAACCCCATGGACCTGAAGCGCGGCATCGATAAAGCAGTGGCCGAAGTGATCAAATCACTGAAAGAACAAACCCGCCAGGTAGGCGACAGCATGGATAAGATCGAACAGGTCGCCTCCATCTCTGCCAATAACGACAGTTTTATCGGAAAGATGATTGCCGAAGCAATGGGTAAGGTTAAGAAAGAGGGGGTAATTACCATCGAAGAGGCCAAAGGTATCGAAACCACTGTAAAAGTGGTGGAAGGAATGCAGTTTGACCGTGGTTACATCAGCCCTTATTTTGTGACCGATACGGATAAAATGGAGGCCGTTTACGATAATCCTTACATTCTTATTTATGAGAAAAAAGTCAGCGTGATGAAGGACCTCCTCCCGGTACTCGAAAAGGTGGTTCAGACCGGACGTCCCCTGATCATCATCAGCGAGGATGTGGAAGGCGAAGCCCTGGCTACCCTTGTGGTCAATAAAATACGCGGCACGCTGAAAGTTGCGGCTGTAAAAGCTCCCGGATTCGGTGACCGGCGGAAAGAGATGCTCGAGGATATTGCCATTTTGACCGGCGGAACCGTTATCAGCGAAGAAAAAGGCTTCAAACTCGAAGATGCTACCCTGCAATATCTCGGCCAGGCTGAAAAAGTGACCATCGATAAGGAAAATACTACCATTATCAACGGAACCGGCAAGAAAGAGGATATCAAGGGAAGAATCAACCAGATCAAGGCCCAGATCGAAAAAACAACCTCTGACTATGACCGCGAGAAACTCCAGGAGCGCCTGGCAAAACTCGCCGGCGGTGTTGCCGTGATCTACGTCGGTGCTGCCTCTGAAGTGGAGATGAAAGAAAAGAAAGACCGCTTTGATGATGCACTGCATGCCACCCGCGCTGCCATTGAAGAAGGTATCATCCCTGGCGGTGGTGTCGCTTACCTGCGTGCGCAGAAAGTGATCGAAAACCTGAAAGGTGACAATGAGGATGAAACAACCGGAATCGCCATCGTAAGGCGCGCCCTGGAAGAGCCTCTCCGCCAGATCGTGGAAAATGCCGGACTGGAAGGTTCAGTCGTCATCCAGAAAGTGAAAGAAGGCGAAGGTGATTTTGGATTCAACGCCAGAACCGAGGTCTATGAAAATCTCTATCAGGCCGGTGTGATCGATCCCACCAAGGTGGCACGCGTTGCCCTTGAAAACGCATCTTCCATCGCCAGTATGCTGCTGACTACCGAATGTGTCCTGGTAACCCATAAGGAAGAAAAACCTGCAATGCCCCCAATGAACCCGGGAATGGGCGGAATGGGTGACATGTACTAAACAACACTGCCATACGTTTATAAGGAGGGTGACTGATACCAGTCATCCTCTTTTTTTGTAATTTTGCCTTACTGTCATAAAAAAACCATTTGATGAAAACTGCAATATCCCTCCTGTTTGTATATGTCCTGCTTAGCTTTCCGTTTGTCCGGGTTTTTGCACAACAAGATCAGGCTCCTGAAATGCCCGTTAACCCTGATAACAGGAAGATTACTTACCGGCAGGTAGTGGAGGAGCCGGGTACCCCTGAATATCTGTATGATAAAGCAATAGGTTGGTTTCGTTATTATTATACTAATCCAAATAGTGTTTACAGGGTTCAGGACCGGGTAAACGGAAAAATTGAAGGCTATGGAAGGATGAGACTCTATACCCGGGATAGCCGCGATAATCAGCTCAATGACGCCGGCATCATTATCTACAGGATACTGGTTGAACTTAAGGAGAACCGATTCAGGTACACGATCACCGATTTCAATCTTAAAACCTTATCGGAGTACCCGATAGAAAAATGGATGAACAAGACCGATGCCGGCTATTCCCCTGTATGGGATTCCTATCTCTATCAGGTGGATACCGTTATGCAGCGGTTGGTTTCAACCATGAAAGAAAAGATGAAACCGGTGGTAATCAAGAAAGATGAATGGTAGTCCCATGCCTGACCTCCGGGAACTGACCCGCGACGAAATTTCCGGCATGCTGCATGAGCTGGGGGAGCCCTCATTCCGTGCACGCCAGGTATATGAATGGCTTTGGAAGCACCATGCCATCAGTATCACGGCGATGACCTCCCTGCCGGAGTCTCTCCGGAAAAAACTGTCTGAAAGGTTTACCCTGAACAGGGCCATTGAGGCCCGGCGTCAGATCAGCAGCGACGGGACACACAAAGTGCTCTTCCGTTTACACGACCAACTCTTTGCCGAAGCAGTAAAAATACCGGCGGGAGAGCGAAATACCGCTTGTGTTTCATCTCAGGTCGGTTGTGCCCTTGGCTGCAGGTTCTGTGCCACAGGCCGTATGGGTTTCACCCGAAACCTTTCGGCAGGAGAGATGGTCGATCAGGTTACGGGAGTAATCTCCTCCACCGGTGCCACCTTAGAGTTGCCATCCAATATTGTTTTTATGGGGATGGGGGAGCCATTTCTTAATTACAAGGCTCTGACACGGGCCATTGAAAGGATCACGGCTCCCGATGGCCTTGGTATGTCGCCGCAGCGGATCACCGTATCGAGTATCGGGATCCCGAAAATGATCAGGCAGATGGCCGATGATCAGGCCCGTTACCATTTTGCCCTCTCCCTTCATGCAGCCAGCGATGGTAAACGCAACCAGATCATGCCTTTTAACCTCTCACACCCGCTGGCAGAGGTTTCGGAAGCCCTTCACTATTATCACGGGAAGACGGGTCAACGTATTACCATGGAATACGTGCTTCTGGGCGGGTTCAATGATACCCGGGGCGATGTTGCAGCCCTTGCAGCTTTCTGCCGAAGGTTCCCTGTCAAGATCAACCTGATAGAGTATAACCCCGTTCCGGAAACCGGATTCAGGAAATCAACCCCGGACCATACCCAACAATTTATTCGCTACCTGGAATCCAGGAACCTTATTGTCAACATGCGTTCGAGCAAAGGGGCCGATATTGATGCAGCCTGCGGACAACTGGCAGCCAAAGCCCTCCCGGGGATCCATTAACCTTAATCATAAGCTTATGATGGAAGAACATTTTGAATTGAGCGGCAATATTGTAGATGTGGTGGCCGGAAGGATCTTTCCCGGAACAGTTATCGTGAAAAACGGTACCATCGCTGGAATCCGGGAAGAACCGGTCTCATCAGGCGTCTTTATCCTGCCCGGGTTGATCGATGCCCATATTCATATCGAAAGCTCCATGCTGGTCCCTTCCGAGTTTGCGCGCCTTGCAGTGATCCATGGTACGGTGGCCACCGTCTCCGATCCGCACGAAATCGCCAATGTTCTCGGGATCCCGGGTGTGGAATACATGATCGAAAATGGAGCCAAAGTGCCATTCCGGTTCTACTTCGGGGCTCCTTCCTGCGTGCCTGCAACTCCTTTCGAAACGGCCGGCGCCGTGCTGGGGGTGGAAGAGGTGAAGATATTGCTCGAAAAACCCGAGATAAAATATTTATCGGAGATGATGAACTTTCCCGGGGTTCTTTTTGGCGACCCTGAGGTGATAGCGAAACTGGAACTTGCCAGGAAAGCAGGTAAACCGGTCGATGGACATGCGCCAGGGGTGACAGGCGCCGATGCCGAAAAGTATGTCGGGGCAGGAATTTCTACGGATCATGAATGCTTTACCATCGAGGAAGCCCGGGAAAAAATTGCCCTCGGTATGAAAATTCTGCTGCGGGAGGGTAGCGCGGCCAGGAACTTTGAAGCCCTTTGGCCACTGATCGATGAAGCTCCCGAAATGGTAATGCTCTGTTCCGACGATAAGCATCCGAATGATCTGCTGGAGGGGCATATCAACACGGAAGTAAAGCGGGCACTCCATCTGGATCTCGACCCCATGAATGTACTCCGGTGCTGTACCCTTAACCCCGTACGCCACTATGGCCTGGATTCGGGCTTGCTCCAAACCGGTGATTCCGCCGATTTTATTGTCGTAGGCGATCTGCGTTCCTTTCAGGTGCTGCAGACATTTGTCAAGGGCCAAAAGGTTGCTGAAAACGGGGTGAGCCTGATTTCATCCGTGGTGGTCCCGGAAGTGAACCTTTTCAATGCCGGAAGGATACTCCCCGAAGACCTTCAGGTCCCTGCTCACGAGGGAGACCTCAGGGTCATTGAAGCTTTCGACGGCCAGCTTATCACCGCGGAAAGAGTGGTGAAACCAAAGATCAGGGATGGATTTGTGGTTGCCGACCCTGAGCAGAATGTGATCAAACTGGTCGTAATGAACCGGTATCAGCCGGTACCACCTGCCATTGGTTTTATTTTCAATACAGGTATGCAGAGAGGGGCAATTGCCTCCTGTGTGGCTCATGACAGCCACAATATCGTAGCCGCAGGCGTCGATGATGCATCTATTGCAGAAGCCATCAATCTGATTGTGGAGCATAAAGGAGGAATTTCCCTTGCAGACGGTGAGGTAAAAGAGATACTCCCACTGCCGGTTGCAGGTATCATGACTGGTGACGACGGTTTTGCAGTGGCCTCCCTATACGATAAAATGGATAAACTCGCCCGCCGGACCGGTATCAAACTGTCTGCACCCTATATGACCCTCTCCTTTATGGCGTTGCTGGTGATTCCTGAACTGAAATTAAGTGATAAGGGACTGTTTGATGGGAAAAAGTTTACTTTTTCTTCACTTTTCCGAAAATAAAATCAGATATTTATATATATTGTTCGTATACATTTCATATCTTTGTTGGCTGAATATACTTAACCAATCATGAAACGAAAAAGCCAACTTGACCTGCAGAAACTGGAAATGGCTGCAAGCCGTCTCCGTGCGATGGCCCACCCAATGAGAATCGCCATCATCGAACTGCTCACCGATAATCAGCGGCTAACCGTAACGGAGATATATGAACATTTGGGAATCGAGCAGGCATCGGCTTCGCATCATCTCAATATTCTGAAAAACAAGGGATTGTTAGAGTCCAGGCGTGATGGTAAGATGATTCTTTATTCGCTTCGCACCCAAGCACTTACTAATGTAATCGATTGCATTAACCAGTGTGCGATGGGTTAATCCCATTTCTCTTCCACATCCCAGTTTGCACGGATCTCAATGATACCGGGATAGTAAAGCACCTCTTCCGGCTGAAGGGAGAGGTAATAGTTGCCTGTGTCCCACCTGAAGTTCCGGTTCCGGTCCCTGATGGCCTTAATTTTATATTTTCCCGGTACAAGATATCGGAAGTGAAGTTCCCCGCCGGTGTTCAGAACCTGTTGCTCAAATAATTTGTCCTCCTGCTCGTTGAGCAGTTGTATCAGGTATTGTCCATCCCATTCCGGCAGGGCGGCTTTTAAAAGGAGGTTTCCAAAATCGCGCTCAGCGCGTGTCCTGAAAGAGAGGATCACCGAGTCCTTCTGGATACCCGTCAAACCGGTAAAAACAGAATCGGGGATGATCAGGGTATAGGAGCCATCCTCTTTCCAGGGATGGCTGATATACATGGTGCGACGGATGGAATCGCGGTAGATGGCAGCGGCCGGCAGGGTGTCTTTCCCATCGGCGACCATGATGGCGGTAAGTTCGCCGTGCAGGATGGGGGATGACCAGGCCAGCATCAGGGTGTCACGAAATTGGTTCAGACTGAAGCCACCGGATGGTTTGATCAGTTTCAGATCATCGGTCTTTACTTTTTCCTCTTTACGTCCTCTTTGTTCCGTGCGTTCCTGAGTCAGTTCCAATGTGTCGGCAGGCATATTTCTTGCCTGAATTTTTATCGTCAGAGAGTCGGTCTTCGTACCCGTAAGCCAGAGTGCAAGGGTGTCGGCTTTTGGGGAGTATTCGATCATGCTCCATCGGGAGAGGGAGTCGAAGTTCAATGGTGTGATTTTCAGATCTTCTACCGGCAAACGGAAGACAAGGTCAATTTTCCGGAAATGTTTATAGGCATACCGCAACAGACGCTGGACAGTATCGGGTTGTTCGAACATACGGAGGGTGTACCGTTGTTTATTCACCCGAATAGCGTTCAGGGTGTCATGGATCATGATCGTCGAATCCGTTCCGGGCAGTGAGTCTGAGGGTTTTGGGACGGGGTGATATTCCGGGGTGACAAGGCTGTCGAGAAAGGCAATTTTTTCCGAAAACTGGTTGAAAATGAGATCGCTGTTCATGTCGGCCAGGGCAAAGATCTTGAACGGCCCTGCCCCAAGGTTGCGAAGCGAAAATTTTCCTTTATCATCGGCACGGGTCAGATAATAGGGCGGGGTCCTGAGCGGGAGGGAATCAACCGGCAAGGTATCCTGGGTGAGGGTATAGAGGCCGACAAAGACCTCTTTGACCGGTTGCAGGTTGTAGGCCGTGACCACTTCTCCTTCAAGGGAAAGGGAATCGATGTAAGGTCCCGTCGAAAATACGTAAGAGAAACCTTTCAGTGTATTCCCCTCTGTCAGGTCGGTGATGGCATTCCCAAAATTGATGTTGTAGGTCGTGTTCTGGCGCAGGGTGTCATCCCATTCCAGGATCAACGATCTGCTTCTGAGCCTGGTTTCAGGGAGCCTTATCAGTGGAGGGGAAAAGAAAATTTCACCGGTAGGATTTTTAAGGCTGATGAATTCATTCAGGTCAATCCTGATGCTGTTTTCTTTGAAGTTGCGGGTAAAGGAGGGAGGTTCGCAGCTTAATACCATAGGCGGATTTTCGTCTTTGGGCCCGCCTGACGGGCTTACCGGGTTGGCGCACCTGATGATCGAAACCATAAGAACTGTCAGGAGCAGGAGGATGAAATACCGGGAGCGTGTGACCTGGGCCAAGGTTTTTTTGTAAGTTTGCGGGCTCAAAATTACCACTCGTTTCGATAGCAAAAAAAAAAATTCATACTTTTACATTATTAATCACAGAACTGAAGCAATATGTCAGGTCACAACAAATGGTCGACCATTAAAAGGAAAAAGGGCGCATTGGACGCAAAACGGTCGAAAATCTTTTCGAAGATCATCAAGGATATAACGATTGCAGTCAAGGAGAGTGGCCCTGATCCGGATGGCAATCCAAGGCTGAGGCTGGCCATTGCCAACGCCAAAGGTGCTTCCATGCCGAAAGAAACCATTCAACGGGCAATCAGCAAAGGATCCGATAAGGATGCCGCAGCCCTGATGGAGACAACCTACGAAGGCAAGGGGCCTCACGGTGTGGCTATTTTTGTTGAATGTACTACGGACAACCTTCAGCGTACCGTATCCAATATCCGGGCGTATTTTAACAAACATGGCGGAGAACTGGGACAAAACGGAATGCTGAATTATCTTTTCGACCGGAAAGGTATCTTTGAGGTACCTAAAGGTACCATAGACCGCGATGAGTTTGAAATGGAACTGATCGACGCCGGGGCCGAAGATATCTCACTGGATGAGGAAGTTTTCACGATCACTACCGCCATGGAAGATTTCGGGAATATGGTCAGGAAACTGGAACAGTTGAAAATTGAACCTGAGAGCGCTTCACTTCAACGGATACCCAGGACTACCGTCACCCTGGATGAGGATGCGACCCGGAAAGTGTTGAAACTGATTGATGTGATAGAGGAGGATGATGACGTCCAGAATGTCTTTCATACACTCGAGATCAGTGACGAGATGGCAGATAAACTCTAAAAAAAACGCGGCTTTACGCCGCGTTTTTTTTATATCTCGCAAATATGCTGTGTGAGGTTAATTCCCTTGGGTAATTCGAGTTTTTTCCTCAACCTGATCCTGGAGATCTCTGTGCTGGGAGCGGTAATCTTCAGTATGTGACTTATCTCCTTGGTGCTTAAGTTCATTCGGAGCAGTGCGCATAATTTGTGGTCATTCGGTGTAAGTTGCGGGTACTTCTTGCGGAGTCTGTCGAAAAAGCCCGGATGGATCTTTTCAAAATGGGCCTTGATCCGGTACCAGTCATTATCGAATTTGATATTCTCATCGATGGTCTTCAGAACGGTAGCCACATCGGTTTTGGTGATGTGCCGATCGTTCTTCATGAGCCGGTTAATGTCTTTCCTGATCAGCCCGATAATTTTATTCTTTTGGGAGATAAAAATGGATGAAGTCGAAAGTTCGCGATTGATAAGGTCGATCTCCATATGATGTTTTTGTTTCAAAAGCTGGTTGACCTTCTGTTCGGCGCGGATTCTTTCCTGTAAACGCTGGTTGCGCTCTTTTTCTGCTTTCTTGCGTTGCTCAATCTCGTTCTTCAGCTCAGCAATGATGCGTTCATTGGTAATCTCAAGATTCCTCTGGTAATTTGCCACTTCAATGGCAGCTTTAATCTGATCAAAATCAACCGGCTTAAACAGATAGGCATAAGGTTTGACAGAAAATGATTTGTTGAACATTTCACTCTTATCCATGCTGGTGAGGAAAATGATACCACAGCTGTAATTCTCGGTGATGATCTTGGCTGCTTCAATCCCGTCCATCTTTCCGGCCAGCGTAACATCCATGATAACGATATCCGGTTCTTTGTTGGCCTCTTTTAGACTGGCAATGTCCTGGATAGCTTTTTCTGCCTTGATCTCCATGCCTAATACATGGTATCCGTGGTTCGTCAGGTTTTTCTTCAGATCGTTGGCTATGAGCAGTTCATCCTCAACGATATACAAAGTGATTGGTGTCATGAATGTTGATTTTTAAGAGTGGTTTATACGGTTTTTACTGTTTTGATCGTTATGTTTTCCGGTTATAAGTATTATATATTGATAGTTTTCTTTATCATAAATCGTTACCCTGACAAAGAAAAACCATGTTAGGGATTGCAAACATACAACAATTCATCCTTTTTCCAAAGTATTTCTTTAAAAATAACTTAACACCCTTTCAAAGACAGATAATTCATTGAATCAACGTAAATAGTTAATGCAAATATGAAAATACTCCTTATCTTTGAATAACCTAACTTACCATCCCTGCCATGGCCCTGATTAATTCCGTTATTTCCTGGGTGATGAAGAAACGGATCCACCAGATCGAACTCTTTATTAAATATCCCAATGAAGTACAGACCGAACTGCTGAAGAAATTGCTGACCACAGCCCGCAATACAGAATGGGGCAAAGAGTACGATTTTAAAACGCTGAATTCACCGGCCCAGTTTGCTGCCCGGATCCCTGTTCAGGATTATGAGTCCCATAAACCAGCGGTGGAGCGGTTAAGACGGGGGGAGCAGAATATATGCTGGCCGACCGAGATCAAATGGTTTGCCAAGTCATCGGGGACAACCAACGATAAAAGCAAGTTTATCCCCGTCAGCCAGGAGGCGCTGGAGGAGTGCCATTTTAAGGGGGGCAAGGATCTTCTGTCCATTTATTGCAATATGCACGATGATACCCGGCTGTTTGCCGGTAAGGCAATCGCAATGGGCGGAAGCCATCAGATACTGGAGGTGAACAATGAAGTCTATTATCAGGGAGACCTTTCGGCTATTCTCATCCAGAACCTGCCGGGATGGGTCGAGTTCCTCCGGACCCCCAATCTTTCCATAGCCCTGATGGATGACTGGGAAAGCAAAATTGAAATGATGGCCTCGGAGACCATGCAGCATGATGTGACCAATATATCCGGGGTCCCCTCCTGGACCCTGCTGCTTTTTAAAAGGGTGCTCGAACTCTCCGGCAAGGATAACATTCTGGAAGTATGGCCGAACTTTGAACTCTTCATCCATGGCGGGGTAAGCTTTCTCCCGTACCGCGATCAGTTTCACAAAATACTTCCGTCAGATTCAGTGAATTACCTGGAAACGTACAACGCCTCAGAGGGTTTTTTCGGTATCCAGGACCGGGACAGGGCCAACGATATGCTGCTGATGCTGGATTACGGAATCTATTACGAATTCATACCCCCCGAACAGGTCGGTCGGGAGTATCCGGAAACAATCACGCTCGATCAGGTTCAAACCGGCGTCAGCTATGCAATGGTGATCACGACCAATGCAGGATTATGGCGATATCTGATCGGGGATACGGTGATTTTCACCTCTGTTGATCCTTACAGAATCAGAATTTCCGGCCGTACCCGACACTTTATCAACGCATTCGGGGAGGAGGTGATCATCGAAAATGCCGAAAAAGCGCTGGCCATTGCCTGCAACAGGAGCAACGCCGTGGTGTCGGAATATACCGCGGCACCCATCTTCCTTACCGGACAATCACGGGGTGCTCACGAATGGATCATCGAATTTGAGAAACCGCCTGCAGACCTGTCGTATTTTACCAGTGCCCTCGATACTGCGCTAAAATCACTGAATTCTGATTACGAAGCCAAAAGATACCACGACCTCATGCTCACCGAACCTGTCGTGAGGGTGGTTCCTCCCAATACCTTTTATCGCTGGATGAGACAACGGGGGAAACTCGGAGGACAAAACAAGGTTCCCCGTCTGTATAATGAAAGAAAATATGTGGATGAAATCATGGCGATAGCCTCAGAGGGTTAATTCCTTTTTATACCTTTGAAATCAAAATTTCAGCCATGCACATCGCCATTGCCGGTAATATTGGATCCGGAAAAACGACCCTGTCCGGCCTGCTGGCCAAACATTTTGGCTGGCGCCCTCATTATGAAGACGTGGACACTAATCCTTATCTGAACAGTTTTTATGAGGATATGCTCCGCTGGTCATTCAACCTTCAGATATATTTTCTGAACAGCCGGTTCCGCCAGGTCATTGAAATCAGGGATTCCGGAGAATCTGTTGTCCAGGACAGGACGATATACGAAGATGCATTTATCTTTGCCCCGAACCTCCATGCCATGAATCTCATGAGTACCCGTGATTTTAACAATTACCGGAGCCTCTTCGACCTCATGAGTAAATTTTTACAACCTCCCGACCTCCTTATTTACCTCCGCGCCAGCGTGCCAACCCTGGTCAGCCAGATACAGAAACGCGGCAGGGAATATGAAAACAGCATCCGGCTCGATTACCTCAAAAACCTCAACGAACGCTATGAAGAATGGATTAGCGGCTATCAGTCGGGCAAACTGCTTATTGTGGATGCCGATACACTGAAGGTCAATGAAAATCCTGAAGACCTGGGGCTCGTGATCGAGAAAATCAACGCCCAGTTACACGGACTGTTCTGATACCTGCCTTATGAAAATCATCGGCATCATACCTGCCCGGTATGACTCAACCAGGTTCCCGGGTAAACCATTGATCATGATCAACGGCAAGACCATGATCCGGCGGGTTTATGAGCAGGCACGGCAATGTCAGGGATTGCGCCGCGTAATCGTGGCCACCGATCACCAGGCAATTTTTAACCATGTACGGTCATTCCAAGGTGAGGTGATGATGACTTCCACGAATCATCGCAGCGGAACAGAACGCTGCCGGGAAGTTGCCGACGCCCTGGTCTCCGAAGGTTGTTCATTCGATGCCGTTGTCAATATCCAGGGTGATGAACCTTTCATTTCACCCCTGCAGATCACCCAACTGACAGAACTGATGCAAACCCGCAACCCTGAAGTGGCAACGCTTGTGAAGCGGATAGACAAACCGGAGATGCTCACCGACCCCAACGTCGTCAAAGTAGTTATCGATTTCGAGGAGAAAGCATTGTATTTCAGTCGCTCAGCTATTCCTTATGCCCGGAACATGGCGGTTCATGAGTGGCTGAACGGCGTTCCATATTATAAACATATCGGAATCTATGGATACCGCGGCGATGTACTTCGCCGGATCACGGAACTGCCGGTGGCACCACCTGAAGCAGCCGAGTCGCTGGAACAACTCCGGTGGCTCTACAATGGATTTAGTATCTTTACCGGGCAGACAGACATTGATAACATTGCCATCGACATTCCGGAAGATCTGCTCAAAATTCCAAAGGAGATGCCGTGAGTTGCGAACTTTTTTCTATCTTAGCGGGTTCAAAAGGTTGAGGTATGGAGATCAGGAATTCTTTAGCAGGGCTTCTGGAAGATCATGATTGTGTGATAATTCCCGGATTCGGAGGTTTCATCGGCAATTATCAGCCAGCCCGGATCGATCCGGTCCATCATACTTTTCATCCCCCTTCCAAGCAACTTTTGTTTAATGTTAACCTGCGCCATAATGACGGGTTGCTGGCCAGCCATCTTTCTGTGCAGCACGGAATATCCTATGCAGAGGCCATGTCTTTTATCAGTGAACAGGCAACCGAGGCCATAAGGATCCTGCAGGCCGGCGAGTCACTCTGGTTCCCGGGAGTCGGCCGGCTATACTCCGGCCATGAAGGTAATATTCAGTTTGAACAACAAAGGAATACCAATTTACTGACCGATTCATTCGGCTTGACAACCTTTATTGCACCCCCGGTTGACCGAAAGAAGATGGTAATCCCCGATCCACGGAAATTTAACAGGAAACCCTCCGCGGTTAGCCGTCGCATTATCCCGACCTGGGTGCGCCGGGCTGCGGTTTGGTCGCTTCCGCTGGGTGTTGCTCTCCTTTTTACCATGGCCCATTTTGACCGGCTTCCGTCGAAATATGCCAGCAATGCCGGAGTCCTTGGCAATGTCCTGGCCAGATTTTCTGCTTCATCCCTGGTGGAGAAAAAAGAGTCTGCTTCAGTTCACCTGCACGTCGTGGCTGATACGCCGGTACTACTTCGTCAGGCTGAGAATTTCGATGCCGCGATAAAAACTGAAACCCCTTATGCTGCCGAAGAGACCATTCCGGAAGCGGAACCTGATCTTACCGGCCGGTTTGCCGTCATCGTTGGTGCCTTCAGGTTTCAGGAGAATGCCGGCAAACTGGCTGAAGAACTGCAGCAGGAAGGTCATCGGGCCGGTATATATGATCAATCGAAAGGCGGTTTGTACCGGGTCGCAATCGCTGTCAGCAACAACCGGCAGGAGGCACTTCGGGAACTGGATTTAGCCCGGTCGGATGATTTTCCGGGAGCCTGGTTGCTCATCAAATAAATCTGCCGGTGGGTAAAAAGAAGCTGATCCATTTTCAGGAGAATCTTAATTTTCCATTTCTTTTTCAACCAACCTATCTCCAACTGGATCATGGGTTTACATTGAAATCCCGTTGGGTTCATGATTTTTTCAGGAACTCAAATCCACTCATTGCCGAACTGGGGTGCGGTAAAGGAGAATATACCGTGGGACTTGCGGAACTGCATCCGGAAAATAATTATATCGGCATCGATCTCAAGGGAGCAAGGCTGTGGAGAGGATGTAAGTGGGTTGAAGAGAAGCACCTTCCGAATGTTGCGTTCCTGCGTACCCGCGTGGATCACATCCTCAAAGTGTTCGGGGAGGGAGAATTAAGCGAAATCTGGATCACTTTTCCCGACCCGCAGCCCCGGAAAGAGCGCCTTCGGCTCACCTCTTCCATTTTCATCGACCGCTACAGAAAGGTGCTCCGTGAAAACGGGATCATTCATCTGAAAACCGATGATGAGCCCTTTTTCCAATATACCATGCAGGTGATCGCGGAGGAAGGCCACCAACTTCTTTGGCATACCAGCGATCTCTACGGATCGGAAACAACAGAAGAGGTGGCGCTGATCCGCACTTATTACGAGGTCAGATGGCTCGAACTCGGAAAAAAGATATTTTATTTACGTTTTCAACCCGCCCGGATATGAAAAGACTAACGATTGTTATGATGATCCTGCTGGCTTCCGGAAAATTACTGGTGGCCGATGAGGGGATGTATATCCCGATGCTGCTCGAGCAAACCGCTTTCGGTAAGATGAAAGAGATGGGCCTGAGACTTTCTGCTGATGATATATACAGCATCAACCACTCCAGCCTGAAGGACGCTATCGTCTTATTCGGTGGGGGTTGTACCGCCGAAATCGTATCACAGAAAGGTTTGATCCTGACCAACCACCATTGCGGATTGGGCGCCATACAGCGGCTCAGTTCCCTGGAGAACGACTATCTTGCCAATGGGTTTTGGGCCCCAACGATGGCCGATGAACTGCCCTGTCAGGGTACTACGGTCACCCTGCTGGTCAGAATGGAAGAAGTAACCGATCAGGTGCTGAAGGGGGTTACCGGCGAAATGAACCAGTTGCAACGCAATGTCCTTATCCGGCAAAACATAGAGGCGATCGAAAAAGAGGCTGTCAGGGAGACCCATTACGAAGCCAGGATACGTCCATTTTATTATGGGAACCAATATTATTTAATTGTAAATGAAGTGTTTAAAGATGTCCGACTCGTGGGGGCACCTCCCAATAGTATCGGTCAGTTTGGAGGTGATACCGATAACTGGATGTGGCCCCGCCATACGGGTGATTTCTCTGTGTTTCGCATATATGCAGGATCAGATAACAAACCGGCTGCTTATTCCAGGGACAACGTGCCGTATATCCCCAGGAAGCACCTGCCGGTCTCGCTGAAAGGCTATGATAAGGGTGACTTCACCTTTGTATTCGGATATCCGGGTACGACCCGTGAATATCTCACCTCCGCCGGAGTAGATTTTCTTGCCAATCAGGAGAATCCGCTGAGGATCGGTTTACGGCAGTTGAGGCTCGATATTATGAAGACGGCCATGGAGGAGAGCCGTCAGGTACGCATTCAGTACACTGCCAAGGCAAACGGGATTGCCAATTTCTGGAAGAAGATGATCGGTGAGTCAAGAGGAATCCGGCGTGCCAATGCGATTGACATAAAAAAAGCAGAGGAGGGGCAATTTCTTGCC
>CAYLVY010000005.1:60580-69195 GCA_964387205.1 uncultured Draconibacterium sp.
GGTCCGGTTTGCAGCAGGCTTCAGGGAACTTGTCAGGCTTTCGGCAGATAAAAAGCACAATCCGGAGGAATGGTCTAAAGTGCTGTCATCTGTTCGCCGTAGCGCTGCCGACTTTTACAAAAACTGGAATGCTGCCATCGACGAAAAGGTTATGGCAGTTATGCTTAGCCGGATGCATGCAGGAATGGACGATGCCTTTCGACCTGCGGTCATTGACAAAGTGGCTGACGAAAACGCCGGGAATTTTCAAATATACAGCCGCAGGGTCTTCGATAAATCCATTTTTACCGATTCTTCCCGGATGTTAAGGCTGCTCACGGAGCTGAAACCCTCACGCGCCGGTTTCCTGAAGAAAGACCCGGTCTATCAGTTGATGGATGGGATGTATGCTCACTGGGAAACAAGAATTCTTCCCGGTATTCAGCGGTTTTCGGGAAGAATAGACAGTCTGCAGCGCATCTATATGGCCGGGCAGATGGAAATGGACCAGCAGAAGGTGTTGTACCCCGATGCCAACGGCACCTTAAGGGTTGCTTTCGGGAAAGTGGATGATTACCGTCCGGCTGATGCCGTGCAATATTTTCATTTTACAACGCTCGAAGGTGTGATGCAGAAGGAAGACACCACCGTATATGATTATCATGTGGATCCCCGGTTGAAGCGCCTGCATGAGTCAAAGGATTATGGCCCTTATGCCGATAAGGACGGTCGCCTTCATGTTGCATTTACAGCGAGCAATCATACAACCGGAGGTAATTCCGGCAGCCCGGTCCTGAATGCCGAGGGTCACCTTATCGGAATTAATTTCGACCGGAACTGGGAGGGAACACTGAGCGATCTTCACTACGATCCGGAACAATGCCGTAATATTGCCCTTGATATCCGTTACTGTTTGTTCGTAATTGACAAGCTATACGGGAACGGTCATCTCGTGAGGGAGATGACCATAATCAACTGAAAATATCCCTCAGGGCATTCTGAATAGTTGGGAACCTGAAGACAAATCCCGATTTCAGCAATTTCTCCGGTAGCACCTTCTGTCCTTCCAGCAGCACTTGAGCCCCTTCGCCCAGAGCGACTTTCAGTGCGAAGGCCGGTACCATGAAAAAGGCCGGTTGCCCGAATATTTTTCCCAGCTTTTCGGTAAATTCCCAGTTATACGAGGGGTGGGGAGAAACCGCATTGACCACCCCCTCCAGATTTTCATTTTCAATTGAAAACAAAACAGCTTCCAGCAGATCATGGAGGTGGATATATGAAAAGGATTGTTCCCCTGATCCTAACCTGCCACCGAATCCCATCCGGAAAGGGCGTTCCAGTTTCGCGAGGGCACCGCCATTTTTACCCAGCACCACGCCAATCCGCAAAATGACCCGTCGGTCTGTTGCTGTGGCTTGCATTGCCGCTTTCTCCCATTCCTGACAAACCCTGGCCAGAAAGGAGTCGGCAAACTGTTCACTCGCTTCGGTATGCTCCCCGGTGGAGTCGTAGATGCCAATAGCAGAGGCTGATATAAACACCTTTAACCGGTTTTCCCTTCGGTTTATTGCTTCCACAATCCTTGTCGTCGTTCGGATCCTGCTTTCCATGATCTCCTTCTTGTAAGCTGGTGTCCATTTCCGGCTTACAGGTGCGCCGGCAAGATTGATGACGATATCGGAATCCCTGATTTTTTGCTCCAGTGCGATTCCCGCGGCTTCCCCGATATCACTTCTGGAGATGTTTCTGATTTCCCAATCCCGCTGTCTGAGTTTCTGCGCCAGCGAACGTCCGATAAACCCGCTGGCACCGCTGATTGCCACTATCATGTTTTTTTTTGTGAAGTTAACGAATTCTGTAAATTTGCGTTACTTTAGCAGGTGTCAACAGACATCTTCACTTGTACATACTAACTGCAAAATTAACGAACACAACATGGATCAGCACGAACAAGGGAAATTATTTTCGGAATTTCCCCCGGTTTCGACCGAAGAGTGGGAACAACGCATCATCACCGACCTGAAAGGGGCGGATTACCAGAAAAAACTTATCTGGTTTCCTGATGAGGGTTTTGAGGTCCGTCCCTATTACCGGGAAGAAGATATGGCAGGGCTTGAAACGTCCGGGGCCGTTCCCGGTGAAACACCTTATATCCGGGGATCGCGTTCACAGCGCAATGATTGGATCATCCGTCAGGATTTCACTGAAGAGGAACCTTCGGAAATCAACAGGCAGATCCGGGAGGCTACCGTAAAAGGGGTGAATGGAGTCGGCATTCGTGCCGGAAAGATCAATACCCATAAGCAGATGTCGGAAGCCCTTTCCGGGCTGGATATTGAAAAAACGGAGGTCAATTTTATCTCTGGTCTATCTTACCCACTCACCCTCGAATTGTTTATTTATGAACTGATGCACAGGGGCACCGGCCGGGAACTGGTCAGGGGTTCGATCAATTTTGATCCGGCAGGATATCTGCTCCTGCACGGGAAATTTTATCAGACCTGGCAGCAGAACCTCGAGGAGGGGGCCTATCTGCTGGAGACTATCGCGAACAAGTTGCCTTCCTTCCGGGCCATTACCATCAATGCCGGCTTGTTTCAGAATGCTGGTTCCACACTTGTTCAGGAATTGGCTTTCGGGCTTGCTTCTGCCTGTGAATACCTCGCGGGATTTACCGATAAGGGCTTTAGCGTCGATCAGGTGGCGCCTTATATGCAGATTTCCTTTGCTACCGGCCCCAATTATTTTTTGGAGATAGCCAAGTTGCGGGCAGCCCGCTGGCTGTGGGCCCGGATGGTGGAGCCGTTTGCACCGACACTGCCCAAAAGTTGCAGGGTTTTTCTGCATTCAGGTACCGCGAAGTGGAACAAATCGATGTACGATCCTTATGTGAACATGCTCAGGACAACAACCGAAGGTATGTCGTCAATCCTGGGCAATGCAGATTCGGTTACGATCGACCCCTTTAATCCGGCCGCCGGTGTCACGGACACCTTTTCCCTGCGCATCGCCAGGAATCAGCAACTGGTGCTGAAGGAAGAGGCCTATCTCGACAAAATTATCGATCCATCGGCAGGTTCATACTATATCGAAAAACTTACCCATACCCTTGCCACTCATGCCTGGGATTTGTTTAAAAAGGTGGAGTCGATGGGTGGATTGCTTCAGTGCATCGATTCGGGCTTTATCCGGCAGGAAGTAGCGCTAAGCAGGAAAAAGAAGGAAGAAGACATCGCCAGAAGACGGCTTATCCTTTTAGGAACCAACCAGTTTCCAAACCTGCAGGAAACATTGGGTTCGGATACAATACCTTCAGGATCTGACCCTGCGATGGATGGGGCAGTTCCGCATGTTCCCCCGTTCAGGGCTGCTTCCTCTTTCGAAACAATCAGGATAGCCACTGAAAGGCATGTGAAGTCCGGAAACAAACGGCCATCCGTATTTTTACTCACCATGGGCAACCTTGCCATGCTGAGGGCCAGGGCCGGTTTTGCCACCAATTTCCTGGGATGTGCAGGTTACGAAATTATCGATAATCCGGGATTTGCCACCGCTGCCGACGGTGTTGCGGCCGCACTGGCCTCCGGGGCCGGGATCGTGGTAATCTGCAGTTCCGATGAGGAGTATCCGGTGCTTGTTCCTGATATCCTTCTGGGATTCCGGCAGGCAGGTAAGATGCCGATGGTCGTAGTGGCTGGTTATCCCAAAGAGCATATCGAAGCTTTTACTGCCGCCGGAGTTGGGGAATTCATCCATGTGAGGAGTGATCTTCTGGCCACGCTGCAGCGATTTCATCAATATCTAAGTATTTCAGGATCATGAGTTAAAACCTGATTATGACTGATCCTTTAAAATCCCCTGAAGGGGAACAAATGACACCAAGAGTAAAATCCTGGCTGGTGGTTGAAGATGATCCGATCAACCGACGGTTAGCACAGATAACTTTGTCGAGACTCGGGTACACCGCAGAGATTGCCGTCAACGGACAGATAGGCGTGGAGATGTTTACCAGAAACACATACGACTACGTACTCATGGATATTATGATGCCTGTGATGGATGGCATTGAAGCCACCATACGGATCCGAAAGATTGAAGAGGAGAGGAATGTTCCACCAGAAAACCGGGTGATTATTATCGCCTTTACGGCCAATGCCTTTGAAGATGACCGCACCCGGTTCTACAACGCCGGTATGAACCATTATATCAATAAACCACTGGATGTCCAGGAATTGACAAGG
Organism: uncultured Draconibacterium sp.; assembly: GCA_964387205.1. GTDB lineage: Bacteria > Bacteroidota > Bacteroidia > Bacteroidales > FEN-979 > CAIVAT01. Next base: position 64,801 of record CAYLVY010000005.1, read on the forward strand.
ATTCTGACCCCTTAACTTTAATCAGTATGCGAAAAATTAAATTTTCCATCCGTCCGTTCATTATCCCACTGGTTATCTATGTTATTGGCGTTGCATTATTCACGATTCTCCTGGCCCTGATCACCCGTGACCGGATCATGGGAGAGATCGATGCTAAACTTGTAAATGCTGCCAAAAGTGTCCGGTATGTTTTACCGGAAGATTTTCACGATATGGCTGTTTCTCCGGAAGCTGTGCCCGATTCGGTCAACAGGAATAATATCAGGCTGATGACCGATTATGCTTCCGACCTGGGTCTCACCTATGTTTACACCGCCAAAGTATACCAGGGAAAAATTTTTTTCACCTCCTCCAGTGCCGATGAAACGGAACGCAAAACCAATAACCTTCCTGCCTATTGGCAGGATTATCCTGAAGCCACACCGGAGTTTCTCGACGCGTGCAACAGGGACAAACCTGTGCTGGAGTCATCCCAGGACCGTTGGGGAAATTTCAGAAGCGCCATCGTTTGCATGACATCACCAGGCGGTCAGCGCTATTTGGCCGGCGCCGATATGGAGATTTCTTTTGTCCGGCAAACCATTCTGAAAGAGATACGGATTGTGTGGGTTTATGCTGTATTCTTTTTGTTGATCGTGACCCCCTTCTTTATCGTCATCCGCAGGATGCATTACAAACATACCGGTATGCTGGAAAAGGAGATACAGGAGAGGCGTCAGGCCGAACATAAACTGGAGCAATATAAATCACATCTGGAGGATATTATCAGGAACCGAACAGAGCAACTGGAGGAGGAGATCAGGGAACGTAGGGAGATGGAGGTTGCCCTCGAAACCGCCAAGGAGATTGCCGTCAGGGAAAGCCGCGCCAAATCCGCATTTCTGGCCAACATGAGCCATGAGATACGTACCCCGATGAACGGAGTGATTGGCATGACCAATATCCTTAAGGAGACCCCGCTCTCCGATGAACAGAGGGAATATGTGGACATCATCGAGCTTTCCGGAAACAACCTGCTCAATATCATCAATGATATTCTCGATTTCTCCAAAATCGAAGCAGGACAGGTAGAGCTGGAACACATCCTTTTCAACGTGTCGCAACAAGTCGAAGAAGTCACCAAGATACTGCTGGTCAGGGCAGAGTCAAAGGGATTGAAACTCCTCTACAGCGTTGCCCCCAATGTTCCCCATCAGGTGAAAGGCGACCCCATGCGGCTGAAACAGATCATCATCAATCTGACCAACAACGCGATCAAATTCACCAATGAAGGTTCCGTTACCATCAGTACAGACATGGTCAAAACCGAGGAGCAAAAGGTACTGTTGAAATTCAGTGTCACCGACACCGGCATTGGAATCTCGGAAGCCGATAGGGCAAAATTGTTCAAAGAATTCTCGCAAACCGACGCCTCCATCAGCCGGAAATACGGAGGAAGCGGGCTGGGACTTAAAATCTCCAAGGACCTGGCGTGTATGATGGGCGGGACCATCGGGGTGACCAGCAAGGAGGGCGATGGCAGTACCTTCTGGTTTACCGCCGAATTTGAAAAACTGAGTGAGGAGGAAATCAGGAGAATGGCCTCTGAAAGTCAGAAAGCGGAACTGAAGAATATTTCCATCCTTCTGGTCGAGGACGATTTTATCAACCAAAGGGTGGCTGCCACTTCACTCAACAAACATGGTTATCTGAACCTGGAGATAGTAGGCAATGGAAAACTAGCGGTCAAGTCGGTTTCGGAAAAGCAATATGACATAATCCTCATGGATATTCGCATGCCGGTAATGGACGGATTGGAAGCCACCGAGCGGATCAGGTTGATCGAAAAGGCGGAGAATAAGCGAAAACCAGCCATCATTGTGGCTTTCACGGCCTACGCGGTGGAAGGTGACCGCGAACGTTTTCTCTCTGCCGGCATGGATGATTACATCGCCAAGCCTTTCCAGCCGGAGGAATTGCTTCGCGTGATCGAGAAATACTCCAACAGGATGAGATTGCGTTCACAGCCGATGTTGCAGATCCTGCTTGCCGAAGATAACAAGATCAACCAAAAAGTGGCCATGAAGACGCTGGAGAATTTTGGACATCAGGTTGACCTGGCCGAAAACGGATTTGAAGCGCTGGAAAGAGCAAGGCAGAAATCCTATGATCTCGTGCTGATGGACCTGGAAATGCCTGAAATGGATGGCATCGAGGCCACTCGTCTGATAAGAAAAATGGAGCAGGAAAATTTCCTCCATGGCATCGACCGTAAAAGGGTCAAGATAGTAGCACTCACGGCGCATTCCACCATCGAAGACAGGCAGCGATGCGAAGAAGCCGGGATGGATGATTACATAAGCAAACCATTCAGACATGCTGAACTGGAGAGGGCGCTCATCTTATAAAATTCTACGGATGAAGAAATCGGGTCTCAAATTATTTATTTTGCTGATATTGTTTCCTTTGCTGTATGTTCACGGTCAGGAAGTAAAACCACCCGAACCTGTCCGGGAGGAGGATGAAGGAGTATCCCTTTGCTTTGGTGCCGATGTCATGAGCCGCTATATATGGCGGGGAATGGATTTCGGCAATTCACCTGCCATCCAGCCAAACCTTACCCTCTCGTGGAAAGGTCTTAACGTCGGCCTTTGGGGATCTTACGCTTTTACAGGTCATTCCATTCAGGTAAATGATTCCGTGCTGACAGAATCTGGGCCATATACCGAAACCGATTTTGTAATTTCTTATACCTACAGATGGTTCACGCTCTCCCTGATCGATATGTTCATTCCTGACGGGCTCAGTCCCAATGAAGGGAACGATTTTTTCAATTACCGTAACAGCACCACCGGCCATACCCTGGAGGCGAACCTGACCTTTAACGGAACCGAAAGAGTTCCCCTGCAACTCATGATAAGTACCTTGTTTTACGGGGATGATAAAAACAGGGACACCACCGGGGTTTATGGTTCAGGCGAGAAGAACAATTTCTCCACCTACCTTGAACTTGCGTATGAGTTTACGATTAAAAAATTTGATGTGACCATCCGGCCCTTTGCCGGTGCCACCCCTTTCGGTAGTTCCTGGTACCAGCCTGACGGAGGGATTATTAATGCCGGATTTACTGCCCGTAAGGAGATCCCTGTCACCTCAGGTTACTGCCTTCCCGTGCAATTTTCTGCCATCGCCAATCCAAAAGCAGGAAATCTGTTTTTTGTGTTCGGCGTATCCTTATAACCAATGCTAATCTGAACTGAAATAAGATGAGACCCGATTTTTCAAAAGTTGATCTGAAAAACCCTCAAGGGGAGAATCCGGATTTTGCCGCCTGGGAACGGAAAAACGGAAATGAAAAAAACTGGCGCACCCCCGAACAAATTCTGCTGAAACCGGCCTATGGAGCCGATGACCTGAAAGAGCTGGAACACCTGCACTATGCCGCGGGTTTGCCCCCTTTTCTTCGCGGACCCTATTCCACGATGTATGTCATGAGTCCATGGACCATCCGTCAGTATGCCGGATTTTCCACTGCCGAAGAGTCCAATGCCTTTTACAGGCGAAACCTGAAAGCAGGCCAGAAAGGGCTTTCAGTTGCCTTCGACCTGGCTACCCACCGGGGTTATGACTCCGACCATGAGCGGGTGGTAGGCGATGTCGGGAAAGCCGGGGTGGCCATCGATTCGATCCTCGACATGAAGATCCTTTTCGATCAGATCCCGCTCGACATCATGTCTGTTTCCATGACCATGAACGGCGCGGTATTGCCTATTCTCTCCTTTTACATTGTGGCTGCTGAAGAACAGGGTGTGCCTATGGCCAAACTGACAGGTACGATTCAGAATGATATCCTGAAGGAGTTCATGGTCAGGAATACCTATATTTATCCTCCGGGCCCCTCCATGAAGATCATTGCGGATATTTTCGGGTTCACTTCCCGGAATATGCCCAAATTCAACTCCATCTCCATCAGCGGTTATCATATGCAGGAGGCCGGCGCTACAGCAGATATCGAACTGGCTTATACCCTGGCCGACGGTCTGGAGTACCTGCGTGCAGGCATCAACGCCGGAATGGATGTCGACACTTTTGCTCCGCGACTTTCGTTTTTCTGGGCAGCAGGCATGAACCACTTCATGGAAATTGCTAAAATGAGGGCAGCCAGGCTTCTCTGGGCAAAGATCGTGAAACAATTCGGGCCCAAAAACCCGAAATCGATGGCGCTCCGTACCCATACCCAGACTTCGGGATGGAGCCTCACCGAACAGGATCCATTCAATAACGTGGCCAGGACCTGTGTCGAAGCGTTGGCAGCCGCCCTCGGACACACCCAGTCGCTGCATACCAATGCACTCGATGAAGCCATCGCCCTGCCTACCGATTTCTCCGCCCGTATCGCCCGCAATACCCAGATTT
>CAYLVY010000006.1:0-18125 GCA_964387205.1 uncultured Draconibacterium sp.
CTGTTTTTTCTTCAATTCCGTCATTAACTCTTTTTCCCGGGAAGCTAAGGTTTTAACCGTCTTGTCTTTCTGCTTTTTTTCCTGATCAAGTCTGGTTTTTTCCCGGTTCTTTGCTTCCAGTAAATCCTGTTTCTGGGTTTTTACCAGCTCGAGTTCATTCAGGTGCAGCCGTAACGTCCTGGAAGCAGCTTCAATCCTCGAAGCCTGCGACCTGCGATACGAAGCCAGTTGCTGGTAGTATTTCAACCGCAGGTATGCTTCATTAAAATCTTTGGATGAAAAAAGAAACATCAGCTTACTCTGTCCCCGGGTAAGGCGATACGATTGCCTGACAATCTGTGCATACTCGTTTCGCAGTAATTTCAGGCGTTTTGACATCCTGTCGATCTGAAGTGATTCATAGATCAACTGAACTTCTGCCTGTTGCAGTTCCTGGTTTATTGTACTGATCAGATTTTCCCGGGTACGGATTTGTTTGTCAAGGATTTTAATCTGACTCAGGGAACTTTGCCTGCTTTTCTTGGTCTTCTCCAGCAAATCACCGGTGGTGCGTATCTCCTGTTCCAGTTTGGTTTTGTTCTGACGGAGTTTTTCACTTTTTTTCCCCTGTTGTGCCATGGCCGGCATCATCCAGCAGCCCATGAAGATCATGCATGTCAGAATCCTGCTGACTGGGAACCATTGCCGGATACAGTTCATGATCATGGTGTTGCCGGATTATTGAACCGGATTGAAATTCGCAGGAATTCTGAAAGGAAATTGCTGTGGTGAGTCAATGGAAATCCTTGAAAATTCCGCCTTCACGTGAATATTGCTCCCTGCCCGGATATCGAATTCCGCTTCACCGGGAACCATTTGAGAATCTACCCGGACAAATTTCCTGTAAACCGATTCCAGTTTAAGGTTCTCTTTTCCAGCTTCTTTCATCTCGGCACGGGTAATCCTGAAATGGTCAGGGTCCAGCCAAAGGAGATGGATAAAAACCTTTGTCTCCCCATGAGACTGTTTGCTGAATTTTTTCAGTTTCCGTCGTTCACTGGTGGCCAGTTTATATTCCTGCCTCTCTGCCGATGCCCTGAACTTTTCCTGGTCATAGTGATGGAAATCATTCCCGGTCAACAGGGACTGGATCATGTCAAAATCAAGGTCAGTGTTGAGCTGTCTGTTAATATAATCGTGATTTCCAAGAAAATAGGTGTCATTCAACCGGTTGATCATTTTCACCGAATCGGGGGTGATCATGATCCGGATGGCCTCAATGCCAAGTAACGGGGCAAGGGTAATCCAGATGACGCTGTCTTTACGGATCCTGAGTTGCCCGCTGAATGAAGCATCACTGCGATCGCCTTCATATTCAGCAGAAAATTTAGCGGAGTACCACTCAAATTTCGTTTCATGCGCCTTCATCTTTTGCAGAAGGTATTCGGCACCCTCCTCTTTCAGGGGATCCTTGCTCAGTTTGCGTGATGTCCCGCATGCGGTGACCAGCATCAGCATGACGGTCATCATCAATGCGCTGACAAAGCGGGCTCCGGATGATCTGTTCATGGATCAGGGGTAGTATTTTTTATCATTGATCTTTTTTTGAAGCATGTCAGACCCGTCACCCTTCAATAGGGCTTTGTTCCAGTATTCCAACGCCCCGGCAACATCATTGAGTTTAAAAAGGACATCGCCGTAATGCTCCAGCACTTCACCGCTGGGCTCCTCTTCACTGTTGTTCACAGCTTTGCCTATCCAGATGGCCGCTTCCTGGTAACGACCCAGCATAAACAGAATCCATCCGTAAGTGTCCTGAAAGGAGGAATTATCCGGTTCATGTTCCAGTGATTTTTTCGACATTCTTTCAGCTTTTTCAAGCTCTTTACCCATCAGGGAGAGATAATAGGAATAATTGTTCAGCACATAGGGATTGTTGTCCTTTAGTGCGAGGGATTTTTCATAGGCCTGAAATGCTTCGTCATCCTTTTTCATGGCATGAAGAATGTCACCCTGGTACATGCAGAACTGAGACTGAAGTTCACTGTTGTCCACTACAAGTTTTTCACCGCTTTTCAGGATTTTCAGCGCTTCAGGATGTTTTTTCAGTTGCATGTATCCGATTCCGGTAAACAGGTAAGGGAGGGGCTGTTCAGGGAAAAGTTCAATGGCCTGGTTACCATGAGCAACCAGATCGTCGTGTTCGCTGAGTTGCAGGTCCAGTTGCAGCAACTGTTCCCAGACCACATATCGGCTGCTGTCGATCGAAATGACTTTCAGGAATGTTTCCCTGGCTTCAGCTAATTGTTTGTCCTGAACCAGGAAATCACCGTAAATGGAGTATCCTTTCGGATCCCGGGGGTGAGTCTCCATCAGTATCTTCACCAGTTCGAACGATTGCGACTTCAGGTCACCATAAATTTGATTGACCGTATAAAAGGAGAGCAGGATATTGATTTTCGTATCAATATCAAGGTTTGGGGTGGCAAAGCCCAGTTTTAATTCCCGGAAGGCATTTTCCTGATCGCCGGCTTTCCGGTAGAAATCGGCAAGCGACATGTGGACGTAGGCGTTATCAGGGTCTATTTCAGCCACTTTTCGGTACATTTCAAGCGCTTTTTCCGGTTGGTTGCCGCTCATGTAGAATTCAGCCATTATCGAATAATAGCGACTTTCCATCGGGAAAGTGTGGATGAGTTTCCGGATCTCCTTTTCGGCACTTTTCCGGTCGCCAAGATGGCGGTGGATCTTCTCTTTCTGCAATATTATCTCTTCACTGATGCCGATCTTTTCTTCAATTTGATCCAGGGCGGAGATGGCATCACGGTATTTTTCAGATTGCATGTAAAGGGAGGCCAGCTGATAAAGGTATTCGGCATTGCCTGGTTGCAGTGACGAAAGTTTTCTGTAAAGTTCGGTAGCCTCCTCCAATCTGCCCGTGGACAAGCATAATTCTCCCAGAAAATGATGGTACCAGATATTTTCAGGGTCTAACCGGGTGGCTTTTCTGGCATTTTCCAAAGCTTCCGGAATATTATCAAGGATCGTCTGGATCCGGGCCAGTTCATAATAAGCTACCGGATCATCAGGAAACCGGTCGATAATATTGGTGAATTTTTCGGAGGCTGCCTTCACGTTGCCGGTAAGCGACTCTTTTTTTGCATCGATCAGGAGGGCCGGCGGGGCCATCTTTACCGGATGTGCCCCTTTTTTCTTTTTTTCCTGCAATTGCTCATTTCCATCATATCCGGGCATAAATGGATGACCCGTTGACCATCCCCGGCCGGGTGTCACCCACATTAAAACAAACAATCCTATTGCAATATAAGTCCTCATTTTTTCTTTTTTGTGTGTTTTTCCACCGCTACCTTGCGCCGGTATGGCCAAATCCCCCGGCGCCCCTTTCGGAATGGTTCAGTCGCTCAACCGCAACCCACCGGACGATCTTATGTTCGGCGATCACCATCTGTGCAATACGATCGCCGTCTTTGACGGTGTATTCTTCACCGGAAAGGTTGACCAGGATGATCCTGATCTCTCCGCGGTAATCGGCATCAATGGTTCCGGGAGCATTGAGCAGCGTAATGCCATGCCGGATAGCCAGCCCGCTGCGCGGACGGATCTGGGCTTCATAGCCTGCCGGTATTTCCACAAATAATCCCGTTGGCACAAGCGCTCTTTCCAATGGCTTCAGCGTAATTGAAGTGTCAAGGTTTGCACGCAGGTCCATTCCGGCTGATGCACTGGTTTCATAAGCCGGCAGAGGATGTTTCGAATGGTTGACGATCCTGATCTCCATAATGTCGGAAAGTGCGCAAAGTTAAGAAAAATCCGGTTCACCTGCTTTTCAGCAGGCCGGGACGCTCGATGCGAATGACCAGCAACAGGTAGGCTGCAGTGATTACAGCCCCGGAGGCTAACCCCGCGAAAAATGAAGCCGGTTTCAGCCATTCATGCAGCCCGAACAACAGTAATACGGCAGTGGTGTAAAGAAAAAACTTCTTCAGGTTGTAATCCACAGGATAGTGCTTCTGCCCGAGTAAATACCCCATTGTCATCATCGTGGCATAGCAGGCCAGGGTGGCAAATGCCGCTCCGAGATATCCATGGATAAGCCATGTGTCGGGCAAAGGGATAAGGATAACATTAAGCGTGATGGTCACCACCGCTCCGGCACCGGTGATCAGCGCCCCCCACAGGGTCTTACCCGTAATTTTGAACCAGATGGACAAATTGTAATAGATCCCCAGAAACAACTTGGCCAGCATCAGCACCGGGATCACCACCCGTGCCTCGCGGAATGCGGGACCCGTGAAACGAATAAATATGGTATCCAGGAATACCATCGTAACGAGAAAAATGAGCGTTACCGCGATAATGAAATAGTCCATCACTTTGGCATACATTGTTTTGGCATCCTGATCTTTCATCCTCGAAAAGAAAAATGGTTCAGCGGCAAACCGGTAAGCCTGGATGAAAAGGACCATCAGGACTGCTATTTTATAGCAGGCCGAATAGATTCCGACCTGGGCTTCTGCTTCGGCCGGATCCATTGGCAGCAGGTATCGCAGCAGGATACGGTCCACTGTTTCGTTGATGATACCAGCCATACCGGCAATCATCAGTGGCAAACCATAAACCAGCATGCGGCGCAGAATACCCGGGTCTACCATCCGCCGCAGCAAACGGTATTCCGGCAGGAGCAGCGCTACCGTCAGAATGCTGGCGATCAGGTTGGAAATAAAAATGTACTCCATAACCCAATCGGGCCTGTAAATGATCCGGAGCAGGGTGCCCGCTTCACTTCCCTGCCAGGTTGCATCAAGATACGGGCACGCAAGGAGAAAAAACAGGTTGAAAAAAATGTTGGTTAATATGTTGACGGTCTTGACCGTAGCAAACCAAACCGGCCGGTTCTCAGATCTCAGTCTGGCAAACGGAATGGCTGCGACGGCGTCGAGCGCCATGATCCAGGCAAACCAGGTGATGAAATGAGGATAGGCTTCGTAATCGATCCATCTTGCAATGTGCGGGGAGAAAAGGGTAACCAGCAGCAGGAAAGCAACACTGGAGAACAGAAGAGAAAAGGTGGCGGTACTGTAAACCCCGGCCCTGTCGGATTCGGTCTCGCTGAAGCGGAAAAATGCAGTCTCCATTCCGTAGGTCAGAATGACCATGATCAGCGCAGCATAGGAGTAAAAGAGGTTGACCACGCCATATTCCTGGGTGGTGAGAAGGCCGTAAGTGTAAAGCGGAACCAGCAGATAGTTGAGAAATCTGCCCAGGATGCTGGGAATGCCGTAGATTGCCGTCTGCCCTGCGAGCTTTCGGATGGGATTCATATCCGCAAAGGTATCTGAATTTCCGTTGATCTGAAAAAGAAAAGAGGCAGTCTCCTGGCATTTGAGACGGCCTCTTCCCGGCATGTGGCGAGTAAATTATTTGACCACCAGTTTCTTTGTGGTGTATTGATCGCCGGATTGAATGGTCAGCAGGTAAATCCCGGACGGGAGATCGCTTAACTGAAGCGGATGAAGGATTTTTCCGTTGATAGCTATACCCTGTTTCTTATATACCGTCATACCTATACTGTTTACAATTGAAAGGTCTGCCAGGATGGGCCCGGGAGACGACAATGCAATGGTAAAATTCCCGTTGCCCGGGTTCGGGTAAACCGATAGTCCGACTCCGCTTTGGTGAGATTCCATTCCGGTGCAGGCATCCAGCGTAGCGATTACCTCTTTTACGATTTCGCATCCGGAAGCATTCACGGTGACGGTAAAAATATGATCGCCAAGGCCGTATTCCGCGAAGGTTACATCGATGGTGGGGGTGGTCATGCCTCCGGGCATCCAGAGATAAGAGTCGGCGCCTTCGGTGGTGGCGTCAAGGGTGATCGTCTGGTACCAGCAGGCGAGAAAACCCGGTTCAGCAGATACGGTGACATTCGGGCCAACCTGGATATAGGCTGTTTTGGTGAGGGTGTCGATCTGGCCACCGCGGTTGACAATCAGCGTTACATCATGATTTCCGCATTCCTGGTAAGTAACTATCGGATTTTCATCGGTAGAAGTGGCCGGTGTGGCGCCCGGGAAATGCCATTGATAAATTTCGGGTGTGCCGATGTAACCACCATGCGTTTCGTTGGTAAAAGTGACCGGTTCCCCCTTGTTGATCGTGGTGGAAGGAACGCTGAATCCGGGAGTCAGATCGATCACGCCACGCTTGATGCCCTGCAGGGTGGTCCATTTCTTCACCGGTGGGTTCCCCGAACCGGCAATGGTACCCTGTCCGGTATCGTGGTTCTGCAGCCAGCAGACAAATTCACAGTCATCGAGCGGCAGGGCAGAAGGCAATGAAAAATTGAGGGTCACTACCTGAACATCTCCGCCGGCAAAACTGATCGAAGTACCATTCTGATCGGGAACCAAAAGCCGGTTGACATGCTCCAGATGGGTCTGACCCTGCCAGTTCTGCTGAATGTGCGACTGGGTAATCGCAAAATGCATTTTGAGGTTGGAGGCGGTGATGTTATCCACTTTGGTAAGGGTAACAGTAACCGTGTAGTCCAGCCCGGTATTGCTCACCTCCATTGACATGCTGACCGGTGAAAGAACGGCAATGGCACTGTTGTATTTTGGCAGGTAATTGGGGTACATGGAGTTGGAGTGGCTCCCTCCGACTACCGCCTGGTTACCGTCGAATGTGGCGGTCGGATATCCGCTGACGCCATAAAGGCTGTTCCTGGAATTGGAATAAACGTTGGCATAAGTGTCGTTGTAATGGTTTTCAACCACGGCCACCAATTTCCCGTTGGCAAGAAGGTCATCGGCACCCATGGCCGCTCCCGGACAATAAGTACACCAAGTGCCGGTACCAACCTCCAGTACCACCATCGACCGGGGTACGGATTGCGCAAAAGCCGCTCCGAACGCGGCAACCATAATAATAACAAGGTACATTTTTTTCATAAGGATGGAGTTAGATAGATATAAACTAATGAACATGTCAAAATTACGAAAAAGAAAATTCGGTGACCATTATCTTGGTAAAGAAATGTAAAATTTTTTCTTTCTCAAGACATTCATCCACAGGAAGTAATACGTAGCCGGTGCGGTCAGGAAATTCGGCTCAGCGCATAGGCATAGGCACCGATGGAAACAGCCCTTGAGGTGCCCAGTTTCGTTACGCCTACTCCAACCCGTTTTGCAGGATCATAAGGCACCCTGCGGTCAGAAAATGGTACCCGTATCTCTTTGGCAGTTGATCTGAGAAATTCTGCCAAACCCTGTTCTTCTTCGAGGTTAAAGGCAACCACTTCCATTCGGTCGAGGGGTATGCCCGACATGGTGTCGAAAGGAGCGTTCATCTCTTCCACCAGTTTTGGGAGAAAAACAGGCCAGGCGCCGGCCAGTCCTCCGCCTATCACAACCAGACCGTCGATCAGCGTAACGGCATTGGCAATGGCATCCGCTGCATCTCTGGCATAGGCATCAAAGGCCCGGATGGCGGCATCACGGTTGCCATTCCTTAAGCCGCCGGCAATTTCAAATATCTCTTTCGGCTCCGGACAGGAAGCGATGTTCAGCCCCGTTTGATTGGCAAATTCCCTCTTCAACCCCCGGATGCTGACACTCTCTTCTGCATCCCATGGTTTGAAGGTGCGGTTACGCACACGGTTGATCTCTCCGCCGGCACAATTATCTCCCATCAGCAGGCCATGGCGGGTGACAATCCCACCTCCGAATCCCGTGCCGAAAGTAACCCCGACAAGGTTGTGGTAGCGACGCGGATTGCCGGCCTCCTCAAGTTTACGGTTGACTTCGGGCAAAAGGCCGGCGATGGCTTCGCCAAAAGTAAAAAGATCCCCGTCGTTGTTAATAAAAACAGGTATCCTGAACTGTTCCTCCAGCATTGGCCCCAGCGCCACCCCACCCCTGAAAAATGGAAGGTTCTGCAAATCGCCGATGATGCCATTCTCAAAATCAGCCGGACCCGGAAACGCAAAACTGATCGCAACGGGATCGGCAGGCAGCACTATTTTTACCCGTCGAAACCCGTCGATAATGGTTTGCAATACTTCTTCAAGGTTTTTTCCGCCGGCCGGCAGAACAATGCTCTCCAGCAACTCTTTGTTTCCCTGCACGGCATTGAATACAAAATTGGTGCCCCCGGCATCCAGTGTCATCACAATCCTTTGGTCATCTGAATGGTTCATATTTTCCTTATTGAGTTAGTAGGTACGAATGTTAATCCTGTGACTGATCAGTGGGCTTCCAGCCAGTCCCTCCCTGTGTTCATTTCTACCAGTACCGGCACATCAAGGGCAATGGCATGCTGCATTCCTTCGCGTACCAGTTCCTTCATTACTTCCACCTCATCGCGACGGACATCGAATACCAGTTCGTCATGTACCTGAAGGATCATTCTGGAGTACAATTTTCTTTTTTCCATCTCCTTGTAAATGCGGATCATGGCGATTTTGATCATGTCGGCAGCTGTTCCCTGGATCGGGGCATTGATGGCATTCCGCTCCGCAAATCCGCGTACGGTGGCATTGCCCGAATGAATGTCGCGAAGATAGCGGCGACGCCGCATCATGGTTTCCACATAACCGTCTTTTCGCGCTTTTTCAATGGACAGGTCCATGTAAGCCTTGATACCCGGATATTGCAGGAAATACTCTTCAATGATCCCTGCCGCTTCCCTGCGCGGAATATTCAGACGTTCCGACAACCCAAAAGCCGATATGCCGTAAATGATGCCAAAATTGACCATCTTCGCATTGCGCCGCATCTCCTTTGTCACTGCTTCCAGAGGCACCTTGTACACTTTCGAGGCTGTGGCGGTGTGAATGTCAAGACCGGCATTGAAATCGGCGATCATACCCTTGTCACCGCTGAGATGGGCGATGATGCGGAGTTCTATCTGACTGTAATCGGCTGAAAGGAGGACAAATTTCTCATTCCTGGGAACAAACGCCTTCCGGATCTCCCGGCCACGTTCGGTCCTGATGGGTATGTTCTGCAGGTTCGGATTGTTGGAACTCAACCGTCCTGTGGCTGCCACGGCCTGGTTGTAACTGGTGTGCACCCTTCCGTCGCGGGGATTGACCAGCGTCGGGAGGACGTCTACATAAGTGCTTTTGAGTTTGGTAAGCGACCGGTATTCCAGTATCTTCCTGATGATCGGGTGTTTGTTCTCCAGCCTGGCCAGCACATCTTCGCTGGTGCTGTATTGCTTTGTTTTTGTTTGTTTGGGATTCTCCACGATGCGGAGTTTTTCATACAGGATCTCCCCAAGTTGTTTAGGAGATGCGATGTTGAACGGTTGTCCTGCCATCTCCAGGATATCTGTTTCCAGCATACGGATATCCCGCTCCAGTTCGGCGGAATAATCGCGGAGTACCGCGGGATTTACCTTCACTCCTTCCGCTTCCATGGAAGCCAGTACAGGGATCAGGGGTATTTCGATCTGGTCGAAAAGCGCCCTTGTCCCGGTTTCTTCCAGCATCGGTTCAAAATGGTGCTTTAACTGAAGGGTTACATCGGCATCTTCCGCGGCGTATTCCCGTATGATTTCAGGGGGCACCGATCGCATATTCCTCTGTCCGGGTCCCTTTTTCCCGATCAGCTCCTCTATTGCCACAGGCTTGTAGCCGAGGTAGGTCTCGGCCAGCAGGTCCATGCCGTGCCTCATATCGGGCTGGATAAGGTAGTGGGCAAGCATCGTATCGAAAAGAGCTCCTTTGACATCGATTTCGTACCATCTCAGTACCGACAGGTCAAACTTCATATTTTGTCCGATCTTTTCAATCGACTCATCTTCCAACACCCTTTTAAATCCGGCCACCACGTTAAGGGCCTCCTGATAGTGTTCCGGTACAGGAACCCACCATGCCTCTCCCCGCTTCCATGCAAACGACATGCCGACCAGCTCTGCCTCATTGGCATCAAGTCCGGTGGTTTCCGTGTCGAAACAAAATGCGGGTTGCCCGGCAAGTTGGGCAATCAACGAGGCCCTTTGCTCAGGAGTGTCGGCAGTGTGGTACTGATGGGGAGTGTTGTGAATAGTCCTCAGTTCGGAAGATTCCGGTTGACCCGACTGGAAATCGTGTCCGGAAAACAGATCTGCTGCGACGGTTGCGCTGGCGGAACTTTTTGATAAGGTATCCGAACTGCCAATATCCTGAAGGGAATAATAAGTGAAGACACGTTGAGCGAAAGTCCTGAATTCCAGTTCGTCGAACAACTTCTTCAACCGGGGCAGGTCGGGCTGTGACAGTATCAACCGGGCTTCATCAAACTCTACCGGAGCATCCAGGATGATTGTCGCCAGCGCTTTCGATTGCATCGCCTGATCACTGAAACTGATCACCTTCTGGCGCAGTTTTTCATTGCTGATCATTCCTGCATTGGCAATGAGGTTTTCGACACTGTCGAACTGCTCCAGCAATTTACGGGCCGTAACTTCGCCCACGCCCGGTATGCCGGGGATGTTGTCTGAAGCATCGCCCCACAGGCCCAGCAGGTCAATGACCTGACCGGGGCGCCTGATCCCATATCTTTCACAAACTTCTTTGACGCCAAGTTTCTCGGCGTCGCTTCCCATCTTTCCGGGACGGTAAATCAGGGTCCGTTCGTTCACCAGTTGGCCGAAATCTTTGTCGGAGGTCATCATGTAGGTGAGAAAACCGCAGGCTTCAGCTTTTCTGGCTAGTGTGCCGATGACATCATCGGCCTCATATCCATCGGCCGACAGGATAGGGATGCTGAATCCTTCCAGCAACTCAAAAATATAGGGAATCGCCAGGACAATATCTTCCGGTGTCTCCTGACGATGTGCCTTGTAAGATTCAAACTCAGTCTGGCGAAGGGTAGGTGCCATGGTATCGAAAGCAACCCCGAGATGGGTGGGCTTTTCCTTTTTAAGGACATCGAGCAATACCGTGGCAAACCCAAAAATAGCAGAGGTGTTCATGCCTTTCGATGTCAACCTGGGATTCCGGTTAAAGGCGAAATAGGCACGATAGATCAGCGCCATGGCATCCAGAAGAAATAGTTTCTTTATCGGTTCAGGCATATTCAGATACAGATGTGTGGAGAAACGGGTAAAATTACAGGTTTTTCTTGAAATTTGTCGCCGGGAGTGCGCCTTTATTATGCGAAATTATCTTTCAGGCAGAAGATAAAAACGATACCCTATCAGGATTCCCAATGTTAATAAATACACAAGCAGGGCAGAATATTAAAAGTCATATAATCAATATTATAGCAGAATATGTCTCAGTCAATATTAAATTTGTAATCCAAATTCACCAATGTTTTGAATACTTCTAATTTTGCAAAAAATCTTTGAATGGAATATTTGTACTTGTTTATTGTAGTGGTACTCATCACGCTGGCGCTTTCCGATCTTGTGGTCGGAGTAAGCAATGATGCCGTAAATTTCGTCAATTCGGCCATCGGGTCAAAAGCCGCTTCCTTTCGGGTGGTGATGATCATTGCCGCCCTTGGGGTACTGGTAGGGTCAACCTTTTCCAGCGGCATGATGGAGGTGGCGAGGAAGGGGATATTCAACCCCGAACAATTCATGTTCAACGAGATCATGATCATCTTTCTGGCAGTCATGATCACGGATGTCATACTGCTCGATCTGTTCAACACGGCAGGATTGCCAACATCCACAACAGTGTCGCTTATTTTTGAACTGCTGGGTGCCTCGATGGCCGTTTCAGCCATGAAGATCATCCAGCAGGGCGGGGCCATTCAGGAACTTGGCCAGTATATAAATTCCGGAAAGGTGGTGGCCATCATCACCGGTATCCTTATCTCCATTGCCATTGCCTTTACTGTAGGAGCCCTGATCCAGTATTTTATCAGGGTAATCTTCACTTTCCGATTTCAGTCACAGTTGCGTTATCTGGGATCCGTATGGGGCGGTCTGGCCATCTCGATAATGGTTTTCTTTCTGTTTATCAAAGGTGCTAAAGGGGCATCGTTTCTTAGTCCGGAAGTGGTTGCATGGTTCAATGAGAATACCTGGCTGATACTGGGGGTGATTTTTATTGGAATGACCATCATCCTTCAGCTTCTTTACTGGATCTTCAGGATCGACATCCTGAAGATGATCGTGCTGGTCGGCACATTCTCCCTTGCCATGGCTTTTGCCGGCAACGACCTGGTGAACTTTATCGGGGTTCCCCTCGCAGGACTCGAGTCGTTTCAGGCATGGCGCGCCACAGGAGGCCCTGTCGATTCCTTTTCCATGGGTCTGCTGAATAATCCGGTCACCACACCTACGATCTATCTGCTTTTTGCCGGATTGGTCATGGTGGTGACCCTTTTTCTTTCGAAAAAAGCGCGCAAAGTCACCAAAACGGAAGTCAACCTTTCAAAACAGGGAGAAGGGGAGGAGATTTTTGAGTCCACCATGGTTTCCAGGGGAATTGTGAATGTATTCCTGTTGCTTAACGATGGTTATCAGAGGCTGATTCCCGGAAAGGTCAGAGCGTGGTTGGACCAGCGCTTCAAACAGCCCCGGCGAAAAAAATGGAAGAACGAAAACCTTCCCGCTTTCGACATGCTGAGGGCGTCAGTAAACCTGGTGGTTTCCAGTATGTTGATTGCACTGGGGACCAGCCTTAAACTACCCCTTTCCACCACCTACGTCACTTTTATGGTAGCCATGGGTACTTCGCTTTCCGACCGTGCCTGGGGAAGAGAAACTGCAGTTTACAGGGTAAACGGGGTCATTACAGTGGTTGGCGGCTGGTTTTTCACCGCTTTCAGTGCATTTACAGCGGCATTTCTTTTCGCGACTGCAATCTTTTTCGGAGATATCTATGCGATTCTGGGTCTCATTGCCCTTGCCCTCTATTTTGTATACCGGACCAATATCTATCACCGGATGAAAACCAAAGAAGAGGAGCAGTCCGAACATCTGGCAACACCGGACCAGGCCGAATATGCCACCATTCTTGACGTCAGCGAGAAGTCGCTGCTCTCCTCCCTGCCACAGACCGGCGAACTCTATCAGGGCCTCCTCGGCGCATTTGTGCAGGATGACCGGAAAAAGATCTTCCGGCAGGAGAAAAAAATCAAGGAACTGATCAAACGTAATAAGCTTACCCGCAAGCAACTGCACCTGACCCTTCAGACCTACGAGGCGGAAAACACTGCTGCCGGGGTTTATTACCTGAATTCACATCAGATATTCAGAGAACTGACAGATACACTGAATAAGATCTACCGTCAGGTATTTGACTATATGATCAACCGCCACCATCCTCCATCAGCCCTGACCGGTCAGATCCTAACGGAGGTTTGTGAATCCATGGCAGAATGCATCCGGGTCTCCTCCGGGATTATCGATCAGCGTGATTATTCTCAGAAAGTCAGTTACGATAAGGCCGTCAACAAGCTGAACCACTGGGTTGGTGAATTGAAAACCGATCAGATCAAATGGCTGAAAGAAAACGAATCAGGATCGAGGCTAAGCTTGTTGCTGCTGGATGTCATGCAGGAGACGACCCGCATGTCGATCATCATACGCCGGCTGATCGATCTTCACGAGGAATTCAGTGACCTTTACCGTGATGTAAACCCCGCGGCTACTGCTCCTCAAAAATAACTGCAAGAACTGTCTGGCCGGTTGCCTTAAGCGTAAACTTGTCCATCTTGTCAAACGTATCGTTGACAGTATGCCAATAGGGATAAAATCCCGAATGTGTGTTCCTGTCCTGGTGTATGATATTAATTGTGGGGATATTGGCAATCTTGTTGACAAAATAATGATCGTCGGTGATATATCCGCCCTTTTCAAAGAGGAAAAGGGATGAATAGCCGATGCGGTTTCCGATCGTCCATACATGCCTGACAATATCGGCGGCATATTCCATGGAGATCCCCTCCATGTAAAAAGTGGCGCCTGAGGCACCTACCATGTCGAGTAAAATTCCGTATTTGGCCCTGTATCCCGGTTTGTGCGGATTGGTGGCCCAGTATTGCGAGCCGAGTCCCCAGTGATCGGTGGATTGGTGGGCCCCTTCTTCCTGATGGGGGCCATAATCCTCCACGTCGAACAGGACAATGTCCACGCCAACCGCGGGTTCTTTCATGCTGAATTGTCTGGCGATCTCCAGCAATACGCCGGTACCGCTGGCTCCGTCATTGGCTCCTTCCACCGGTTTCCTGCGGTTGGCCGGATCCGGATCATGGTCGGCAAAAGGCCTCGAATCCCAATGGGCGCATAAGAGGATCCGGTTTTTCGACTCTGGTTTCCACGATGCAATGATATTCCTGAAATCGAGCCGGGTCTTGTCATAGGCATAAACCTGGCCTTTTTGTTCGACCACCTCCGTGGTATATTTTTTCAGTTCTGCAGTCAGCCATTCACCGCACTTCCGGTGTGCTTCCGAATTTGGCACCCTCGGCCCGAAAGCAAGCTGTTTTGCAATAAAAGCCAGTGCCGAATCGGCATTGAAATCGGGCACCTCGACAGCGGGACGGGCCGGCTCCTGCCGTGTTTCACTCTCCGGCTTCAGCGGTTGCTGACACCCTTCCATGACGATCAAAAATAGCAGAAAAAAATAATGGATTCGATTTAATATCCTCATTTTTATAAGTCTGATAATGTTGCAATATTTCCAAAGGAGCCACTGAAGATCAAAGCGGTAAGTTCCTTCCGTTTTCTCTCCGCGATCTCTCTAGCCTTTAATTTTTCACTCAGCGATACAGGATCACCGATATAGCCTAAGGATATAATGGTCATTGGGGCATACTCATCCGGAATGGAAAAGAGTTCCCTTGCCTTTTCCGATGAAAAGCCTCCCATCTGGTGTGCATGCAACCCCTGGTTCATTGCCTCCAGGCTAAGCTGAGCCACTGCCTGACCGGTATCATACTGATAGAACGGACTTGTTTTGCCGCTCCAGGTTGAGATCATATTGGCGACCGACAAGATCAGTACCGGGACCCGGGAATTCCACTCCTGGTTACCTTCGTCCAGGCACCTGAAAAGGTTCTCCCAGGTTTCATCGGGCCGGATGCCCAGTATGAAACGCCAGGGTTGCTCATTACCGCCGGATGCCGACCATCGGGCCGCTTCGAAAATGGAGATCAGTTTATTGTTTTCCACCGGTCTCTCCAGGAATGCCCTTGGGCTCCAGCGATATGCCGATAGCTCATTAATTGGCAAACTGGTCGTTGCTTTTTTATCCATTTTTTTTGATTATTTCATGACTGATTTTTTTCCTGATGGAAACGGCGATGCGGGCAAAGAATAAAAGTCCTGCAAGGTAAGACATGACACGGGCAATATAATCACCATGTTGCACGTAAAACGTGATATTCCTGCTGGCGTTTATAGAACCCCTTATCACTGCCGGTTCCCAGTATTGTGTCTGATCATGGGCATCTCCGCGCTGGTCAATAAAAGCAGAAATGCCGGTATTGGCTGAACGGGCAATGCTTCTCCGGGTTTCAATGGCCCGCAGGCGGGCGAAGGAAAAATGCTGACGATGACCGGCAGTCTCTCCCCACCAACCGTCATTGGTGATGATTACCATGATTTCTGCACCATTTTTTACAAACCGGCTGAAGAATTCCCCGAAAATAGATTCATAGCAGATCACCGGGCCTGTCCTGACGCTTTGTTCCGTATGAAAGACTTTCCGCTCTGCGTCCATCCCCAGGCTGCCAACCGTGCCACCCAGGTCGATGGCGAAATTCTCCAGCCACTTAAAACCGGGAAAACCGGGCAGGATCTCTACTCCCGGGGTGAGTTTGGATTTATGATATAATTGCAGCGAATCACTCTGGTTGATGAGAATGGCGGCATTGTAAGCCACGTAATGCTGATCGGAATCGGTAAATTTTCTTGCCCAGCGGGGTAAGGGCTCATCGGGATGCAACTGGTAAAAAGTGGATCCGCCGATGATCAGGTTCAACCCCTTATAAAGAGAAACAGCTGTATCAAGTAAACGTATAGTGACGAAGGAGTTCATGTCATTTTCCCACATAGTTTCCTGGATAGCCGATTCCGGAGCCACCAGGAAATTGACCGAGTTGTCGAGTTTTGGCCCGGCCAGGGCCATAATACGGTCGACCACCTGCATCGGTGGCAGTTCGTATTGTTCCGAATAAGGGTCAATATTGGGCTGAACAATGACACAATCGACCGGGGCCGGCTCTTCCCGGTAGGAGTAATAAATATACAGCGACAGACCTGCCGGGATGGCTATCCAGAGGAGCAGGCCTGTCATCGGGGCGACAATTGCCTTCCTGATACGGATTCGATCATCGCCGGTCAATGTTTTAAAAATTTTCAGTGCCAGAAAATTTGCGACGAGCACCCAAACTGTTCCTCCGATGGCACCGGTATACTCATACCACTGAATCCAAGTAATCCGGTTGGCAAAGCCATTCCCCAGGTTGAGCCATGGCCAGTTCAGGTCCCAGTTCAGATGAAGGTATTCGAAAGCTATCCAATAAGACAGCAGGATGATCCATCCGGCAGGTTCACCCTGTATTTTTTTTCTGGTCCAGTGATAAGCCTGAAACACAATGGCCATGAAGAGCGCATTCAGGACAACGGCCAGGATGGCTCCGACCACTGTTGAATTGACAATCCACCACGTGGTGAGAAGGTTCCAAAGAAAGAAACCAGGGTAAAGATAAAAAAGGAGACTGAACCTGATAAAACGGTCCGGATGGGTGCGGATATAGTCCTCAATCCATAACATGGGGAGCAACCCGATAAACAACAAACCGGGGAAACCACGTTCCGGCCATCCGAGTGACAGAAAAACACCACCCAGCAGACTGAGCAAAAGCAGATGATATCTCCGTAAAGTCACAGCCGAAGGTATTTGGTGAGTTGCAAAGGTAACGAAAATGATCCTTACCGTGCCTTGTTTTCAGGATACCGCACGGAGACAATTTTTCTCACTTCCCGGTATAGGGATTGCCGGAGTTTGTCGATGTTGCTTTTTTCCCTGGCGGAGATTAAAATGGCCGGTGCATGGGCCCGGGCCAACCACATTTGTTCCATTTCGGATAGGGTGAGGTTCCCGGCCGTGACAGGTTGCAGCTCCATCGGGTCGCGCTCCTCCGCCCGGTAGGCGTCGGTTTTATTGAAGACCATGATGGTCGGTTTGTCTGAAGCGCCTATATCCGTAAGGGTTTGTTGCACCACGCTTATCTGCTCCTCCAGCGCGGGATGGCTGATGTCGGCCACATGAACTAAAATATCAGCCTCCCTGACTTCATCAAGGGTTGATTTAAAAGATTCAATAAGGGAATGGGGCAGTTTGCGGATAAAACCCACCGTATCGCTCAGCAGAAACGGCTGGGTATCGATCACCACCTTTCTCACCGTCGTGTCAAGGGTGGCGAAGAGTTTATCCTCGGCGAAAACATCCGATTTGCTGAGCAGGGTCATGATGGTCGATTTTCCAACATTAGTATAGCCCACCAAAGCGACCCGGACCATGTCACGACGGTTTTTCCGTTGCGTAACTTTTTGCTTGTCAATTTCTTTCAGTTTTTCTTTCAGCAGGCTGATACGGTACCGGAGTATCCGGCGGTCGGTTTCGATTTCCTGCTCGCCCGGACCGCGGAGGCCGATCCCGCCGCGTTGCTTCTCAAGATGGGTCCACATGCGGGTAAGTCGTGGCAGAAGATATTCATTCTGCGCCAGTTCCACCTGGGTCCTTGCATAGGAAGTTTTAGCCCTGCGTGCAAAAATATCCAGGATTAAATTGTTCCGGTCCAGGATCCTGCAACGGAGAACCCGTTCAATATTACGGATCTGGGAGGGGGAGAGTTCATCATCGAACACCGCCACCTCCACCGGATGTTGATCCATCCAGGATCGTATCTCATTCAGTTTTCCGCTTCCTACATAGGTGCGTGGATCAGGGTAATCCATTTTCTGAACAAAGCGTCGCACGGCTTCACCGCCGGCGGTACTGACCAGGAAGGCAAGTTCATCCAGGTAGTCGCTGGTCTGGCCGGGGTCCTGACGCATGGTTGATATGCCGATCAGGATCGCTTTTTCTTTTTCCCGGGCTGTGACGATCATTAAAAATGTCTGAATCCGATAATTTCACGGACTTCGTTGATGGTTATGGAGGCGGAGGCGCG
>CAYLVY010000006.1:18135-27049 GCA_964387205.1 uncultured Draconibacterium sp.
ATCGTAGCTACCCTGCTGAGATATTGGTGGTCGGAGGCCAGTTCTTCCATTTTTTCGCGGAATGGGGTGGTAAAATGAATGATATCCTCCGCCAGTTGTTTTTTCATATCACCGTATCGGATCATGCCTTTTTGATAGGCATCTTCAAAATGATGCAGTGTATCGGACGTGGAAAAATAGGCCATCAGGTCAAAGAGGTTCTGTACTCCCTGTGAACGAGGTTGCGACGGGTCAGCCGGACCTGAATCGGTCACCGCCTTCATGACCTTCTTGCGGATCGCTTCCGGTTTGTCGGCCAGGTAAATAGCGCTGTTTTCGTTGTCTGATTTCGACATTTTCAGGTTCCCGTCCAGGCCTGGTATCTTCACCAGGTTTTCGCCAAAATTATAAGCAACCGGTTCGGGGAAATATTCCACTCTGTACAGCCTGTTGAAACGGTTGGCAAAGGTCCGGGTCATCTCCAGGTGTTGTTCCTGATCCTTGCCAACCGGTACTTTTGCAGCCCTGTGTATGATGATATCCGCGGCCATCAGGCTGGGGTAGGTAAGCAGTCCCGCATTGACATTATCGGGCTGCGTCCGGATCTTCTCCTTAAAAGAGGTGCAACGTTCCAGCTCCCCGATATAAGCATTCATGTTCAGCAGCAGATATAGTTCGGCGGTTTCAGGCAGATCGCTCTGGATATAAAGGGTGGCCTTCTCGGGATCCAGTCCGCAGGCCAGGAATTCAACCAGTACGGTCCTCACATTCCCATGGAGGTCGTTGGGGGTGGGATGAGTTGTAAGTGAATGATAATCAGCTATAAAAAAGTAACAATTGTTTTCTTCCTGCATCTTTACGAAACTTCTCAGTGCGCCGAAATAGTTCCCGAGATGGAGATTTCCGGTGGGCCGGATCCCGCTGACCACAATATCTTTGGAGGGATTTGACATGAAAGGTTCTGGGTTATGAATGGTTATCAGGGGTTACATTTTAATCTCTTCCCCTGTTTTATTGTAAAAATGGTATTCGAGGAAATGGAGGGCATTTTGCTTCCTGATCTTCACCCATTGGCCATATTTCCGCCACCATTTCCAGCGGAAATTGAATATCCCTTCGGTAAGATAGGCATAAACGAAAGGATGTACCGACAGGGTCAGGTTTTTCTCATTCTGCTCCCTGACAAGGTATCCCAGGTTGTTCTCGATATCGTCGGTGAAGAGGATCGTGGGGCGGATTTTGCCTGAACCATCGCATGCAGGACATTTTTCAAGGATCTGTACCGACATCTCCGGTCTGACCCGCTGTCGGGTGATTTGCACCAGTCCGAATTTACTGGGAGGAAGGATGGAATGTTTTGCCCGGTCGCGCTTCATCTCATCCCGGAGTTTTTCGTATAATTTTCTCCGGTTGAGCCCCTGGGTCATGTCAATGAAATCAACCACGATAATACCACCCATATCCCGCAGGCGGAGTTGCCGGGCCACCTCTGCCGCGGCTTCGAGGTTGACCTCGAGTGCGTTGGTCTCCTGGTTCTGGTCCTGGTTTACACGATGCCCGCTGTTAATGTCAATGACATGAAGCGCTTCCGTATGTTCAATCACCAGATAGGTGCCGCTTTTGATGGTGACGATCTTCCCGAAGGAGTTCTTGATTTGTTTGTCGATCCCGTACTGGTCAAAAACCGGGACCTTCCCCGTATGAAGTTTGACGATACTGACTTTATCGGGAACGATCCGCTGGATATAGGTGCGGATATCCTCGTAGAGTCCCGGGTCGTTCACCACGATGTTGTTGAACGATTCGTTAAGGGCATCCCGCAGAATGGCGGAGGTGCGGTCAATCTCACCGATGATCTTTTGAGGGGGTTTGGCTGAAACGAGTTTCTTGGTGATGACCTCCCACTTACTGTAAAGGTTCCGGAGATCAGCATCGAGGTCGGCTACCAGTTTATTTTCGGCAACTGTCCGGATAATGATGCCGCAGTTTTTTGGTTTTATACTGGTAATAAGGCGTTTAAGCCGGTTTCGTTCCTCTGCGCTTTTGATTTTCTGTGAAACCGATATCTTATCGGAAAAGGGGATCAGCACGAGGAACCTGCCGGGAAAGGCAATTTCGGAGGTAACCCGCGGCCCCTTGGTTGAAATCGGTTCTTTGGCGATTTGCACGATAATATCCATGCCGGGCTTGAGCACCTGGGTGATCTTACCCGTTTTCTGGATATCTTCAGAAAGATCAAAATCGCCGATATAAAGGGGGTTTCCGGCTTCAGCCTGCCCCTTTTTAATGTAATTCAGCAGCGTGAGGATCTGCGGGCCAAGATCAAGGTAATGCAGGAATGCATCCTTTTCATAGCCAACATCCACAAAGGCAGCATTCAACCCCGGCATGATTTTTTTGATCCTGCCGAGGTAAATGTCCCCTACCGTAAATTCGTTGTTTGATTTTTCTTTGTTCAGCTCCACCAGAAGCTTGTCTTCCAGTAAAGCGATTTCGACCTCCGAAGAGGTGGAGTTGATGATTAATTCCTTATTCACAATAGTTTATGTTGTTGAAGATCCGGTCAAACCGGAATTAAAACCATCGTCGACTTAAGGAATTGCAGCAGTTGACTATTTCTTCTTATGTCTGTTCTTGCGCAAGCGTTTTTTACGCTTGTGCGTTGCCATTTTATGTCTTTTTCTTTTTTTACCGCTTGGCATAATAAGTTGACTTAGAAGTTATTACTTCACCTTTACTTGTGACTTGACTTTGTTTACAAAAGTCTTGGCCGGTTTGAAGGAGGGAATGTTGTGGGCGGGAATGATCAGGGTGGTATTCCTCGAAATGTTTCTACCGGTTTTTTCGGCCCTTTTCTTGATGATGAAGCTGCCGAAACCGCGAAGATATACATTCTGACCAGAGGTCATGGAACTCTTGATTGAATCCATAAAAGCTTCAACAGTGGCCTGTACGGTAACTTTTTCAATCCCGGTTTTGCTGGCAATTTCTGCTACAATTTCTGCTTTTGTCATGTTAACGAATGATTGTATGATTATATATTGTTGTTAATGAATGATTTTAATCAGGTTTTAAACGGGCTGCAAATATATGACTTTTTTTTTTCTGCAAGGAATTATTCCAAAAATATCTTACCCGGTGTGGTACTTCTATTTCCCACTGGTTCAAACAATAGTATGAATTGAACTATCTTTGTCCTCTGTTAAATACCTAAATGAGTATTCCCGAACGATTGATCTGCTGGTACCGGTTGAATGGCCGCGACCTGCCATGGCGGCATACCCGTGATCCATACCGGATATGGGTGTCGGAGATCATTTTACAACAAACCCGGGTGGATCAGGGGATACCTTATTATACGAAATTCATTGAAACATTCCCCGATCCGGCGAGTCTGGCCACTGCGGAGGAACAAGAGGTGTTGAAGGCCTGGCAGGGACTCGGATATTACCGGCGTGCCTTGCATATGCACGCTGCAGCAAAGGAGATCGTATTTAAACATCAGGGGATTTTTCCGTCGGATTATCAGGATATCAGGCTCCTGAAAGGGATCGGTAATTATACGGCAGCGGCTATCGGTTCCATAGCATTCGGGTTGCCATTTCCCGTCGTGGATGGTAATGTGATCAGGATGATTGCACGGCTCACCGGGATAGAGGAACCGGTTTCCCGTCCTGCAGTGGTAAGGAGTATCCTCAGTGTGGCAGAATCATGGATTACCAATATGGATCCGGGTGAATTCAATCAGGCTATGATGGATTTCGGGGCCATGGTCTGTAAGCCGGTATCCCCTGGATGTCCTTCATGCCCCTTTGCTGAGGATTGCAGTGCAAACATATCCGGCAGGGTACACCTGATCCCCGTCAGGAAACCCAGGCCACCGGTAAGGGTAAGGTACCTGAATTATTACGTGTTGACCGGAGAATTTGACGGACAAAAACAGATTTACCTGCGAAAACGCCCCGGAAACGATATCTGGAGGAATCTTTATGATTTTCCCTGTATCGAATCGGTGAGCGAATCCGGCGCCTCTGATGCAGATCCCTTTTTCGAATCACACCGCCTGCCATTTCCGCAACAGGCATTCGCCGGAATTACCGGGCCGGTGCAACATATGCTGACCCATCAGCGACTATCCGTAAGATTTTTATCTTTTGACCTGACAGATCTCCCTGATCTTCATTATTTCAGGGTGCCGGTCGGTGACCTTCATCGATATCCGGTGCCAAGGCTGATCGAACGTTATATATCCGGTCGTTCATTCGGATGATTTTCGTACCTTTGCCACTGCAGGATGACCTCACAGATCACATTTTATCTTAGTCAGATCATCGGAAAGCCCTATACTTCCGAAGAAGGTACCATCTTGGGAACAATTCGTGACCTGCTGGTCGACCAGACCATTATCCCCGGAAAGGAATCCGAACCCATGCGCCCGAAAGTGGTCGCAATCAGGGTCAGCAAAGGGCGGGAGATCAGAACCCTTGATTTTGCCGCCTTTGAAATCCGGAAATTCAAGCGCAAACTCAGGATCACCTGTCTGGAAATTCATGATATCTCCCCCGATCTTTTCTCCAATTCCCTTTGGCTGGCCGACAATATTCTGGACAAACAGATTGTGGACATCCACGGGAAAAAACTGGAAAGGGTTCATGATATACGTCTCGTGATCATCCCGGCAGGAACCTATGCCATCGCCGTTGAGGTAGGATGGGAGGGGATCTTCCGCCGCTGGCACCTGAGCAGGTTCCTGCAGGCAATCCTCGACCCGTTGAATCTCGATATCTCCAGCCGTTACATTTTATGGGATGACATTGAAGCGGTTGAGTTTTCCAATAATAACCGAAAACAGATCACCTCCAAATCCAAGCTGAACACCCTCCATCCCTCCGATCTTGCCGATATAATCGAGGAACTGGATAAAACCACCCGGACCCAGGTATTTGCTTCCCTCGATGAAGAGCAGGCTGCCGACGTCCTTGAAGAACTGGAACCCTATGCCCAGATCCATATTGTGGAAAGCCTGCCTGTGGAGAAAGTTGCCGACCTGCTGGAAAAAATGCCTGCCGATGAAGTAGCTGACCTTCTCGATGCATTAAGAGAAGAGAAAGCCGAATTATTGCTGGATGAGATGGAAAAGGAGTCGTCGGAGGAGGTCAGGGAATTGCTGGAGTATCCCGAAGAAAGGGTCGGATCGCTGATGTCAACCGATTTCTACACCTTTCAGGAAGATTTGACCGTATTGGATACGCTGAAGGAAATCAGAAAACTGAAACCGGAACCGGCGCAGATCAATTCCATCATGGTCGTGGATAAATACCACCACTTTCTCTCCTCCATATCGCTGGGTGAACTCGTTGTGGCCGATCCGGACAAACAACTCAGGGAGATTATGAACCGGCATCCGGTTACTGTTTTTGACGACGACAAGGTGGATTCCCTGGCAGACATTGTCAGCCGTTACAACCTGCTTGCAGTGCCTGTCATCAATAAAAACAGGGAGATGGAAGGGGTCGTGGTGGTAGAGGATATTGTGGAGGACTTGTTGAACCGGCGAAAAACGAGATAAGCCCTTATTATTTCTGCATCATATCGATCAATTCCTGCCCGGGTTCCATTCCGTTGTTTCTCATATTTTCCACCGCTTTTATGGCCTTGTCCTTCATGCCGTTCTGCCAGTAAAGAAGCACAAGGTTGTGGTTTGCCTGCGGGTGTCGCGGATAAAGTTCAATTACCTTTTCCAGGAAATATGCGGCAGAGTCGACCATATTCCGTTCAAAGGAAATCTGGGCCAGCAGAAACCATGCGTCGGGGATCGGGTTTTTCTGAATCTCTTTGTTTAATAGCAACCTTGCACTATCCGCTTGTTTCTTTTCCAGTAATACCTTTCCCAGATAGTAATTTAAATTCTTCAGATCCGGATCAAGGACATAAGCCTTGCGAAACAGCGCTTCCCGTTCCTCAGGATCCTCCACTTTGGTACCCAGCAGGGTGTGTGCATAAGCCGAACGGGGGGATCCTTCCACGGCTTTTCTCCAGAAAGTAAGCGGATCGTTGAAATAGGAGGTACGGTAAATACTGACGATGGCAAAGACAAAGATCACTGGGACTGCAAACAGGACCTTTCGACGGTCAGTGACCTTCCTTTTAAAAAGAGCTGTCTCGCTGAGCATCAGGAAAATGCCTATAACAGGGAGATACAAGCGATGCTCAAATACCTGGTCATTGAGGTTTTTGGGAACGATCAGTACCGGCAGGAGAAAGATCAGAAACCAGAAGAGGCCCAACCAGGTCAGGGGCTTAAGATAGCTTTTCGAGTATATGATCAGTCCCGCAAAAAGCCCCAGGGCGATGAACCCCCATATCAAAGTGATATCCTGGTATTCCGGAAACACTGTCAGATTCACCGGGAGAAAAATTTTTCCGAGATACTGAATAATCACCCCGATTCGTGATAACCCGGCAGAGGCCATATCCTGAAGGTTGATGTAATTTCCGGCGAGTGTGGCCGTTGATCTGATCCCTATCCAAATCCCTGTGCAGACGGCCCACCCCAGCGAGGGCAATATCAACCTCTTCCAGGATATTTTTTTTATGACCAGCATATAACCGGCCATGATCACAGGAATGATAATGGCAGTCTCCTTGGTGAATAGTGCTGTCAGGAACAGGAGCAAATGGAGGGGAAGGTGCCACCAGGCAGGTTTTTCAAGGAATCTGATGAGGAGGAGAAAACTCCCGAGAAAGAAGATCATCAGCAACATGTCGTTTCTTCCCGGAATCCATGCGACAGCCTGTGTAAGAACCGGATGAACGGAAAATATGGCCGCCAGGACCAGGGAGTCCAATGGGTCTAACCCTGTTTTTTTAAGAAAATAGTATAACAATAATACCGATATAATGTGATATAAAAGGTTGGTAAAGTGATATCCGGCAGGATCGGTTCCGAAAAGCCTGGATTCCAGGATGAAGTCGACCAGGAAAACCGGGCGGTAGTAAGCATCCTGTGTGGGATGGAACAAACCGCGCTGAAATGATGTGGCCAGGTTCTTCAGGTTTGAGTTATAAGACTCATTTTCGATAATAAAGATAGAGTCGTCCAGTCTGGTGTAGTCCAATGATACCGATCTGAAATAGACCACCAGGGTCAGTATGGTCAGCAGGATGGCAGCATAGGTCGGTTTCCGGAAAAATGCCACCTGGTCAATGCTTTTTGGCCCTCTTTTTTTCATGGCCTAAAAGTATGTATATTTGGCGAATTATACGCAGGATGGAGGTTCAAACAGAGCAAGGGCTTATTTAAGAGCCATATAATCAGTAAAATAAAAATAATTAAAAAAAAAATTGTAAAAAGTTATGTTGGAGTTGCATCTCTACAATATTTTTGTATATTTGTTACCCTAAATTATTAAAACTATGAAAAAGCATGTACAACATCACGGAAAAGTGCGGTTGGTAACCGTATTTCTTTCGATTCTCGGTCTTTCTTTTGCGATCATGAATACCGGGTATTCGCAGATGACGGTAGTTGGTGGGACAACAGTGAAGGTTAACAATGCTACTTCTCTCAGTTCTACTGAAAACCTGGTTATGTCCTCCGGGGGCACCCTCAATGTTCAGGGTACCCTGATACTGAAAAAGAACCTGGTCAATCAGAACCCGTCACCCAATTCTTTGGGTAGTGGTTCTATTGTGCTTTCAGGGTCTGTCAATCAAACGGTCAGTGGTCAGAATATCATTCAGGATCTGACGGTTAATAATGCTGCCGGCGTATCAATTGCCGGGAACACCCAGGTCAACGGGGCCCTCACCCTTACCAATGGCCTTGTCAGCCTCGGCGCTTACAATCTGCAGCTTGGCACCAATGCATCGGTCAGTGGCAGCCCTTCAGCCGGCAATATGGTGGTGGCCACAGGTACCGGAGAGATGAGGAAAGAATTTTCAGGGCCTGGCACCTTCACCTTTCCTGTTGGTGCGGCTGATACCCCGCCGGAGTTTTCCCCGGTGACCGTCACTTACAATACCGGAACTTTCGGGAGCGGTAACTATACCGGTGTTAACCTGGTCGATGAACAGTATCCCGGCACAGCGGAGAGTTACCTGACGACCTATTGGACCGTGAGTCAGTCCGGAGTGACCAATTTTTCTGCCAATGCCACTTTCCAGTACAATACCGATGATGTGGTGGGGGCAGAAGAGGATATTTTCTGTACGAGGGTACTGCCGGGTGATTGGATTACCTACAACGCTGCCAATACGGCAAATCATAGGATTTCAGCCAGCGGTCTCTCCTCTTTTGGCACCTTCACCGGTAATCTGGGCAACGGAACAACCCCTCCGGGGATCCGTTCCATTCAGGACCGCATTATTGCCAACGGAGAATCTTCCTGTGCGGATGCAACCCAAACCCTTATCATTGCCGGAAACGGGACATACTATACCGTTCAGCCGGGAGGTAGTGTGAACCATATTGCCGGACAAAAGATACTCTATTATCCCGGAACCAAGGTTCAAAGCGGTGGATATTTACATGGCTATATCTCCACCACTTACTGTAACCCCCCGAACCCGATCGTGGCCCCGGTCATCGCCGGCAATATTAATGAAGGGGTGAGCAAATTGCTCGGCAATACATTATTTAAGGTCTATCCCAATCCGACGCCAGGTGACTTTACCCTTGAACTCAAAGGCGACCTTCCTGAAGGCATAGCCCATATCGAGATCTACGGAGCCCTCGGAGAGAGGATTATGACCAAAGACCTTGAATTGCAGAGGACCCAGGAGTTTTCACTGATTGACAGGCCGGTAGGGGTCTATGTGATCCATGTCAGGTCAGGCCAGAAAACCCAGACAGAAAAAATAATTAAAAAATAATTCCGGAAGTATTGCATCGGTTCAATATTAATGTTATTTTTGTCAGCCTGAGATAAACCAC
>CAYLVY010000006.1:27059-30039 GCA_964387205.1 uncultured Draconibacterium sp.
ATGAAAAGGTTATTCAGCACATATATATTATTAGCAGCAATGGCCACTGGCTCTCTTGCCGCCAATGATGGGTGCCTTCCGGAAAAACAAAGCCAACAGCCGGGTAATTCTTCAGAAACGGTGCTTAACGGGATCAACCTGACGGATCAGGATACGCGGGTCGTCAACTCTGCCTCTGCTATCATTTTAAGTGAGCAGATGCCGGTCAGGGTAGGTAGTAACGCTTCACTGACCCTGGTTGCAGGCAAGAATATCTTTCTTTTACCCGGGACAAAGATCACCGCCGGCGGGTTTCTTTATGCTACCATACAAAAACCGGGTAAAAAAGGGAAAACTGCTGCTCAGGAGTGCCGTCTGGTGACCATTGAAGAAAATGAGCAGATAGCAGAACAGGAAGCCCTTGCCGTGAGTACTACATTAAGCCCCTTTGTAAGGCCTGAAAAAGATCATCTTCGGAATGCCGCCCCCGGTGAAAGCACCCTGAATGTCACTTCTCCTTCCGACAAAGGAATTATCCAGGACCACCAGAGAAAATTTTCAGCCCATCAGCATCAAAGTATGCTTCAGGGCTTACCAACTTCAGAAATTATTACCCATTACCCGGTCTGCAGAGGTCATATCGAGGGCTTCTGCAGGTTTGTGTTGAGATTGTGAAAAAAGATGTTTTATTTTCGGTTTAATTTATTATTTTTGTACATCATTTTTCAATTAACACAATTTCAACAATCTAAAAATTTACAACTATGAAAAAGATTTTAGCAGTTATCGCTTTTGTATTGATCGGAGCAGTGAGTTTTGCACAGTGGACAACCCCACCCTCCGGTAACGTATGGCTCCAATCCGTTGGTAACGTGGGTATCGGAGTGTCCGGTGCAGCTCTGACTGGTGACCTTATGATAACCGATGCCACCGGCCCGGCTACCTTTATTTTAAATTCTACGGTTACGCCTACCGGATCGTCTTTTTTTACACTAGGACAATATGATATGCGGTTCAATGGTACAACGGAGTTTTACAGGAATGTTCTTCGCAAGGATATGGCTACAGGTCATACAGAAATGTTACAAACTCTGAGAAATAGTGCAGGAGAATCTTTAGCATTTCTTTATGTAAATCTTAACACTGCAAAATTCGAAATGAGAAGCGGTATCCAGGATGCCTATTTCATGAACAACGGAAACGTATACTTCAACAACACCCCCACCCAGGGTGGCGCTGTGGGTATCGGTACCACTGGTATTGCTGCCGGCGTGAAACTGCAGGTTGGCGGTAAAGTAAAATGCCAGGAAGTGGAAGTGGCTGTTACCCCCTGGCCCGACCATGTATTCCAGGCTGATTACAACCTGATGCCCCTTAACGAAGTAGAAGCTTTCATCAGCGCCAACAAACACCTCCCCGGCGTACCCAGCGAGGCTGAAGT
Source organism: uncultured Draconibacterium sp. (assembly GCA_964387205.1). Lineage (GTDB taxonomy): Bacteria > Bacteroidota > Bacteroidia > Bacteroidales > FEN-979 > CAIVAT01. The sequence continues at coordinate 28,480 of CAYLVY010000006.1, forward strand.
TGCCAGCAACGGCGTGAACGTTGGACAAATGAATGCCACCCTCCTCCAGAAGATCGAAGAGCTTACCCTCTATATGATCGATATGAAAAAGGAGAATGATGCACTGAAAGCACGCGTCAGCAACCTTGAAAAATAGGAAGGGTTTACACCCATCCTGAACGAAAAGCCGAGCCCGGTCTGCCGGGCCCGGCTTTTTTAATTACCCTGGTTTAAACTCATTGATAATTCGTAATTTTGAAGCCTTCTTGTTTCAGAACTTTTACTGATAATGCATCTTATTTTACAATTTTTCAGAGAGTCGATCGATTTCTTCAACCAATTGATCCTGAACAGATATTTGATCTTCACACTGAGTGTAAGAAATTTTCAACAGGTATATATCCGGAATATCTTCGGTTTCGTGTGGGCAATACTGGACCCTTTGGCCTTTGTCGTAATTCTTTATTTCGTTTTTCAGGCACGTTTTGGCGACACTGATTCTAACGGTATCCCGTTTATCGTTTACCTTCTTTCCGGCTATATCACGTACGACTTTTTTAACTCATCACTGCTTGCTGTTACTGAATCAATTCACAATCATACCTATTTGCTTAATAAAGTGAATTTCCGGGTGGCCATTTTGCCTATTGTCTCGGTTTTGTCAAACCTGATCATGCATGGCGTTGTACTGGCGGTTACTATCATTGTTTTCCTCTTCAATAAGCAATACCCTCTGTGGTCATGGCTACAGATCATCTACTACATCATAGCATTAATTACCCTGCTTGTCGCCGTGGGATGGCTGACATCCTCCATTTACCTGTTCTTTCCCGACATCCGGAATATCGTTGGAATAATCTCAAGAGTCCTGTTTTTCCTGACCCCGATTTTCTGGAATATTGAAGGCCTGCTGCCGGAGCATCAGGTAATATTGAAATTGAATCCAATCTATTATCTTGTCACCGGATATCGTGACAGTTTTTTCGGGAACGTATGGTTTTGGCAACACCCCTATCTGACAACTTACTTTTGGTTACTCACATTTATTTTTCTCCTCATAGGAGTAGCTGTCTTTAAAAAGCTCAGACCACATTTCGCTGATGTTGCTTAATCACTTGATCCTTAACTGATATGTCAGAAGAAGAAGTTGTTATCAGGCTTACCGGAGTTTCCAAAGTATACAAGCTTTTCGGCACGAAGACAGACAGGATGAAAGAGGCCCTGCATCCGTTTAAAAAAAAGTACCATAAAGAGTTCAGCTCACTTCAAAACATTGACCTGGCCGTTCATAAAGGAGAAATACTGGGCATCGTGGGTATGAATGGAGCCGGAAAATCCACACTGCTGAAAGTGATCTCCGGAATTACACGACAATCGCATGGTGAAGTACAGGTAGTCGGGAATATTGTACCTCTTTTAGAATTGGGATCGGGTTTTAACCCTGAATACAATGGCATCGAAAACATTTATTTTTATAATACCATCCTTGGTTTTAACCGGAAGCAAACGGAAAGGATGATCGATCAGATTATCGACTTTGCCGAGATCGGAGACTTTATTTACCAACCTTTAAAAACCTAT
>CAYLVY010000006.1:30121-31332 GCA_964387205.1 uncultured Draconibacterium sp.
CTGATCCTGGACGAGGTTTTATCGGTTGGCGATGAACTTTTTCGAAGAAAGAGCTTCGCAAAGATTGAAGAATTTTTTAAAGCGGGAAAAACAATCCTGTTTGTTTCTCATTCAGCCCAAAGCGTTAACCAACTTTGTTCACGGGCAGTAATGCTGTATAATGGAAAAATTGTGCTGGACGGTGCTCCGAAATTTGTAACCATGAATTACCAAAAGTTCATTTTTACTCCGCCGGAATTCAGGGGAGCAATTTTAAAAGATTGGTCAGCAAGTGCATTCAACGGAAATTATGAACATCACACTGAATTGCCCCCTCCGGTGGGCGATGATGAAATCCCTGCACCTTTAAAAATTGTAACTCCCATAAAATCTGTAAAGAGTGACTCCTATTATATTCCTGATTACAACCCCAAAAGCACTGTGATCACCAAAAACAGGAAGATCGATGTCAGCCCTGTGAGAATTCTGAATTCATTGGGTAAGGAGGTCAATGTGCTTGTCCCGGATGAATCTTATGAAATTACCTATAAGATTACATGCCGTGAGGATATTGGCTTTATCAACCATGGGATTGGGATCAGGACTGAAAAAGGTGTAGTCATTACCTGGCGGTTCTATCCTGGCAGTACCCAGTTTTCTGATCATTTTTACCGAAAGGGAGAAACCCTTACTCTAAAATGGAGCTTTGTTTGTCACCTGATACCTTCAAACTATTTTATAGGTGTCAATATTAAATGCAAAGGCAGGGAAGGAGCGGAGTTGGCATTCAGAGGCGCTGATTATGATGTCTTTAAGGTAATTGGTAATAAGGGTGTTGACCGGGGAGGTTTTTTTGACGCCCGGTTCGAGGTAGAAATTCATTAACCGATGATCCTTTATTAAATGGATCCCTTTTCTATTCTTACAAATTTTCTTCGTAAATACAGGGTATCATTGCCCCTGTATAATCCCCATGAAAAAATAGTCCCGGTTTTATTATTGACATTCCGGAAACCTGCAAAAGAAATCGGGGATTATATAAGTGCATTGCTCAACACGAGGATAATCCATGTGAGATCCCTTACCGAGGGTCTCCACGGTTGGATTGCAGTTTGGTGGCTTTTAAAAGCGGCAATCTTAAAAAGACCCTTCGTAATTATCATCATATTGAATGAACCGGTAAAAGAATTCTTTTTTCGGAGCGACCTTCGCAAAACTTTCAATTCACGATT
>CAYLVY010000006.1:31342-37552 GCA_964387205.1 uncultured Draconibacterium sp.
TCTTTAAAGAGGGCTGAGTACTCAGCATGGATACAAAGAGAGTTGCAACAGGGATTGAAGGTTTCTCCGGGTTCAATCACCCTCCGGTTCAACAGTTACAGGGAATGTCCGTCAGACCTGTTTAAGGTGTTTCTCATAACAGCCCCGCCAACCTTACAGGATATCGGCTGGCATCTGGCAAATATTTTCAATTTCAATATCCCGCCACCCCTGGATTTAACCATAAACGAAGCCAGCGTCGGGAACCCATCAACGGACCCCTTTAATCTAATGGTCATGCCCATCAGCAGGTTGAACCATGTTATCGATTCCTACGGCTACAAAAAGCCGGAAGCCGATGAAAAGGATCGTTTGATCCTGAAATACGGGAACTTTGATGACGCCGAAACGAGGCATGCCATCCGAAATGCTGCCATAAGCATTCGTTCTCCATTCCCTAATTTTCTCAGGAGAGAGGTCCTGAAAAATAAATTCTGGTATGTGGATATACCAAGAACATCCAGTAGCAGCCTGAAAACGGAATTAGGCAGGAAGTTTGGGGTCGCTTACGGAAAGATGAGAATCATAGATTCCGAGCCAGCAGGCATCCACATTTTCCCCAACCATGTTCCGGCATCCATCATGAAATCAATTTTAGGTGAAGCAACCTGGAATCAAATCTTTACCTTTTCTTTAACCAGAAATCCATGGGACAGGGTTTTATCCCTCTATCATTACCGTCGACGTATCGGAAGTATTCCTGAAGAAATGACCTTCCGTGAATATGTGCTTGCATTGGAGAAATCACCGGGTCGGGGGCTATTTCGGTATCACGGATTTTACTATGGTAGTGCTGACTATATCTGCGACAACAGGAACAACATTCTCGTGAGTTACTGGGGGAAATATGAGGAAAGAAGATCGGTGCTGGAATCGATCGGTCAAAAACTGGGTTACACTGATTTGGGAAAACTGCACCTGCAAGTCGGTAAAGGCAATGCAATTCATTATTATACCCAATATAAAAAAGATACGAGGGAAATTGTCAGGAGGATCTACCAAAGGGATATCGACCATTTTAAGTATGAATTTGAGGATGCTTTCTGATTTCACGTTTGTTGCTCTTCTGCCTGTAATTTGTATGGGCATTTTTTTGGACTGCCTGCAGATCCTTACAATGGATTTTGGCTCCCGGTTGAAGGAAGGAGTTTTTATGTTTGGAGATTTTGGTTTATTATTGCAAACAGGTTGAAGTACACATTTCCATGATAATTTTCCATCCGGTAGGAGGCTTGGGCAACAGATTGCGGGCCGTTAATTCAGCCATTAGATTAAGTGAGCGAACTGGAAAATCCTTACATGTATTTTGGGTTAAGGAATCTGTTTTTAATTGTGAATTCTCAAGATTATATGCTCCGGTTTCCTTTATCCATGATACAGATTTACACTTTATAACATCATTGTTCGATTTGCGATCAAAGTCAAGCTTTTTCAGGGCGGCTTTATATATTTTGGAGAAATTCAGACTTTTAAAGATTCTTGCTCCGAGTGAAGTAAAAACAATGATCAGATCAAAATTTGATTTTTTAGAATTGAGAAAATTTGCTTTCTGTATAATTTCTTCTTTTTCAGAATTTCTCAAGGAAGAACCTTTTTTAGAAAGGTTTAAACTTAAACATGATTTGGATTTATGGTTGCAACTGGAAACCAATGCTTTTAATCAGCATACCATTGGCGTTCATATTCGTCGCACGGATAATGTACACTCTATTCACCACAGTCCGATTGAATTATTCCTGGAAAAGATGCATGACGAAATTGCCATAAATCCTGCTGCGAATTTCTATGTTGCGTCCGACAGCCTGGAAGTGAAAATGCTGATAAGAGAAGAATTTCATGATAAGGTGATAATACCCGATGGCCCGCTGGAGCGGAACAGCAGGGAAGGTATTGTTCAGGCATGTATTGAATTATATGCATTGTCGCGTACAAGAAAGATTTTTGGTTCTTATTTCAGTTCATTTTCTATTATCGCCGCAAAAATAGGATCCATTCCTTATGAGGCGGTGGTAAAGCATTAATAATCAATAACATTGAAGCGTAAAAGCGTAATTAGCAATGGATAAAGCACATTTTTTAACCATATACAGAACCTTCGAAAGGATTGATTCTGTCCGGCAAACCTTACCGGAGGTTCTGGAAGAAACCAAACGACAAAATGCAAGGCTTATCGTCCATGATACATCGGTAGCTGGCAGGGATGAGAAATGGGACTATCTGAAATCCCTTAACCGTCATGACGATTTCTTTCTGATCCTTTCGTCCAACATGTCTTCTGCCCATATGTCGAATATGTGCCTTCAACTGGGACAGGAAATGTATGCTCCTGATTATATATGTATTATGGAGGACGACCATTCCTATACACCCGGCGCCATCAAAATGTTGATTCAATGTATGAAGGAATACTACGGTAAGGAGTCGCCTAATGGACTACTGTATGGACTGTTCACCCTCTGCAAGCAACACAACAAGCAAATGACCGGGAAATTATCAGAGGGTCATTGTTATCCGGGACCCGACGTTGACGTCACCCAGATGGGGCGAGCCAATGCCTGTTTCCGTTGTGCGCCTGCCAACCACTGGAACCAGGTACTGAAGGGCTTTGACACCGACGAATACCTGATCTCCAATTACCAGGTCGCTAACCTGAACCGAAGGAACTATTACAAAGGGTTTACCTCCATGCTGGTTGGAAACGGACAGTGGTGCCGGTTTTATGATGGCCCCGGCCGGGGTGCAGCCGATAAACAGGGAATCCGAAGATGGGACCCGCTCTACACGGCATCCGATCCCAGAAGTCGATATAAAAAATAACCTCCATGAAAGTATTCGGAACAGGCTTGAATAAAACAGGTACCAAAACCCTTGGCGCATGCTTTCAAATTTTGGGCCTTAAGAACCATTCCTACGACCTGGAATTGTTGCGGCAATATGCTGAACGTGAGATGGAACCGGTTTTCAGGGTCGCCGATCAGTTCGACAGCTTTGAAGACTGGCCCTGGCCATTGCTCTATAAACAGTTTGACCAACGATACCCGGACGCAAAGTTTATCCATACCCTTCGGCAAAGCCCTGAAAAATGGTTCGACAGCCTGTGCCGGCATGCCTTGCGCACCGGGCCAACCGAGGCAAGAAAACTGGTGTACGGATATGAAATGCCCCAGGAAAATCCCGGGCATCATATCAACTTCTATATACAGCACAATAAAGCAGTTTGTCACTATTTTAATGAGAGACCCGATAAATTGCTGGTTATTACCTGGGAAAATGGTGTCACATGGAACCAAATATGCCGGTTTCTGAATATTACTGATATACCCGATTTACCCATCCCTCATAAAAATCAATCGTCAGCATTATGAATAACTGTCTGATCCTTGGTTTTGGCCGGAGTGGTACGAGTATGATGGGCGGGTTGCTTGATGAATCGGGTTATTATCCGGGAGAGTTGTCCTATCCGCCCCGTTTCAGCAACCCTAAGGGTTTTTTTGAGGATAAAAAAATCAATGATATCAACGAAAGGCTCATGATCGCGCATGATCAGGCCTATGCCACTGAATCGGTTGACAGTGACAAAATGTACAACCCTTTCAAACCAAGATATGGCCACCACTGGCTGGCATATGTTCCTCAACACTTGCGGATAGAGTTGCAGGATCCATCCATTGGCGCGGAGATCCGGGAAGTTCTCTCCAGACAAACTCCCTATGCTTATAAAGATCCCCGCTTTTCCTTTACTTTACCGGTGTGGGAGCCTTATCTGGATCCTGACACCAGGTTTATCATCATGTTCAGAAATCCCTCCGCCACCGTCAGGAGTGTGCTCGGCGAGTGCCATGCTGCCGACTACCTGAGCGAGTTCTATATTGATGAGGAACTTGCCTGCCGGTTGTGGGTGAATACCTACCAGTATATCCTGACCAACCTGATGCCCGGTTTTGGCCACCGGATGTTGTTTGTTTCGTATGATACATTGCTGGAAAACAGGGATACTTCAAAATTATCGGGATTTCTGGGGACGGATCTGAATATCGGATTCATGGAAATGGCATTAAACCGGTCAGCCAGGGATGAAGATTTCCCGTCCGGGGTCCGCGAAATATACCAGACTCTGCTATCTTTGTCCGGACAATAACGGAACGATAGTACGATGGAAAATTTACCGGTCGATTGTTTTCAGGAGATCAGAAGAAAAAGCCATGAGAGGATCTTTCTTTTTGCCGAGGCAAGATCAGGATCCACGTGGTTGCTTGAAACACTCAATTCATCTCCGGATATCAGCATGTTGAAGGAGATCATGCAACCCGGACAACGTAAAGGATTTTACGAGGCGAACCCGCAGTATGACATCCGTCGCGACCACGATACAGAGTATATTGAGCGCCAGATTGCCGGAATTCCGGGAAAAGTCAGGGGCTGTAAGATCTTATTTCCCCAGGCTGTCCGTTTCATGGACCTGTATGAATTCCTGTTCAACTATCCCGACGCGCGGATGGTATTATTGCACAGGGAAAATCTGGTTAAAGGAGAGGTTTCCGGGTTTGTGGCCAGGGAGTTTGCCCACTGGCACCCCACCAGCCCCACGGAGAAGCATATGGTCGAAATCAACCCCGAGTTTCTTATGAAACGGGTACGCTGGCGGGAGTTTGCCACCAGATTCTGCATTGACCTGATCAGGTCCCACTCCAACCATTTCTTCGATGTTACCTATGAGTCGTTATTTAGCGATCAGGATTCCGTGCTGCAACGTTTATGTAACTTTCTGGAGATTCCCGCTGAGCTGAAGTGTGCCCGCGAGATCAAAGCCAACCCTCATCCCCTGAACGAAATTATTGCCAATTACGAATCAGTCAAAGCATATTTTAACCAGAAGCAGGCATACGTCCACATGCTGGATTAATGGCCCGCCAGAAAAGCAGGCATTGGGTTTTGCATATTTGAAACGAAATGATGACATTTACAAATGGTTTATTTGCAGCTTTCCTTCTGGTCACTTTAGCGTTGTATTATTTCTCCCTTTTCCGTAATTTTCAGGTTTACCTGCTTATCATCTCTTCCATGGTGTTCTATGGCTTATTTCAGCCATATCAACTCCTGATATTGACGGTGTCGTTAACCATCAATATCGTCAGTTCCTATTTTGCAGTTCACTCACCCCCGCTCCGCAAAAAGATTTTCCTGATAACCGGTATTTCACTGAATATTGCCTTACTTGCATTTTACAAATACGGCGCCCCCGTTTACGGTTGGTTTAAAACCCCGGCCGGCCCCGCGATGGATTTCTTTCTCTCCCTTGTGGTCCCGGCAGGGCTCTCTTTTCAGACATTCCAGGGCATCGGGATGTTGCTCGATGTTTACCGGAAAAATGATATAGAGGGGATGCTACTGGTGCCGGTTTCGTTTACCCGGCATCTCAGGCAGACACTGTTGTTCAAATCTTTCTTCCCTCAGTTGATAGCAGGCCCCATCACCCGCGCCCCGGCGTTCATTCCTCAGATCGGGGTAAAAAACCTTGCCGGAATAAGATGGGATATGGTTTTCCGGTACCTCATCACCGGCTATTTTCTGAAAATGGTCATAGCCGATAATCTCCAGGAATTCACTTTCTGGATTATGTATCCCTTTTTTCTGAAGCAGGGAACCGTGGCCTTGATCACTATCCTTTTTGGTTATTCCTGCCAGATTTTTGCAGATTTTGCAGGCTATTCGCTGATCGCCATCGGTCTTGGCCATCTGTTCGGTTATTCATTGCCTGTCAACTTTAATTTCCCCTATGTTGCCTCCTCCGTCAAGGAGTTCTGGACACGGTGGCACATCTCCTTATCGACATGGCTTCGTGATTATCTTTTTCTGCCGGTCGCCTACCTGATTTCCCGAAAGCTACCCGGAAACCGGTATTTCGGTATGAAAACCGAAAATATCATCTATTCCGCGGCTACCATTTTCACCTTTTTCGTTTGCGGCATCTGGCATGGAAGCGGTATCGGTTTCATGATCTGGGGGCTTCTTTTTGGCATCGCCATGATTGTGGAAAGGTTTTGGAACCTCACGCTGAAGAGGTTATTCGGAAAAACGATGAAGACGCCACCGATCATACTGATCCGTAACTTCATGGGTTGGATTATCTCATTTACCTTTGTTAGTTTTTTATGGCTTTTTTTCAGGTTG
>CAYLVY010000006.1:37562-64719 GCA_964387205.1 uncultured Draconibacterium sp.
AGGTATGGGGTTACTTATCTTGTTTATTCGGGAATGAACAACCCAGTGATTATAAACTGATCATTAATATAGTGATGTTCTCCCTTCCGGTCGTTTTGTATCATTTGTACCATCTGTTCAGTACCGGAAAACTGGTCAGTCAACTCAAACCATACTCATTTATTTTATATGGTATAATGTTGTTTATGATCCTTTTAAACAGCGGGCCATCAGGGCAGTTTATCTATTTTCAGTTTTAGCAGAGAGCGCCATGATAAAAAAGACCTTTTTGGTTGCTTTGGTACTGTTGATTGGTTATTCACTTCTGGTTCCCGTTTTACCCCGGGGCAAGTCGCTGACGCAGTGGCAGTCCAACATCGTGAAAGCGCAGCGCTATCTTTTAGACTTTCAGGGCCGGTATGATCATGTCCTGGTAGGTTCATCGCTCACTAACCGCATCAATACCGATAGTTTACCCGGTTTTTATAATCTGGGACTGGACGGATTAAGCATCTATGATGGTCTGGCAGTTTTAAATGAAGCCACCTCGCTGCCAGGCGCCATTTACCTGGAGATGAACAATGCTTTGCGCAAAACAGATGATCGTTTTATTCGGGCCATAAAACAGGATTTTTGGTTTGATACGAAAAGAACCATCCCTGTACTTCGAGAGGAGTTCAAACCCATGGTCGTCCTGGTCACTTATCTCCAAACCTGGATCCTGTCACCGGGAAAGAATCAAAGGATAAACCGCGCGGGAAGCAGGGAGGATAAGGGATTGTTTGACAAGGTAATGGACCAGCATATACAACGAAACCTGAAAATTCCTCCCGGCGAACTGCTTTCGGGAAATTTCACCAGTTTAAAGAAACAGGTTTCGGCATTGCAGGCCAGGGGAACAGACTTTTTCTTTTTTATAATGCCGGTTGACCAAAGGATAAGTGAACTACCCCGGCCGAAACTTGTTAAGCAGTATAGTCTCTACTATTTCCCTGAAAATAAATGCCGGTGGATATTTCCTGTCCCCGGGAAAAAGTACAATACAACCGATGGAATGCACCTTGACGACAGGAGCAGCAGGGAGTTTACCTCAGATTTTTTAAAAATGATTAATTATCAATGGAGGTAGACAATGTTATTTTGTGCTTGTATTTTGATAAATAGCGCATGGAATGCAAAAAAGACATTGAAATTCACACAACCAAATAATTCAGTTATGTATCGCTGATGTTGGTAAAATTATTTCATATGAATAAAAATGACAATTGTCCGTCTGATATCCTAAGCCCCGTCATATCGGTGATCGTTTGTACCTATAACCGCGAAAAGGTGCTTGAGGACTGTTGCCGTTCACTCGGTGATCAAACCTGCAGCAGGGATAAGTTTGAAGTGCTGATTGCAGATAACGGATCCACCGACAATACCAGGCATATTATCACACGGTTATTGCAGGATCCGGAAATGACCATTTTTCGCACCCTTTATGTACCGCAGGTTGGCCTGAGCCATGCCAGGAATGCCGGTGTTGCAGCGGCCAGGGGGGAGTTTGTGGCTTTTATTGATGATGACGCACGGGCTCCCGTTCACTGGATAGAGGAGGCCTGTCGCATCATCAGCGCAGAAGATCCTGATATTTTTGGAGGCCCTGCCTATCCTCTTTTCCCGGATTATAGGCCGGAGTGGTTTAAGGAGAGTTACGCGGTAAGGGGGGATATGGGGCCTTCCGGTACCCTGAAAGAAGATGGTTTTCTGATCGGGACCAATATCTTTTTCAGAAAATCGCTGATAGAAGAATATGGCGGCTTCAACCCCGAACTGGGTATGCGGGGTAATCAGATCGCGTACCACGAAGAGACCCACCTGATCAACCGGGCCAGGGCAGAGGGACGTAAGGTATGGTACTCGAATGAGCTTGCCGTCAGGGATATGATCCCCGATTATAAGCTGAACCTCCCGTTCGTACTTTACTCCAAATACAGGGCCGGTAAGGATATCTGGAAAACAGATAACCCCGGAGAGATGCATGCCACACCAGGCGAATTTTTCAGGATGTTTGACCAGGTGATGGAAGAGTTCAATACTGCCCTTATGCAGCGGGATATGGCAAAATATCCTTACGTTGAAAACTACATTTTCGAGAAGGTCAGGCACCATTTCTATTATCTTGGAAAAATGGCCGAATATTTGCGGCGGCAACAGGAATAAACTATGGCTCCAATTAACCCGACAGTTTCGGTCATTGTGACCAATTATAACAATGCTCCCTGGATCGGGCACTGTTTGGACTCCGTCATTAATCAAACATGGAAGGAACTGGAAATCATTGTGGCAGATGATTGTTCCACCGATGGTTCCCGGGAAATCGCGGTGGAATATGGGCGAAAATATCCTGCTGTTAAAGTGTTACTCAATAACGAACGGTTGAATGTTTCACGCAACAGACAGAAAGCTATTGCCTTCAGCACCGGAGTTTATATCACCACCCTGGATGGCGACGATTTTCTGGTCGATTCCCGGAAAATCGAAATGGAGATGAACCTGATCATCCGTTATCTCGAAAAAGAAAACAGAGAGATATGTGCCTTCTCCGGCGTGATGATAGCCGATGACCAATCCCGGATTTTAGGCACTCAATGGCCGGAAAGTTCTATTGTTCAGGGGGATATTTTCCGGTTTATCTTTGCAAGGAGTGCCATGATCCCCCGTGATTTCATCTTTTCCCGCAAACAGTACGAAATGGCCGGCGGCTATGACAGCAGTTATAACCTGTTTGAAGACTGGGACCTGAAAATCCGGCTTTCCAGAAATAGTCATTTTTATTATACCGGGATAAGAGGAATCGGATACCGGAGAAAAGGTACCGGCCTTTCGTGTGTGCCTGTCGCAGAGCATATTGCTGCCCTCAGGGATATCTGGAAAAAAAATGAACACCTGATCCGGGAAGATGAAGCGGATTTTATCCTGAATAAATTGTCAGAACATCTTGATTATATGGCAAAAAACCAAAAATAATTCCTGCTGATTCGCCGAAACGAACATATAATTTATTGATAAAACCATGAAAGTCATAGTTGCAGGCATAGCCCGTTCAGGTACCACCGCACTCTACTCGATCTTACAGAGAATTTTGACCGATCAACCGGGAAAGGTCGACTTTATCTATGAGCCATTTCTGTGGGATCGGGAAGTTTTCAATGATTTCTACGAAAAAGTGAGTGGGAACTTTACATTCCTGAACTCCGTTTCAATAGAAGGGCTGTACAGTCATCTTACACTCCCTATGCTTATCAGGGATCCCGACAGGAACTATCCCGAAGACTACCTCCGGAGCCTGTTTCATCATGATGGTCCCGAACATCATGTCCTGGTCAAATTCATCAGGGCAAATGGTCGGTTATCGTTGCTGAAAAAGGTATGCCCGGAAGCAAAGATCATTTTTATCCTGCGTAACCCCCTCGATTCGGTGCATTCCATCCTGTCCCTTTTTTCCTATTTTGGTGGTGAGTTTCACCGCGATGATTACCCCAGGTTTATCCGGGAGGTTAATGACTTTTTTGGAATGGATATTAACCCCGGACCAGAAGTTCCCCAGGTTCATAAAGAGTTGATATACTGGTATTATATGAACCGGTACGCCCTGATGTCATTGAATTCTATGCCGAATGCGGCATTGATCGTAAATCATGAACGCTATGCCAGCCAACCGGAAATGGTGATCTCGCAAATCTGTAACTATCTGGGATTTAATGTCAGGGAGTCATATTTAGTCCTGGGGCGCCGGTATGAAGGTGTGGTTACGAAGAAGTTTTTGATTTCCAGGGCTGAGATGGATTATATAGAACCATATCTGGACGGCTATCATGACCTTCTGGCGGAATTCAGCATTGATCATGACTTTGACCGTGAATCAATCCAAAAAAAATACTTTATAACCGATACCTGCGAATTCAGGAAGAATCCCTATTATAACATGAACCCGGTAATGATTGCCGACGACGCCGTCAAAAGCCACCTGGTCATAGAAAGGTTGGAGAAGGAACTGGCCTTTTTCAGGGGGGAGGATAAGGAAAGATCAGAAAATTCCGGTAAGTGATTGAGATATACGGAAAGACCTTATTTTATCCCGGGTTTACTCTCCAGACAGAACTTGTGTGTATGGAAGCTGTAGTTTATCAACCAACCTCCATCATTGAGTTTTGTAGATTGATGGATGATATCGTCGATAATCATGTCGCACTCGGTTAGATACTCACGGAAGTGGTCGCGTGACAGTTGGTTGTTTTTCCGGGTTCTGAAAGCGCCCAGTAATGCACTGGTAATATGGATCGGGGCAAAACGAAAAAATTGCATCCAAAGTTCAAAAACACCTGCAAATTTATAGGGGCACGGGAAATTGCTTCCGGCACTTTCCCACAGGTTGCGCCTCCAGAATGTCGACTCCTGCTGAATAAATCTACCATCGTGATAGTGCTTGCCGAGAAAATGGGCCGGATCAAAAACCGGCGGCCTGCTGTACACCAGGCGGTCCTGCTCGTCGATAACCGAGGGATATCCCTGAATCCATTGAATATCCGGCGAAAGTGAAAAGATTTCGGCAAGGGTGAGGAGTGAATTCGACAGCAGAACATCATCTGCATTGATCCAACCCATGATCTCCCCGGTACTGATCTGAAACCCTTTTTGCAGGGCATCATAAAGGCCTTTATCGGGCTTTGACTCCCAATGACTTATCTGTGGCTGATATCGTGTTATAATTTCAACCGATTCATCATCACTTCCCCCATCCATGATGATATATTCCAGGTTCGGATAGCCCTGGTCAATGACAGAACGGATCGTCTTTTCAATAAAATTACCCTGATTCAGATTTGGTGTAACGATAGTAATGCGGGGATAGGCCTGGTTTCTGCCGGATGCATCAGGATTGGATGAAAATACAATAGGTGCCTTTACAGGTTCTTTAACAGATTGGGTTTCTTTGAGAGTAATAATTTGTTTCTCAAGCAGTGCAATTTGTTCTTTCATTTTGCTATTCCGGTAACGCGAAACCGGATAATAAAATGGTGAATCCGGAAATTCATGCATCGGGTGAGTGATATCCACATTAAAATATCGGATGATATTTCCTGGAAGATCATCCAGAAACTCCTGATCAGCTGGTTTCGATGAGGCGCCCCCGGCCTGAAAATTGGCAAAAATCCTGTCGATATAACAAAACTTGTAGACTGACCAGCAATGCAGGTTGTAATCCCAGTCGGCGGTTATTCGGTATTTCGTATTATAGAAACCGATCCGGTCGATGACACTTCGGGGATAAATTATGGCCTGGTGGCAAAGGTTTTTCCGATACAACTTCTGTAAATCAAAAATTCCGTCGTAAATTTTATCAGCACTGGCCCAGCCTGCACTACCCCTGATCAGGACATTTCCGTACAGCACATGTTCTTTATCCAACCATCCTTCTTTAAAAAGGTCGTAAAGCAAACTGTCATCCGCAAACTTGTCATCTGACCCTAAAAAGTAAATCCAGTCTCCTGTACAAAGTGAAAGCCCTTTATTCATGGCACTGTAAACACCATCATCTTGTCCGGAAACGGATCGTATGGCCGGGTTTTGCTTTTGAAACGCTGCAATCACCCCGAGGGTTCCATCCGTGGATCCGCCATCAATGATCAGGTGTTCCAGTTTTGGATAGCGTTGGTTTGCTACGGATGCCATTGCACGACCCAATGTATCCTTCCGGTTCAGGACCGGAGTTATCACGGATATCATCGGGAAGTCGACAGTCATAGGAATTTCTGCTTCTTTGGAATGCAAAATTACAGAATGATTTGGATGCTTCCTAATCAACACTTCTCAGATCACAAAGGGATGCTGCAGTAGCATTCAACCATGCATATCCGTAACGCCTGTCAGGTTCTAAGTAAGCGCCTTCCGCCCATTCGTTCCAGGCATTGATAAAAATGAATTGTTTGTCGGGAGGAAGATTCCTTTTTGTCTCTATCCCCAAACCGGTCAGCCACTCCCGGTAAAGCGCAGGTGAGGAGCCATGGTAAATAGTGGCATGAATATTGCGCGGGGCATTGTCCCATTGCGGCATGATACCCCTAAATAGGGTGTACCCCGGTCGTACAGCCTGCAATGACTCCCTGGCAACCGCCGGGTAGTCATACACCGAACCTTTAAACGCGGGGTTATGCAGCACTACTTTGTCTTTAACATCAATCCGGATGGTAAGATGGGGGGGGAACTCCACGGCGGCATCCATACCGTAATCATCGGGTACTTTATCTTTGTCGAACAGGGTGCGGGTCATGACCAGATAGGGTTCTCCCAACCCTTCCGCGATGCAAAACCGCCTCCATTGTTCCGCTGTTTTCCGGAAATCAGGGAAAAGGGCGGGACGGTATATAATTAGTAATGGACGGCTGTTGATGCGTATGTATCTCGGATCCCTGAGTGCAGGTGCAATATCGCGGATGAAAGCCATGTTTTCATCGTCATCGTGTACCTGGTCAAGCAACACTCCTTCACGGTTGCGGTTGCCATCCCATCTGACTGTCCAGGGTTCATTGGCCCAGTGGATGCAAAAGGGAAAATCCAGATCAGGGTTTTTCATCAGGAGGTCGAATGGCTTTCTCATGACCGGCCTGCTGTTCAGAAAATAGTGGTGAAAACAGAAGCCATGAATCCCGTGTTCCCTGGCCATTTGGATCTGACGTTCCATTACCGGCTTCAGCCTCAGGTCGTAGAAACCCAGTTCACCCGGCAGCCGTGGCTGGTAATGGCCCTGATAAACCGGAAGCGCCCGGGATACATTATGCCATTCGGTAAAACCTTTTCCCCAAAATCGGTCGTTTTCTTCAAAGGGGTGAAACTGGGGCAGAAAAAAAGCGATCAATTTCAGACCGGAGGAAGGGATCGCCGGTCTTTTTTCCGGTTCGTACCATGGGTAAACGGTCGGCGGTTCATAAGGTGATGGTGACCGGCTGACCAGATTGTCGGGATCGGTCATCCTTTCCATCAGTTGTTTTTCCCTTTCAAAGCGGATCATATCCCGATAGGGGATGCCGGTTATGTGTCCCGCCCCATGGAATTTCTTACTTTCGGTTCCCGCCATGATTTCCATCTTGAATGAAACTCATCGCCCTCGCCGTGGCATTCAGCCATCCGTAACCGTATTTACGGTCAGGTTCCAGGTAAGCACCTTCTGCCCATTCATTCCAGGCATTAATAAAAATGAACTGCTGTCCGGGTATGTTATTTTCCAACGACCATCTCCCAAGTCCTGTCAGCCATCGCTGATAAATCTCCGGCGTGGCGTGGTGATATATATAAGGTTCCCTGATCCTGGCCGTATTATCCCAGGAAGGAATTATTCCCCTGAATAGCGTAAAGTCTTGTTTGCGAATGGATAAGGAGTATTCTGCCACATCAGGATAGTTGAATAGTTTTCCATTGAACCCGGGGTCGTAAAATGTGGTTTGTTCCAGTAGGCTCACATGCCTAACTTTATGCGGAGGAAATTCCACAGCGGCATCAAATCCATAGATACGCGGATCCCTTACCGGATCGAAACTGGTTTGGGCCATCACCAGAAAAAGTCCGGGAAGCCCCATCTTCAGGCTGTAATCCTGCCAACGCTCCGCGGTTTCCCTCGCATCGGGAAAAAGTTGCGGACGATAAACCAGCAGCATGGGTTTGTTATCGATGCAGATATACCGGTCATCCTTCAGCGCTTTCTCAATGTCTTTTAAAAATAGTATGTCGTGCTCCGGTGAATGTTTCTGTTCCAGGAGCATTCCACCACTTTTACCCCAGCCGTCAAATTTTGCCGACCAGGATTCGTTGGCCCAATGCAGACAAAACGGGATATCAAGGGTCGGGTGGTTGATCAGGTAATCGTATGGGACCCTCATCACTTTTTTACCTTCAAAATAGTAATGATGAAAGCAAAATCCGAATATTCCTGCCTGCCTGGCGAGCTCCACCTGCCGGTGCATCACTTCGGGAAGACGGGTGTCGTAAAAACCAAGTTCTCCCGGTAACCTGGGCTGATAGTGCCCCTGGAATAGAGGCTGCGCTTTGGCCACATTGGCCCATTCGGTAAAACCCTTCCCCCAGAACCGATCGTTTTCTTCAAAGGGATGATATTGGGGAAGATAAAATGCAAGCAACCGGGGGATGGTCTCCCCCCTGAACACGATCGGCTCTTTCTCATAATCGGGGTTTAACTCCGGCGACCGGTATTGCTCCGTTATCAACGTGGAACTGATGGGCCGCGTTATCAGGGGGGCTCCTGTTTTGTAGTGATTATTGACCAGTTCGCGGATTTCAGCAGGTTCCCTGCGTCGCAAAAGTGAGTTCCTGTAAAACAGCCACGGAAAAAGGGCCCTGATACCGCCGCTTTGTTGTTCTTTCCGGCTGACCTCATAACACAACAGGAAATCAGCTCCGGGGTTGCAGTTCATCAGTCGGCCGAAAAGCAGGTAGTGAACTATCGGATCTATTCCCGACAATCCAACCTCAGGATATCGCAGAAGATACCCGGCTTCATCAAACACTTCATGGTAGCGGATCTCCTTCAGGATTCCTGCAAAAAACATTGCGGCAAGATACCTGAAATAAAACCGGGTGATGCATTGTTTCATCTGCGATATGGCTGGCTCAGAGAAGTAATGGGTTGTAAAATTAGGGAAAAATGTGAATCATGAAACCCGGGCATTGATACCATTATTATGACGGGTAACCTGCATGCGGAATAAGTTTATCATGCAGTTCCGGATAAAATGATTAATTTCACGGCGATTTTACATCCCTTTCAGAATGGAGAATAATAGTGCTGCCGGAACGGCCCCGGGAAAAACAATGACCATCGAAGAGTTACAACAAAAGCATCAGGAACAGATCGCCCTGATTGAAAAAAAACACCTTGAAACACTTCATGGCGTCATCAGAAATTACGAAAGGCAACTGCAGGAAAAACAGTCGACCTTTGAAAAAGTTCAGACCGAAGCGGAAAATACCTATCATCATGTGGTCAACCGCGAAATACGCGAACTGAAACAATCATGGACCTGGAAAATCGGCTTTGCCCAGACAGCGGCCATCCGGCTTCTGATCAACTTCCTGCGCAATCCCTACCGCTTTTTTACCAGTTCGACACATAGATGGTATAATATTTATTATTTTCAACCTGCAGGAAAGCCTTCCGCAACACCGGATCCGCCTCAGGTTGCACCTCCGGTTGCCCCGGCCCCGGCAGCCAGGGAACTTACAGCCAATATCAACCCTGACTTGCAGAATTTCATGTGCGTGCTGGACACCTTCACTCAGTCATGTTTTGCCCCGGAATTCAACATCATCGCCCCTTCGCCGGAAAACTGGAAAAAGGCCATGGAGAGTTTCAGGATCGATGGCGTTTTTGTTGAATCGGCCTGGCATGGCAACAATGATACCTGGGAAGGCCTTACCTCTAACTATGCAGGGCCCAGGAACCTTGAAGCGATGACAGCCATGACAGGGGCGGCCAGAAAAGCAGGTATCACCACCTTTTTCTGGAATAAGGAAGATCCTGTCCACTATTCCAGGTTTATAGAGACCGCACGCCTCTTTGATCACGTATTCACCAGCGATGCCGAGATCATTCCGAAATACCGCGGGCAGCTTGGACATTCCAGGGTGTATGCCCTTCCCTTTGCCGCCCAGCACAAGATCCACCATCCGGTCAGGGAGAACAGCCGGCGGAAGAGTGTAAGTTTCGCAGGAACCTATTACAACTTCACCCATGTGGAGCGAAAGATCGACATGGATCATTTACTGAAACCGGCTATGGATTTCGGTCTTGAAATATTCGACCGGAACTTCGGCGCAACCGGTATCCAGGCAGAGCAGTTCGGTTTTCCGGCCATTTATAAAAAGGCGGTCAAAGGAAAACTCGATTACACGGAGATGCTTCGGGCGTACCGGGATTTTAAAGTCTATCTGAATGTCAATTCGGTGAAGTATTCTTCCACCATGTTCGCCCGCAGGGTTTTCGAACTGCTGGCCTGCGGAACCCCGGTAATCAGTAACTACTCCAAAGGTATCGTGGATATGCTGGGGGAGGGCACCGTATTCATTTCCGAGAGTGAGGAAGATACACGGAAATATCTGGAGAAACTGCTGGGAGACCCCATGTACTGGTGGAAATGTTCCCTTCACGGCATGAGAACGGTGTTGGAACATCATACTTATATGGACAGGACCGAATATATCTTCCGGATTACCGGACATCCCTTTACCCGACCACCCCGTGCTTCTTTCGTGATCTTGGTGAGGGTCAGAAACCGGCTGGAGGTGGATTACATCATGGAAATCTGTGAAAAACAGTTGCATAAGCCAGTCGGTGTAATCTTTGTGGTTTCAGGAACGGAAGAAGGGTTTAGGGATATGGCAGCCGGAACAGGAACAATACCTTCCAAATTCATTCAGGAAGACAGTATCATGACCATGGAAAATTTGCGTGGTGTGTTTGACTCAAGCCACCTTGCCATTTTTGATCCTTCGGCCTATTACGGAATCAACTACCTGAGGGACTATGCACTGGCGGTCATGTATGCCGATCCGGATTACATGGGCCGCAAAGCCTGTACCGGACTCACTGCCGACGGACGTTCAGTGGGTACTATACCCGATTCGGAGTTCAGGATTACGGATTCCGTCCTGGCATCCTCGCTGGTTTTAAAGCGATCGCTTGCGGAACAGACTGGCCTGAAAAAATTGCTTTATCCTGATAATGAGGTATTCAGCAACACCTGGATATTATCCCTGGACCCCTTTAATTACCTTTCCGGTGGAAATGCATGGTACATGAAGGATAAAAAGGGGATCGAGTCACTGCTGAGCATTTAACAACTAAAGTATTGCCGTGAAGGAAGAACGAAAGAAGATACTGGTGGTTTTCGGGACCAGGCCGGAGGCGATTAAAATGGTTCCGGTGGTTAAAAAGATCGGAGAAGAACCCGGTATTTTCGATCTGAGGGTTTGTGTGACTGCCCAGCACAGGGAGATGCTTGACCAGGTAATGAGTATCTTTGATGTGAAGGCCGACTATGATCTCAATGTCATGAAGCCGGACCAGGATCTGTATTCACTGACAGCCAATGTGTTAACTGGTCTAGGAGAGGTGATCCGCGATTTCTCTCCCGCTTTGGTGTTAGTCCATGGCGATACTACCACCTCTTTTTGTGCCGCTCTCGCTGCCTTTTATCAGCAAGTCCCGGTTGGGCATGTAGAGGCAGGATTGCGTACCGGTAATATCTATTCTCCATGGCCGGAGGAGATCAACCGTAAATTGACAGGGGCCATCACCAGGTACCATTTTGCACCAACGGAGTTCGCGCGGCAGAACCTGCTTTCCGAAGGGGTTCGGGAATATTTATATGTTACAGGTAACACCGTGATCGATGCCCTTTTAATGGCCCTTCAGATGATACGTTCCCGCCGCGATATGTTGGAAGAGGTTCAACAGATCATTGCAGGAAGTGGTTTCCGGCCCGATCCGGATCGTCGGATGATCCTGATCACCGGGCATCGCCGGGAGAATTTTGGCGAAGGGTTTATTCATATATGCAAGGCTATTAAGCAAATAGCTGAGAAATTTCCCGGTTTCGACCTGGTATATCCCGTTCATTTTAATCCCAATGTGCGAAAACCGGTGTATGACCTGTTGGGACACCTTCCGAATGTATTTCTTATAGAACCTATTGAATATCTTCCGTTTATATATCTTATGGAGCATTCTTACCTGGTTCTTACCGATAGTGGAGGCATTCAGGAAGAGGCGCCAAGTCTGGGTAAACCGGTCATCGTTATGCGGAATACTACCGAAAGGCCGGAAGCAGTGGAAGCGGGTACGGTCCTGCTGGCCGGCACCGATGAAGAGGCTATTGTAACCATGGTAAGCCGGCTGATCGAAGATAAAGGTCATTATCAGACGATGTCGAGGGCACACAATCCATACGGCGATGGCCATGCGGCCGGGCGGATCGTGGCAGCACTGAAAGAAATCGTGAACAGTGAAGGCACTTTTTCTCCAAAGAAATAGTTGGGCAGAAAGAAGTTAACAGGTATGGAAAAGCGATTGGCAAAATTACAACAGAAATATGATGCGGCGGTAAAACATTATAATTTCCTCCTATCGCAGAAGGATAAAGCCTTTGCCGACCATCTTTCCAGGGTGGAACATAACTATCGCTCCAGCTGGAAGTGGAAAATCGGGAGTATGGTGGTCGATAACGGACTGATCCTGATGAACCTGTTGAAGAACCCTGTCCGTTTCATCCGCGACCAGTCGTATCGTACCACCTGGAACGGTTACAATTTCAGGCAGCCTGTACCATCTGTTCCTCCTTCTTTTCCGGTTCTTGTTCCTGAACCGGATATTATGAAAGAGAAATCCGAACCTTTACCGGTTAAAACGGAGAAAAGATCTGAAGGACCAGGAAAAGAGGCTGTCCCGGAACAGATAACCAGGCAATTTACCGTGGCAGCCATTTTGTCGGAGGAGACCCGGATGATTTTCCGGCCATGTTTTGCCATAGTCACCATTCGGCCGGATAACTGGCATGAAGTCCTGGAAAAGCAACCGGTTGATCTTATTTTCATTGAGTCAGATGAGAGGGCAAACAGCGGCTCATGGCGTTACCACCTCACCGGTGAGATCAGGACAGCGCCGGATGAATATCTCCGGCTACTTGGATTTGCCAGGGAGAAATTGATCCCATCCCTGTTCTGGCTTCACGGATCAGCCACGACACAATCACTTTTCAGGGAAAGGGCTCATCTCGCGGATCAGGTTGTTACATTTCAACCACCGGTTCAGCCCTCAATTCACCATCCTCTCACTTCGGGAGATCGTATGGACAAGGTGTGCTTTAAAGGAAATTTTAGTACGATTTTTTCCGGAAACGAAGCTGCGGCGATTGCTGAAACATTGCTGGCCCCTGCCCGGGAGTTCAACCTGGAGATATGGGATGATGAATCGGGTGATTTTTCGGGTCGGCAGGGGTGTGAAGCCGCACCTGAGCCTTGGATGTCATTTTACAGGGGACGATTACGCTCCGGAATGGCACCAGGATTGTTCCGGCAGTGCATGGCCCTGCTCCATTTTCAACACCCGTCCGACCACCGGGATTATATCCCGGGAGTTGTTTTTGAATCCCTGGCCTGCGGTACACCGGTGATCTGCAACGAAGCGCCCTTACTCCGGGAAACATTCGGAGATACACTCCTTTTTTCGGGTTCTCAGGAAACTACCCGGCAGTTCCTTCGGCAATTGTCCGAGGATCCCACTTTCCGATGGCGCATTGCAGTAAAAGGCTGGCGGCTGGTGATGCAGTACCACCGTGTTGACCTTTGGCTGGGCAGCCTTGCCCCACAATTCCAAATACCCTGTACACCACCCGGGGAGATATCGGTTTCCATTCTCACCTACCTGCCACCGGATGTAAGTGTTGAATGGATAATCCGTCAAATTAAACAGCAAAAGCTGAAACCGGATGCACTCGTTCTGCTTTCGGAAACCCCTCCGGGAGATATGCAACAGGAACAAACCATGGTGGCAGACCCTGATATCAAAGTGATCCGCCTTCATTTTTACCATTCAAACCTTCCGAAGAATATCATGGATGCAACGGGCTCCACCCATTTCGCCGTATTCAGCCCGGGCTGTATCTATGGGGAAAATTATTTGTCAGACTATGCACTTGCCGCCCGATTTTATAATGCCGGTGCTATTGGTAAATGCAATTATTTTAATTTTGCAAACGGTTGTTTAACGGAGTTGAAGAACGGAATCCCTTATAACCGCGAGAGAGCAGTACCTTTGGCAACCGTTATGCTTGACCGGCAGAAACTGGTGTTGTTCAATTTTCTGTTGTTGTTAAGGGATAAGGAGTTTTATTATGAATCGTTCGACCAGGATATTTTAACGATGGATCCGCTGAATTTCTTCTTTGTTGATGAATCAGATGCCATGCACAATTCCCGGTTGAATAACATCATTGGATAAGAATTATTTTAAAAGTACAGGAGAAAGCCGAAAATCCTAAGTTGCAGAGTAGGCATAATACAAGTAAATCATTATGAAATCAGGTAAAGTGAATTTTTTTGTTTTGGCCCTCGCGCTGGCTTCCCTTCCCCTTTTATGGTCGTGCGGAGGAGGAACCCAATCTGATGATAAAGCCAAACAGGAAGCGAAAAATGCTGGTGAAACAGATAAAGCAGGGATCGAATGGATCAGTATCCCCGGCGGTACATATATAATGGGTAGCCTGCCGGCGGAACCAAACCGTAAACCAGATGAAGTTCAACACCAGGTTACACTCAACCCTTTCAAAATGAGCAAGTATGAAGTTACTGTCGGCCAATTTAAAAAGTTTGTGGACGCAACCGGATATGTAACCTATGCTGAGAAGGGAGAGGATGGCTTTAAAGGGAGTACCATATGGAACGGAACCTCATTCGAGAAAAAAGCCGGAATCAACTGGCGTCACGATGTACAGGGAAACCTGGTGCCGGAAAAAAATTATGACCATCCGGTTACGAATGTGAGTTGGGACGATGCTATCGCCTTTGCCAAATGGCTGGGCTGCCGCCTTCCGACTGAATCTGAATGGGAATATGCTGCGCGCGGCGGAACCGCAACACCGTTCTATACCGGTAACTGCCTTAGTTCGGATCAGGCAAACTACAATGCCACCTTCCCGGGCGGAAATTGTCCAAAAGGCCAATACAGGGCCAACCTTTTGAAGGTCGGCAGTTTTCAGGCCAATTCCTTTGGGTTGTTTGACATGCACGGAAATGTCAGCGAGTGGTGTTATGATGCATACGCCGAATACCCCGCTACTCCCCAGACCAATCCATTTGGCCCGACACAGGGTTCCAACAAAGTCATGCGTGGAGGAAGCTGGCGCGATAATGGCGCAACATGCAGATCTGCAGCCCGTACCAATGTTTTCCACGGCAGATCTCTTGGTTTCGCCGGGTTCCGCCTAGTGAAGCCTAAATAACAACCTGCATGATCAATATTCTGTTCAATGGTCATGACTTCAAGTTCCTCAATCACCTGATTGAATTCTGTGAACATCATGATGACTACCGGGTGCTCATGGATTATATCCCGGGTCATGAGATGTCGCACATTGAACAGTCAAAACCCCTTCTGGAGCTAGCCGATATAATTTTTTGCGAATGGGCTTTGGGAAACGCCGTCTGGTATTCCCAAAATAAAAAAGAGGGGCAGTTGCTGCTGATCCGGCTGCACCATCAGGAAATCAACCTGGAGTACCTGTACCGTATGAATTGGCCGGCTGTAGACCGGATCATCCTGATATGTCCTGAAAATATGGAAATTTTCCTTCGTCGCTTTCCGCAGATGAAGGAGCGTGCCTCGCTGATTTATAACGTGATCAGTTGCGAAGAGCTGGATCAGCCAAAACTACCCGGGGCCTTGTTTAACCTGGGTTTTATCGGTACTGCCCCGATGCGAAAGTCACCCCACCATGCCCTCGATATCCTCGGGAGGCTTCGCAGGGATGATGACCGTTGGATACTCTATATCAAGGGGAAACACCCATGGGAATATCCCTGGCTATGGAACCGTGCGGAGGAAAGAGCCTATTACCAGGCTTTTTATGACCGGATCAACAAATCTGATTTTGCCAATTCAGTTGTGTTCGATCCACAAGGGAATGACATGCCGGAATGGTTCTCCAAAATTGGATTTATTCTCTCCACCAGTGAGCATGAAGGCTCTCATCAGGCTGTCGCCGAGGGAATGGCAGCAGGATCGATCCCTGTCATCCGGAACTGGGCCGGTGCTGACAAACTGTATCCCCCTCAGTTTGTCGTTAATAGCATTGAGAACGCAGCCAGCCTGATCCATTCCTACCATCAACCTGATCGCTACCGGGAAACGGTATTGTCCATCCGTCAGTTTGCCCGGGAAAATTTCGATATTCCCGTCATTCTGCGCCAATTTGAACAACTTTTCGCTCTTCATCCGCGCACGAGGGATATTGCCACTAATCCCGACGAACATCTCCCCCCCGGTCAACATCCCAAGGAACTCAGGGTGGTACATCTTTGCTATCTGTCCGTCGGAAACCAGAGCGGATATGAGGTCAGGGTGATAGAAGAGACCAAGGTTTTGGTTCGTCAGGGGGTGACAGTGTTCATTACAGCATTTTTCTCCCCCAAATGGCTCGATCAGCCCGAAGCGGTAGAAGCTCACAGGATCAGATTGGAACAAGCCACGGGAGCAGTCGCCTCGTTTTTTCCTTCTGCGCATTATTTTGATCTTACCGAAAGTGAAGCTGTGAGTCGTGAGATTGACGATACCCTGGTTCAACTGATCGCATTGCATGGTATCGGCGTCATTCATGGTCAGGCGCTCTATTCGGCTCACCATGCACTCCGGATTGCCGAAAAAGCCGGAATTGGCCTGGTGTTTGATAATCATGGAGTGACACCTGAGGAGACAGCCATGACCGGTGGCCACGAGGCAAGGGTCAATGCCCTGGTCCGGTTTGAGCAGGAAACACTCGGAAAGGCCTCCGGACGTATCTTTGTCTCCGCCGCCATGCATGATTTTTACCGGAACAAGTATCACCAATCATATGAATACTGCCTGATCCCATGCTGCGTCCGGAGCAGGGATTTTGGGATCAGCCATGATCAGCGCACGAAGCTTCGTCAGGAAAAGGGTTTTTCCGACAAACAGGTCATCCTTTACCTTGGTACCCTCAGCGCCTGGCAATGGCCGGAAGCTATTTTCGGGCTCTTCCGGCAATATCTTGAAGTCAATCCCAATGCTTTTCTCTATCTGCTTATTCCCGGGTATGATCATCCCCGGGCCCTGGAATTTCTTCAATCCAATGGGATATCTTCCCGGAATTTTCTGCTCGAAGAGGTTCCCCATAGCGATGTTGGCGGGATCATCGGAGTAGCCGACGCGGGATTACTATTAAGAGAAGAGGACCCTGTAAACCTTGTCTCTTCTCCGACAAAATTTGGTGAATACCTCGCCAGCGGTGTGCCGGTCATCCTCACCCCGGGTATAGGCGATTATTCCGACATGGCTTCCATGCAAAAGGTGGGTATTACCGTGAATTTTGCAGACAACCGCCTGCCCGATACAGACCTTGCCGTACTGACATCTTTTCTTGCCGACGTGGAACAACACCGGCAGGATTGGACGCTCCGTTGCAAAGAATTTGCCCGCGACCATCTGGATTGGGATACATACGGGGCCAGGTTGGTCAGCCTTTACCGGCGTGTACATCATAAATAACCCTAAAAACAATCGGGAATGAACCGTTTTTTAATCAATTTTTTAGTTTTTATCCTGGTTGCAGGGTTGATGGGGTCACTGGTTATCTATGGGACTTCCGTGGTACGCACCGAACAAGGGGTGTCCCTTTTGCAGGTCGTAACCGGTAATCCGGTTAAACGGGGAGGACAAACTTTCCTGAAGTTTTACGAGGCCGAACATCTTAAAGAACCTCTTGATATACTGGTAATCGGATCATCCAGAGCCTTTCGCTCTTTTGATCCCGCCTATTTCGAAGAGAAAAATATCAACATGCATATCCTGGCTACTTCTAGTCAGGCCCCACTGAATACCTATTTCATAGTGAAAAAGTACCTTACAAAGTTGAAACCCAAACTGGTACTGTTCGATGTTCATCTGGGACTTTTAAACAGCAACGGATTGGAATGCCTGTACGATTTGTGCATCAATGTCCCGATTTCCAATGAATTATTTGAAATGGCGCTGGCCATCGACCAGCCGAATGCCTATTCTAATTGCTTTTCTTCACTGGTAAACCAGCTCGATACCCCTATCTATTACAATTACAAATATAAAACTCCAAAAGGTTATTACAAAGGATTTCTCATTGATTTCAAAGCCGATACTTCACTGGTGATAAAGAAAAGTGATACGGGCGTGATACGAAGAAAATTGTCGGCCCAGGAACTGACAAATCTGGATTATGTGCAGAAAATTATCCGCTTCGTAAAGAAGGAAAATATACCATTGGTGCTTACCCGGCAGCCTGTCCTCTCCCGGGAGCCCATTCAGTCGGAACGCAGGATTATCAACATGGCTTCAAAGAACAAGGTACCCTACATCAATCTTAACAAATACAGGCAACAGTTGGATCCCAAGGTTCATTTTTTCGATAAAAACCATCTCAACGCCCATGGCGCCAAGATAATAAGTGAGAAAACGCTTGAAGAACTCACCCGTTTGGGTTACAAATTCTAACATCCATGCTGTTTACATCTATTTTCTTCGGCTTATTCTTTCTGGTTGTTTTTTTGGTTTACTGGCTGATATTCAACAGAAAAACCACCTGGCAGAACATTGTCCTGCTGGTGGCAGGCTATTACTTTTACGGAAGTTGGGATTACCGGTTTCTCTATTTACTGGTTGGGGTCTCCGTCTTCAATTACCTGATGGGTTTGCTGATTGGCCGCACCGAACGGAAATCCTACCGCAGATGGTGGCTGATCCTCGGGATTATTGCTAATGCAGGGACCCTGGTGGTCTTTAAGTATTATGACTTCTTTCAGTTGGAGTTGAAAACCCTGTTGTCTTCCTGGAATATCCCTTACACGGTTCATACGTTGAAACTTTTTGTGCCACTTGGGATTAGTTTTTATATATTTCTGTCTATCAGTTACCTGGTAGATATTTATCGCAAACACCTCGAACCTGAAAACAACCCGCTCAACGCCCTTCTTACATTCGGATTTTTCCCTATCGTACTGGCCGGACCTATCCAACGGCCTGTTTCATTACTGCCACAGATAAGGAATATAAGGGTTTTCGACAGGGAACTGGCATCCGATGGCCTTCGTCAGTTCCTGTGGGGCCTTGCCGTGAAAATGATCATTGCCGACAATTGTGCGGTATATGTCGATAAGGTTTTTGCAAACGAGGGTTATGAGGGAAGTACCCTTCTTTATGGTGCTTTGTTCTTTACCATTCAGATAT
This sequence comes from uncultured Draconibacterium sp., assembly GCA_964387205.1. Taxonomy (GTDB): domain Bacteria; phylum Bacteroidota; class Bacteroidia; order Bacteroidales; family FEN-979; genus CAIVAT01. The sequence continues at coordinate 56,587 of CAYLVY010000006.1, forward strand.
ATGCCGATTTTTCTTCCTATTCCGATATGGCGATAGGGATATCTAAAATGTTGGGATTCAGATTGATGAGGAATTTTAATTATCCTTATTTTGCCAGGGACATCGCCGATTTCTGGCGCCGGTGGCATATATCCCTAACCTCGTGGTTCCGTGATTATATTTTTCTTCCGTTAGCCTATTTGCTGTCGAAAAATATCAGGCGGGAGCGGTTGCTGTTTGTTCCCTCTGATCTGATCATCTATAGCCTGAGCCTGCTCTTTACATGGATGCTTACAGGGTTATGGCACGGAGCCAATACAACCTTTATTATCTGGGGTTTGATCCATGCAGTGTTGCTGATTATTCATCATGCCATGAAAAAACCCAGGAAATGGATCCTCGGCAGGTATAACATGCACCACGATGTCCTCTATATCTCCCTTCAACGTATTTATACATTGTTTTTTGTGGTCGTGTCATGGGTTTTTTTCCGGGTACAGGAGTTGCCGCAGGCTGTCAGCTATCTGGAACGCACCTTTAAACTATCCCTCTTTTCGCCGCCCAAAGACTTTCCCACATCGATGATCATTCCACTCTTCATTTTCTTCCTGACAGAGTGGCTTCAGCAGGATAAGCAGCACGGACTCGATTTCACCGGTGCGCCCAAAACAAAATTTCTCCGCTGGTCGGTATATCTCGGCATTATACTGCTCATGTTCTTTTATCAGGTCAAACAACAGAATTTTATCTATTTTAAATTCTGATGTTGAATGAAATTGACCGAATTCAATCCATACAGATCAGGTTTATTGTCGATTGGAAGAGTATGGCTGACTATGTGGATTTTGGTTTCCGGACCGGTGGTGTTTTCACAGTCTGCCAAATCAGAAGAAGGCTTTATTCCGGATAAAACGATAGAGAAGTTAGCCGTAGAAGCTGACCAAAGGTTTTTCCCGCTTTTTCTTGAATCTTTTAAGTGGCTGAAAACAACGAATATACACCGCACTTACCATTATTATCGCTCCCTGCCGATCGTTGCTAAACCCAGTTTTTATGTGATCAAGACAAAATCCGCTAATTTAAAAATCAAGCCTTTTTTTTCAATACCTAAATATGCTGTTGAACCCTACCAGATCACTTTCCCTGTTGCCTGGAGCGACGATATTAATCCGGACCCGTCATGGAGGTTGTGGTTCCATTCCCTCACCTGGCTAAGACCCTACCTGGTCAGCAACAATATTGATTCTGTTTCGGTCGCTTATTGTATCATTGACGAGTGGATACGCAGTCATACCAGGTATCCTGTGAGGGGTGAAGAGTTTGCCTATGATGATCATGCTGTGGCTGAGCGGGCGCTGATTCTCGCTGAAGCCCTTGAAAAACAGTGGAAGTATCATATCGATGACCGTCAGGTTGTTATCAGAATTCAATTATCGCTGTTGAACCACCTGTTTTTTCTTTGCTCATTGCAGCGTTATACCTGCTGGCACAACCATGCTATCATTTATGATGAAAAACTGATTGAAACGCTGAAATTGCTGCCCCAGTTGAAAATGAGGGATGAGATGCTCCGGATCGGATTTAGCCGTGTGTTTGAGCAGTATCGCTTTTCGTTTTCTCCGGATGGTGTTCATAAAGAACATAGTCCGTGTTATCACTTAGGGTTTACAGGAACCCTGAACTCCCTGATCGCCTCAGCCCTTGAACTGGGAGTGGAGATATCTCCTGCCATCTCTGAGCTCCAGGCCAATGCTAATCAATATAGTAAGCTCATCCACAAAATGGGCAGGAATTTTCCTGTGGGCGATTGTTCCAGGGTGGCAACGGGTGATCAGGTTAACCAGTCTAAAAATCACGCGAAGGATCCTTCGGGTGACATTTCGCCGGCAACAGCCGGAAACCCGCTGTTTGAGGGTGACATCAGGATGACTGCCTATGAACAGGCAGGATGGATATTTGCCATCGATTCTTTACAAAACCTGAGAATCTCCGCCCAATCAGATTTCTACAGTTTTTCTCATTATCACCGCGATGAAACATCCCTGGTGATTTCGGCGAGAAAGCATGAACTGATTATCGACCCGGGCCTCCATTCTTACAGCCCGGGACCTGTTTATAACTATTACAGGTCGGCGGAAGCACATAATGTCCTTGTCGCGGAGGGCATTGAAGATGTCCCCGACCCAAAATTAACCGGCCTGGCTGGGATTACCAGATATTTTAGTCATGAAAATGGCGGTAAGTCTGTAAGTGCAGTGGAGATGACACATCCCCACTACAGGAAACACGGAATGGAGGTTTACCGTCAACTGATTTTTCCGGGCGGTCATGAAATCGTCGTCAGGGATATGGTAAAATCTCGTAAAAAACGTATTTATAAGCAGTTATATCATCTCTGGCCCGGGGCAAAAATCACCGGCGATGGAAAGAACCTCGTTGTTTCATGGGAACACCATCCCTATACCCTGATCATTTCCGGGAACTATCAGTCGTACCAAATCGTGGAAGGCCGGCAGGAACCCCTCCAGGGTTGGTATTTCCCGGCATTTAATAAAATGGAGCCGGCTCCGGTACTGGAATTGATCCGGAAGGATAATCATTGCCTTTTTACCACCAGGATATCCGTCAGAATCCCGGGAGTGGCAGAGATTCCGCTCAGCAAATCTGAGAAGTCGGTAAAATACGCAATAGAAACCCTCGAATCATATCCGCAAAGAAAACTTCAGCACCTGCCTTACCCGAGACGATGGAAACCCCAGCGAAAATAGATGGGCAACCGTTTGTCCGAAGACATTTGATACGCGCAACCAAGAACTAAAAAGTCAATAGGATGAAGAAATATAAGATCATCAGTGTCGTGGGCACCCGCCCCAACTTTGTCAAGGTAGCCCCGCTTTGTCGGGCATTTGCAGCTTATCCTGCAAAAATTACATCCCTGCTTTGTCATACCGGTCAACACTCAGATGCCACCATGTCTGATGTTTTTTTTGAAGAACTTGGCATGCCGTCCCCCGATTTTTTTCTCGGGATCAACAATGGAACCCATGCCGAGATCACAGGAAGGATCATGATCGGGTTTGAGAATATCCTGGTTCGTGAGCGCCCCGATCTTGTGCTGGTTGTCGGGGATGTGAATTCGACCATGGCTTGCGCACTGGCTGCCGTGAAATTATGGATACCGGTTGTACATGTGGAATCGGGCCTGCGCAGCGGCGACCGTTACATGCCGGAAGAGATCAACCGGATTGTCACCGATTCCATCTCCGATTTTCTGTTTGTGACAGAGCAAACCGGAACTGAAAACCTGCTGAGGGAAGGTGTTGCGAAAGAGAAGATCTTCTTCACCGGCAATGTTATGATTGATACCCTCGTATATCTGGAGCCCAGAATCCTTGCCTCCGACGTGCTCTCCAGGCTGAATCTGAAAAACGGAGCCTATATCCTGGTCACCTTCCACCGTCCATCCAACGTGGATGACCGTGAAAGCCTTTCCTCGTTGGTCACTTTTCTCAATAAAATGGCTCACTCCCTTCCGGTCGTTTTTCCCATCCATCCACGTACACGCAGGAACCTGCGGGAATTCGGCCTGGCAGGATCGCTGGCTGCGGAAGTTATTTTAATGGAGCCCCTGGGCTATATCGATTTTCAGGCCCTGACCCGCTTTGCCAAAGTGGTTGTCACCGACAGCGGAGGCATTCAGGAAGAGACCACTTTTCTCGGTGTCCAGTGTATTACTGTCAGGGATAATACCGAACGGCCGGTAACTACCACTTTGGGAACAAATCAGTTGTGTGGCACTGACCTGCCATTTGTCAGCGAAAAGGTTGCGGAGGTGCTGGCAGGAAACGAGAAAAGCGGCACCCTGCCACCGTTATGGGACGGCCGGGCAGCAGAAAGGATTGCAGAGGTGCTCCTGAAAGCGCTGGAAAAACGGTAGAACCGCTCAGGGCAGTCCGGAATTACTATATTTGTAAAACATTCAGTGATGTTCCTGATGGGAAACGAATCATCATAATGGCACTTTTTTCGGTTCTGATCGCCAGTTACAACAACGGAAAATTCCTTCATGACGCTATTCAGAGTGTGCTGAGGCAAAGTTATACCGAGTGGGAGATCATCATTGTTGACGATGCCTCGGATGATAATTCAGTCGAAATCATCCAGGACTATATGGCCCGGGGATATCCCGTGAAACTCTATCTCCATGCCTCCAACGAAGGTTGCGGAAGTACGAAAAGGGATTGTGCGGAACATGCCTGCGGAGGGTTGTGCGGTTTTCTGGACCCTGATGATGCCTTGACCGATGATGCACTGGAGGTGATGGTGCGGCAGCATCAGCTCTGCCCTGAAGCCTCTCTGGTCTACTCGCGTTTCTGGTTCTGCGACCAGGGCCTTAAGGTTACCCGAAGCGCCAAATGGGTCAAACCTGTCCCGGAAGGAGAGATCAACCTTCTGCATGATATGGTGATGCATTTCGTAGCATTTAAAAAGCGGGCTTATGACCGTACCGAGGGAATAGGAAGGCAGTATCGGTCGGCGGTGGATAAGGACCTCTATTATAAACTGGAAGAGGTTGGCCCGGTCAGGTTTGTCGACAGGGAACTCTATTATTACCGTGAAAACCCCGGAGGAATGTCTCAGTTCCATAATTACTACGAAGCGCAGGAGAACCACTTCCGCGTGATCGAAAAAGCCATGCAACGACGGCAGAAAAGCGGTTTTCCCTCCCTGACGCAGCGTCAGTACCATTTTGTCAGATCACGGATTTTGCTGCAGCGGGCTGAACAATTGGTGAAGCTTCGGTATCCTCCTGCCGAGGTCTTTTACTGGTTGAAGGAGTCTTTCAAAGAATCTCCCCTGTCATATAATCATATGAGAATTAAATATTTAATTGACTCATGGACCTATCGCCCGAAGTCACACCTGGTGTCAGTGTGGTGATCTGTACCTTTAACGGGGCATCGAGAATCCCCATGGTACTTGGCTGCCTCTCCAGGCAGGAAGGTGCCGAGGGAATTGAATGGGAAGTTGTGGTTGTCGACAACGGAAGTACAGATGACACATCACCGACCGCCCGTCGCGCCTGGATATCCACCGACGTTGCCCTTTCCATTGTCCACGAATCCAAGCGTGGTATAACGCACGCCCGCCTGAAAGGAGTTGATACTGCGAAATATGAGTATATATCATTTATTGATGATGATAATTTTGTGGATTCCGGATGGGTGGCTACGGTTTTCAGGGTGTTGCAACATGATCCGGAAGTGGGAATGTGTGGAGGGTTGAACGAAGCGGCTTTTGAATCTTCCCCGCCTCCATGGTTCGAAAAGGTAAAAGGTTGCTTTGCAGTTGGGCCGCAAGGGGAAGAGTCGGGTGATGTTACCCACTCCAGAGGATTTTTATTCGGGGCAGGATTGTCGATGCGAAAATCGGTTTTTTTGAAATTACAGGATGCAGGGTTTCAATTTCACAATCAGGGAAGGGTGGGGAAAAATCTGGGTGCCGGCGATGATTCTGAAATGACCATGGCGTATATCGCGGCAGGATACCGCTTGTGGTATTCAGACCAACTGAAGCTTACCCACTTTATGCCGGACAGCAGGATGAAATGGGAGTATGCCAGGGGATTATTCCGGGGATTGGGTGAATCGGAGCTTTTTCTCAACATTTTTCGTGCCCGTCTGAAGCGAAAACCCCTTCCATTGTTGCAGTTATATGCTGAGGCAGTGGTTCACGGGATCCTTTATTCCGGCTGGAGGATGGCCACTTTTTATACATCTCACCGTGGAAATCCCCGTTATCTGCTGTATCTTCTCAGAAAGCACTATATCCTGAAAGCCATGCACTCTGTTCCGGCAGTACGCAGGATTTATCGTGAAATTGATGACTTCTGCTGCCGGGCAGGCAGGATCAAACCTTGATGAACGCCATGCAATATCATCAACATCTGCTTAAAGCCTATGGGGGCCGGAAAACCCTGCCGGATGGAAGGGAACCGGTTCACATCTCCCTTGCTGCATGGCCTGACCGGATCGATACATTGGCACAGGTGGTGGAATCATTGCTGAGTCAGGCAGATACCCTTCATATTTTCCTCAATGGTTTTGATCATTTTCCGACCTTCCTTGACCATGAAAAGATCTTTCTGACCCGGTCAGAGGACTTCGGGAATCTGGGCGAATGCGGGAAGTATTACTGGTGCGATGATCTCAGGGGGTTTATGGTATTTTGCTCCGATCATCTCCGGTATCCTGAAAATTTCATCAAAGTAATGAAAGAGCAATCAGCGCTCTGTCAAAACAAACCGATAGTGGCAGCCGGAGGTTACCGGATCCATGAACCATACCGGGATTACTCCTCTTCGCTGGAGTTTTTCGGCGAGTGTTCAGACGTTGAAAAAAGGATGGACATGCCTGTACTCAGCGATCATGCACTGGCATTTTACAGCTCTGCTTTCCGATTGTCGCGTCATCATTTCTACCAACCGGAACTGAGCCATTTCTGGCTCGCTGTTGCAGCCCGGGAACAACAGGTTGCCATGAATCTGGTCCCCCACACGGAAGGATGGATACAGGAAACCGGAACCCCGGCAAAGTATGGTAGTCAGTCAGAGGAAATGAGAAACTGTTCCGACCAATTGATACGTGCCTGGTTTCTGCCTCAGGTGGCGGATAATCGGCCCTCCTCGCTGAATGAAATGTTTGACCGGATTTACGTAATGAACCTGGACAGAAGGCCTGACAGATGGAAAAAGGTGCAGGATCAGGCACGCTATCACCGGATTTCTCTCATCAGGTTTTCAGCGGTGGACGGGAACAGGGAAACAGTCAAAAAGGAGTGGGCACACTATTTCTGCAAGCCCCTGCAGTCACTTCCTGATGGCATTGAACCTCTTCACAGTTTTACTGATAAATTTACCAGGTATCATCACTACGTGGCAAGAATTCAGTTCATGGAGGATAAACTCAGGCGCAAAGCGGTACAAAGCCCCGGGGCTTTCGGGTATGCACTATCCTACATCGCCATCCTGGAGGAAGCGATCAGAAATGGTTATCAGCGAATTATGATTTTTGATGACGATGTACTCCTTCACCGCGATTTCAATAAAGCTTTTGCCGAAGGTGTTTCCCGTATGCCCGTAGGGTGGTATCTGATCATGCTGGGTGCAATGCAACACAATTGGGATCCATGGATTTCATGGGAGAACGATACATTTTACCGCTGTCATGGCTCCAGTGTGGCCTCTCATGCAGTAGGCATCGACCGGAAAATGTTCCTGCCCCTTCTCTGGTATGCCCGCCGTCTGGATCTGCCCATCGATGAAGGTGCCGTGTTCCATATTCAGAATGTCTATTCGGAAAGATGTTTTGTCTGGTATCCCAACCTGGTAATTCAGGATACCAGGGAGAGTGACATCAGTACATCGGCCATGAAGGAAGGCGAAACTGAGCGATGGATGAAGCTTTTCCGCTGGAAACCTGAATTATATAAAATTCCGGAATTCACATCGTTACAACATAAAATTGTTAACTTTGTTAAGTTATTGAAGAGAAAAATTTCGAAGGGCACCTGAAACACAGGAGAAATGAAGAAGACTCGAATACTGTTTGAGGGTCATGACCTGAAGTTCCTTACCCATGTAATGGATCATTTCAGGATCAATCACCACTTTCATGTGGATGTGTATACCTATGAAGGCCATGTGATCAGGGATACAAGGGAGATCGACCGGATACTGCCGGAGATCGATGTTATTTTTAGTGAATGGGGCCTGGGGAACCTGCAATGGTTTTCACACCATAAACTCCCGGGGCAGAAACTGATCACCCGCATTCACCTTCAGGAGTTTTCAACCTCTTATCTCGCCGATACCAAATGGGAGAATGTGGATCAGGTCATCGTGGTGGGCCCGTATATGAAAGAGAGATTTGATCATCTCTTCCCCGGAGTCAGCGAAAAATGTATGGCCATTCCAAATCTGATCGACACCGCATCATTCGATCTTCCCAAAAGTACGGATGCGCGTTTTAATCTGGGATTACTTGGCATCCTGCCCCGTCGTAAGGCCCCTCACCTCGCTGTGGAGATACTGCGGGAACTCCGGAAGCAGGATAACCGCTATCGTTTGTTTATTAAAGGACGACGAGCTGAGGA
>CAYLVY010000007.1:0-19731 GCA_964387205.1 uncultured Draconibacterium sp.
CATCCTGACTGCCGTAGCAGAGCGTCGGGTCAATGTCAGCGTCGCCGATTGCGAGAAGTGCCGGTTCATTGATAGTCTGGAATGCGCGTGCATCGCAGCTATGGGAATCGGTAACCGTCAGGCTGTAGAGACCCGGGGCAAGACCGGTCAGGTCAGGGCTGGTGGAGGTAAATCCACTCGGGCCTTCCCAGTAGTAGGTATACGGAGGAGTACCGCCTTCGGTGCTGATCGTGGTAATGGTACCGTCATTAGCGCCAAAGCAGGTTATATCGTCGGCATCGCCGATCCAGGAAACTTCACCCGGTTCAGCCACATCCCAACTGTCAATCAGTGAGCAGCTGTTGGCATCGGTAATGGTCACGATATAAGAACCGGCTGCAAGGCCATTGATATTCTGGCTGGTTTCTCCGTTGCTCCAGATGAAGGAGTAGGGGGCAGTACCACCGGCCGGGGTGATTTCAATGGCTCCATCGGTGTACATAAAGCAGGAAGCATCGGTAACAACTCCGGTAACCGACAGTTCCTCGGGAGCGAAGATCGGCCAGAAATCAGTAAGGATGCAACCATTTACGTCGGTAATGGTAACGGTATAGATTCCTGCACAGAGGTCCTCAATAGTTTCGGTGGTTTCGCCGTTATCCCACAAATAGGTGTACGGGCCAACACCACCGGAAACAGTGATGGTAATGATTCCATCACAGGAGGTATTGCAAAGTGCATCTTTCACCACTGCCGTAACGCCGAGTGCTTCGGGTTCATCAATGGTGAATTCAGCGTATGCCATACAGGAATTGTCATCCGTAACGGTGACAAAATATGTTCCGGCGGCAAGGCCGGTACGATCCTGATCGGTAATTCCATCATTCCAGAGGAAGGAATAAGGAAGTGTACCACCGGACACGGTAAGGGTAATGGAGCCGTCAGAACCACCGTTACAATTGACATCGTCGGTGCTTCCGCTAACCAGTAACTCCTCAGGCTGACCAACAGTCCAGTATCCCTCAATGGTGCAGAAGTTAGCGTCTGTTACCGTGAGGTTATAGGTTCCTGCAACAAGGCCGGTAATTTCCGGGGTAGTTTCACCACCGCCCCATGCATAGGTATAGGGGGGATTACCGCCTGAAACAATGGAAGTAATGGATCCGTCAGCAGAGCCATAGCATAGAGCATCTACCACCGTGGCGTCGAGTATCAGCGCCGGGGGGGCTCCAACAGTGTAAGTGTCATTGATCACGCAATTATTGGCATCGGTCACCGTAACACTGTAATCACCGGCACAGAGGCCATCAATGGTATTGTTGGTGCTACCATTGTCCCACATATAATAATATGGTGCAGTTCCTCCTGCAGGTGTCACTTCGATACTGCCATCGCATATATTATAACAGGATTGATCTATTTCGTTTCCTGTCATGGAGAGCGGAGCAGAAGGTTCAGTGATGACAAAGGTTGCCGGCACGTAACCATCACCCGTATTGGTACATCCCTTACCATCGGTGACGGTAACGGTGTAACTGCCGGCAGTGAGACCGGTACGGTTTTTGGTAGTCGCGCCATCGCTCCAGAGGTAGGACAACGGGAAGTTACCACCAGATGTAGTTAAGGTAATGGTTCCGTCGTTGCTGCCGAAGCAGGTAACCGGGGTAACCACACCTGTCACTAAGATCTGAGGATAAACCACCACGGTGACCCTACCGGCGGAGAAACCGCCCTGGGGCGGGGCATACTGGATACTGAGATAAAATTTATCTGAAGCGTATCCATCCTCGCCCACGTAAATGGTGGGGTTTGGCAAAGAGGAGGTCCAGGAGCCACTGAAATTTTCCCAATGGTAGGTGGATTGTGCACCACCGCAACCACCAATGAGAAATGAACAGTTTAGCTCAATGGGCTGACCGTAACAAAGTGGATTTAATGTTACCGTTTGCGACCTGGCCTGATAAGAGAAGGCCAGCATGAAGAATATTAAAGCTGGTAGCAACTTTAACAACTTCATTGAGCGTTTCACGTAAAGTGTTTTCATAATTTTCTGATTAGTTTAAACTAGGTTAATTAATAATAGGGGAAATATATTGAGTATTGATATAGGCTAAAGCCTTTTTTCCTCCCTGAAAAAACTATGGAGGAGGTTCCAGTAAGATATAAATCTTGATGTTGTGCATAGGATTCGGTTTAGTTTAACAATAATTGAATTTACATATTACAAAATAGTTGATATTTAGCACATTATACTTAAAATGTTATATTAAAAACATAACGACATACCATTCTCACATTATCATGGATAAAAAACGAAGCTCCTTTATGCAATTAACTGACGAAGTTATATCCATTTTTCAAAAAACCCAACTCTGCAAATCATTTTTTTTTATTATTTTGAGAATTTAGTCATGTTATGACCAATTTCCCGCACTGTAAAACTATTATTGAAAATTCAGGTGCAAATATCCAACGAAATCATCAGATTTTAATTAATAAAAGATTAAATTTTTCGGGATAAATTTAATTTTGCTGAAATCGTTCACTTCAGTTCCTGTTACTATACTCAATTCATGGAAGCAAATCAAATGGACAACCCTGTCGTTCAGGAAAAAATCAGCATCGTCATAGCAGAAGATCAAAACCTGTACCTGGAGGCCCTGACTGCATTGCTCGAGCGCCACCCGGATCTGAAAATTGTAGGAGCCGCCCAATCCGGAACGGAGTTGCTCTCCCTGTTGGAAACATATAAACCGGCAGTGGTAATCCTGGATATTAAAAACACAGGGATGAATGCCCTGAATGTGATCAAAACGATCGATCAGAAAATGCCCTGGGTCAGGATAATCTCCCTGTTATCCAACAACCATCCGTTTTACCTCAGGGAAATGTTGAAGAATGGCACCAAAGGCTTCCTGTCAAAAAGCGGAAGCGCCCGGGAACTGGTGGAATGCATCAGAAATGTACATTCGGGAAAGACCTTTTTTTGCCAGCAATGCGCCTCTTCCCTTCTTCAGGATATTATTCCTGAATACGCCGACGACGAACCCAATTTTCGTAACCTTACCACCAGAGAGATCGAACTGATCACCTTTCTTTCATCCGGCCTCAGCACCAAAGATATCTCCGGAAAATTATTCATCAGCCCCAAGACAGTGGAAAGACATAAGACCAACATTCTTTCAAAACTTAAGGTAAAAAATACGGCGCAACTGGTCAGGGTTGCCGTCGAAAACGGATTACTCAGTCCCTGAACCACCAGGCGTCCCTTTGCCCGACCTAATAATCTGCTCGGTTATTAAGATATTTTGTTGCAGGGCCCTGTCATCGGGCGAAATACGGATTGCTTTGCGGAAAGTGTTCAACGCCTGCTCATAATCTCCTGTCATACTGTAAACGATGCCCAAATCCTTCAGTATAGGTCCGTTTTCGGGTGCCAGCCTGGAAGCCTCCTTCAGAAACATCAAAGCAGTATCAAAGCTTTGCCGGTATTGGCCGTATAATTTTCCGAGGTAATAATTGACCTCGGCATTTTCAGGACGCAATGCCCGCAGGTAGCCATAACTCTTTATTTTCACATCCGTGGAACCGGGATTATCCATTTTGTTCAATACAATCAATGAATTCCCGAAAGCATTATCGTCATATAGATTATAAGAAAGTACCGTTAAATATTGTTCCAGTGCCAGATCGGGCCTCTTCCGGTGTGTAGCCAGCGCATTACCGAGCAAAAGGTAGCCATTGGTCGCTTTGGGATAAATCCTGATTGCTTTTTCCAGGTAACCGATCGATTTTGCCACGATAGTTTCGCGCCGGATACTGTCAGCCAAGGAGTCCGCCACTTTCAGCCATTCGCCCCCTGCAGCGATATTATTCTTGATACTGTTTTCGGAAACATTTACATCGCGGGTGAACAGGGAAAAATTATCCTGCCAGACAGGATTCCGGGTGATGGTCCTCCACGAATACAAAATTATGGCAGTTCCTGCGATCATTATCACGATCCGGAGGGCCCGGTCCTGATCTTTGATCCACAACGGAAGTTTTTGAGAGAGAAACCAGGCGCATACCAGGCTGAAACCAAGGGAAGATATGTAAATGAATCTTTCATTCATAAAGGTCCCTACCGGAAAAAGGATATTCGAAACAATGAAAAGCGGGAACAGATAAAGAAGCACGGAAAAGCCTGCCAGGGATCGGCTCTTTATCGAATAAAATCCAAAACCGGTCAGACCTGTATATATAATTAATGGTATAACGCTCCTGAGATCGGCCAGGGGAACCAATGGAATATGGTAGGGGTAATAATCGTGGGTGAGGGTCAACGGAAAGATCAGCAACCTGAGATACAACCCGAGCGTATAAAATATGGTTCCAAACCTTTGGCCCGGGGTCGCTTCCAGGAATGGATTGTTCAGCAACTCCTCAGGGAGTTTACCACTGCTCAGGTAACCAAGCACAAGAAAGCGGATGAACACAAAGAGCAAAGCCATTCCCGCCAGCGACAAACCGGCAGGCCATATCCGCCTGAAAGGCGGTTTAGTGAAAAAGAGTACCATCAAGGGTATCAAAACGGCAAACACGATGGCATTCTCCTTGGAAAGCAATGCCAGAAAGAATAACAGACTGGCTGATACAAGCCATTTTGCTCTTTTCAGTTCCATGAATTTTAAAAAACAGAGGGCTGCCCAAAGCGACAGCAACAGGGCAAGGATTTCGTCCCTGCCTTTTATATTGGCTACAACTTCGGTATGCACGGGATGGGCTATAAACAGCATGGCAGATAAAAAAGCAATTCCAATACCCCAGAAAACCGGCTGCTTTCCGGGTAACAACTTCCGGAAAAGAATAAAAATCAATATCCCCGTGAAACCGTAAAGCAGAATGTTAAAAAAATGGCTCAGGACAGGACTGTAACCCCGGACGATCTGATATTCGATCGCGAAAGAAGCAATGGACAAAGGGCGATAGCGGCCACCCGCCACCAGTTTCTTCTCTTTTCCGAAAAATCCCGTAAAGGAATCATAGGAAAATATATCCACAATACCAGCCAGCCCCTTCTCGACAAACTTATTCTGCCTCGCTACCATCATGTCATCCAGTGCATAATCATACACCAAGGTGTTCCCGTATAACAGGAATGCAAACAACATGATGATGAGATGGGGAAGATACTTTTGGAAAGGTTTATTCATTTTTTTGAAAATTGAGGCAGGTCAGCACTTGGAATTTCCAGCAGGGTCGGGTGGCAGGTATATCAGCGAGCGCCGGATGCCGTGCTTGTGAAGAAAATAGGTCAGTGACGTAGTGATGACCCCGAATCCATACTTCATGCTCCGGGCAAGGTTGATGGACGAGGCATCCTCAAAATACTTGGTCGGACAGGTGATCTCCCCGATCTCATAGCCTGCCATGAAAATCTGGGCAATCATCTGGTTATCGAAAATAAAATCGTCCGAGTTGGCATGATAGTTAACGTTCCTCAGAACATCGGATGAAAACGCCCGGTACCCTGTGTGATATTCCGACAGTTTCTGACTGATGACCACATTCTGGAACCAGGTCAGAAACCGGTTGGCAATATATTTATACAGTGGCATACCGCCTTTTCTTGCTCCTTTTCCAAGGATCCTGCTTCCAATCACCACCGGGTACAGTCCTGAAGCGATCAAATGCACCATGGAAGAGATCAGTCGCGGAGTATACTGATAATCAGGATGAAGCATGATGACAATGTCGCCACCGAGGTTCAGGGCTGTATCGTAACAGGTTTTCTGATTTCCGCCATAGCCCTTGTTCCTGTCGTGCCGGATAACATGCCTGATATTCAGGTTTCTGGCTACCTCTACCGTATTGTCGGTACTGGCATCATCCACCACGACCAGTTCATCCACCAGATCATCTGGGATATCAGCAATGGTTTGTTCAAGCGTTTTCCCGGCATTATAAGCAGGCAATACCACAATTATTTTCTTACCAGATATCATGTATCCAATGATTTAGGTCCTTTGGCCGACGGGTCAGTTTTCGACCGCTAAAAATACAATATTTCCTTCAATCTGACCTATTATCTGTCGCACCTGAAAAAATGAGGCTGCCCTGGTTGTCAGGACAGCCTCATCAGAGGTAATTCCGGGAATCATTATGGGTTCTTGATGCAGCGGACGCCGTAGCCCGTCACTTTTAATCCCTGGCCTTCTGTCATAGAGGCAAAATTGTAAGCCGTTCCGCGGTAGTAAGCATCATTGTTCGTCTGGCCTTTGGTTATGGTCCAGAAATTCGCGTACTCCTTCAGCATTGCAAAAGCACCGGCGTACACGTGTCCATGCGGAAGACTGGTAAATCCGGTAGAATTGGTTGCCCCCACGTTATTCGCGCGCCAATGCACCGTTCCCGTCTCTTTTAGCTGACCGGCTGCAGTAGTACTGCCAAGATATGATTTCAGCACATCAACCTCCGCGGTTGTGGGTATATGCCAACCGGTTGGACAAACGCCCTGGACGTTGGTTGGCTGCGGGTTCGGCCAATGTGTAGTATTCGTCACATTATTAAGATATTGCACCATTTCTGCCCACTGATACAATCCACCATAGACATGGCAGTTGTTGGTATCGTTCTGGTAACAATACTTCTCCACGATACCATTGTTGGTCTGCGTGGTCGATCCCGTCACCATGGTTCCATGATTGATATTTTCCCTCAACCAGCACTGGGTACCGATCTGCGCGGTATGATAGGTCCTTCCGCCGTGCTGAACAGTGGCGATCCCTGAACAGGCCGTTCCTGTCGTATAGACAACCATGTTCACCACGTTGCTCGTAGCCGGATTGCCGGAGACACATCCGGTAAGGTTGGAAGTAACCACGCATTTAATATTATCATTGTTGGCAGGATTGTAGGTGTAAGTTGTCGTACCTGTCAGAACAGGATTATTGTTGAGATACCACTGATAAGTCGGGGCAGTGCCGCCATTGACAGCTTTTACATAATAGGTTACCGGATTTCCGTTTGCAACGGAATATTTGTTGGCCCAGACGGAGGCTGTGACCAACATAGCGGGATTAACTGTCATGATAATTTTGGATGATGTGGCCGGGCTTCCGGAGACGCAATTGGCATTTGACGTCATGACACAGGTAATGGAATCCCCGTTTGAAGGGATATAAACGTGAGTGTTAGCGGTAGCGCCGGTTACGTTCACGCCGTTCACTTTCCATTGATATGCCGGGGTTGTGCCGCCATTGACCGCAGTAGCGGTGTAGACTACAGATGTTCCCTGGCAAACGGTATTGGAAGGACTTGCAGCTATGGTGACACCCGCCTGAACAACCGGATTGACCGTGTAGGTTATCTCATTCGACATTGCCGGGCTCCCGGCGACACATTGGAGTGATGAGGTCATCCTGCATTTGACTTTATCACCGTTTACCGGAGTAAAACTATACTGTGCATTGTTCGTGCCAACGGCCACATTGTTCTTAAACCATTGATAAGACGGGCTTGTGCCGCCGTTTACTGGTGTGGCAGTGACGGTAACTGATACACCATTGCATACCGTAGTGAGTGAAGAAACAATAGAAACACTGGCTGTCGGGCTGGAACTGATGACCATCGTCACGGAATTCGACAAGACAGGATTAGCCGATGTACAGGTCAGGCCGGAAGTAACCTGACATTTCACCACATCATTGTTCAATGGAATATAGGTGAAGGTCGATCCATTGGTACCGGCATTGGATCCGTTGACCATCCACTGATACTGTGGTGAAGGTCCACCGTTGACAACCACCGCGGTAAATGTAACCTGCGTACCCGCACATACATTATTGGCAGAGGGGGTAATAGTCGCGGATACAGTTACGGGAGCAATGACGCCAAGAACTAACTGATTGGAGGTTACCGGATTTTCCTGCACACAATTCGCCGAAGAGACCATCTGGCAATAGATGGTGTCGCCATCAGCAGGATTATAGGACCATTGACTGGCTGTAGTTCCGGTCGGATCTCCGTCAAGATACCAGGTGAATACAGGACTTGTTCCACCATTGACCGGTGTGGCGGTCAGGGTCACGGGAGTACCGGAACAGGCAGGGTTGGCAGAGGATGCAATGGTTACTCCGGCAACGGTGAAAGGATCCACCACCATGGTTATCGTATCAGAATTAACTACAGGATTGATTGCACATGCAACCGTTGAAGTCAGAACACACCAAACCTTATCGCCATTTTGCGGCTGGAAGGAGTATGTGGATTGATTGGTGCCGGTCGCCGATCCATTCTTCATCCACTGATAAACCGGAGAGGTGCCGCCATTGACCGCTGCAGCCGTTATGGTTACATTGTTCCCCTGACAAACCGGGTTGGCAGAAGCTGATATGGTAACTGATACGCTGGGTGACGGGAGTACGACCGGATTAAACATGGCAAAGTTCATTGTCTTGTCAAGGCAGGGGGCAGTACTGGTCACCGTGCATTTAATCTGGTCACCAGGATTTGGTGTATACACAAGTATGGGACTATTACCTCCTTTTACGGAACCATTAACCTTCCATTGGTAAGTAACCGGAGTAATACCTGCCGGCACGGTTGCGGTGTAGGTAACCTGGGTCCCGGCGCAAACATTGTTGGCGGAAGCTGATATCGTCACCGTAAGATTTAGTTGCGGATGAACCGACATGAGAACGGCATTGGAATGTGCAGGGTTACCGGTAGCGCAGGTAGCGCCGGAAGTCAGGATACATGTGACACTATCCTGATCTGCCGGTTGGTATGAGAACAGGGATGAGTTTGTCCCCTGGTTCAAACCATTGACCGTCCACTGATAATGCGGGGATGTACCTCCGTTGACTGCAACAGCCTGAAATTCAACGGATGTTCCGCTGCAGATATCATTATTGGAGACGCTGACAGAAACGGAAACCGGAATTAAAGGATTAACTGTAAAAACAATGGGATCGGAGGTAACCGGATTTTCCTGCGGGCATGGCAGGCTCGAGGTAAGTTCACAGGTAACTTCATCCAGATTACCCGGAGTATAAGTAAACTGATTGGAGTTTGATCCTGTGCTGATACCATCTACTTTCCACTGATAAACCGGATTATCACCGCCATTCACCGCGGTGGCCAGCAGGGTTACCTGTGCTCCCTGACAAACGGAGGTCGAGGCAGTGGAGATGGAGATCCCTGTTTCGGCGGTGGGATTAACGATCATAACCACCGGTTCAGCGGTGGCAGGACTGTTGGATACGCAATGCAAGTTTGAAGTGACCGTGCAGATAACCTGATTTTGATTGGCAGGAATAAAATTGAAGTAAGGACTGTTGGTACCCTGCACGGTACCATTAACCTTCCAGGTATATACAGGGCTGGAACCACCGTTTTGAATGGTCGCGGAAAAAGTAACCTCTACACCGGCGCACACCGGGTTGGCTGACGGGATAACCGAAACTGTAAGTTCAGCAACCGGATCGACCTGCATAATAACGGTATTTGATATGGCAGGATTGTCAATAGTACACATCAGGTCAGAAGTCAGGGTGCAGGAGACCTCATTGTTATCCTGTGGTGAATATTCATAAACCGGGGAATCGGACCCTGCCGGAATACCATTGACTTTCCATTGGTACGATGGATTGTCGCCTCCGTTCACCGGAGTGGCGGTGAAGGTAACTGTCGTCCCTTCACATACCTGATTGCCACTGGAAATAATATAAACGGAAACCGGCACCTTGGAAATGACAGACATGGAAAGGAGGTTAGAAGTAGCCGGATTGTTGATGGCATTGGGCAAAGTGGATGTCATCACGCAAATCACTTCATCACCATTGCCGGGGAGATAACTGAAGACCTGATCATTGATGCCCTGGTCTTCTCCATTCACCATCCATTGATATTGCGGGGTATCACCGCCGTTGCCTGGGGTAGCAGTGAAGGTGACAAGCGTACCGGCACAGACTGCACCACCAGGGGATGCTGCAATCTCCACCGCGGCGGGAACCAATGGGTCGCTGGAAACTTCCATCGTCAGGATATTGGAACTGGCAGGATTA
Source organism: uncultured Draconibacterium sp. (assembly GCA_964387205.1). Lineage (GTDB taxonomy): Bacteria > Bacteroidota > Bacteroidia > Bacteroidales > FEN-979 > CAIVAT01. Next base: position 10,029 of record CAYLVY010000007.1, read on the forward strand.
CCGGTAACACAATCCAGTGAGGATGTCAAGATACAACTGACCTCATCTCCATTCTGGGGAGGATAACTAAAAGTATGAAGTGAAGAGGTTTGCGGCACCCCGTTAACAAACCATTGATATTGGGGTACATCTCCCCCGTTGACCGGCGTGGCCGTAAAGGTGACGATCGTTCCAAGGTAAATAATTCCAGGCGCATTGTCGGTAATGGTCACTGAGACGGGGACAGGCGGAATGATGGTAACCGACACTGAGCCGGTAGGTAACGGGCCTCCGCAGGTTCCTGAGGCGTTTTGCATTTGACGGTAATAGAAGGTTCCGGGGGCATTAATGGGCTGATGGGTGCTGCCTGTCGCTCCCGGAATATCCTGAAATGTAACATTATCTATGGAAAGTTGCCATTGATAAACCGGATTGGTTCCATTCGACGGCGGGGTGGAGGTAAGCTGGGATGGTGTTATTAGAGCACAAACCTCCTGATTTTCGCTGACCGTACCCACCACAAGATTGGTAAATACCTGCATGGTTATCTGGTTCGAAATAGCAGGATTTCCTGACGTGCAGGGCGCATCGGAGGTCAAACTGCAGGTAACCGTATCACCGGAAGCGGGAATATAGCTGAAAACCCCACTGTTGCCTTCCTGAATAATTCCGTTGACCATCCATTGATAAAAGGGATTGGCACCCGCGTTTTCCGGAATTGCAGTGAAAGTAACCGAAGAACCTGAGCAGGACGGGTTGGCTGAAGCCGAAATCGTCAGTGAAACCGGTACAATTGGATTAACATTGACAAATACGGCAGGAGAAAATACCATGGCTGGCTCCACACACTGGGCATTGGAGATGACCCGGCATACTACTTTGTCATTATCTGAAGGGATATAGGAGTATTGGGAATTGTTACCGCCCACTACCATATCCTTCACCTGCCACTGATACTCCGGATTTGTACCGCCATTGACCACAGAGGCCATGAAGGTTACCGTTTCCCCGGCACAAATGTTATCCTTGTCGGCTTCTATGGCTACAGAAACGGTGAGTTGCGGAAGCACTTCCATCAGGATTGGTGCAGAAACCGCCGGGTTGCCGGTAGCACACACTGCTTCCGATGTCAAGGTACAGGTAACCGAATCATGATCGGCAGGTGTATATAACAAAGTACCAGCATTGAGCCCAACGCTGATTCCATTCACCTGCCAGTTATAAACCGGATTGTTGCCGCCGTTGATCCCTGAAGCGGTAAAAGTGACCGCAGTTCCGGAACAGGAAGGGTTTTGTGATGCCATAATGGATACTGAGACAGGTTTCTGCGGGATAACTGCGATCATGACATCATTTGAAATAACCGTTCCTGTCTGAACGCAGGGCTCTGATGAGGTCAGTAAACAAGTAACCACATCACCGTTGTTGGGAATAAAACTGAAAGCCGGTGCATCAGGTCCGGTCGGATTGCCATTTACCTGCCACTGGTAATGAGGATCCGAACCGCCATTCCCGGTATTGGCAGTAAAGGTTACGGATGACCCCTGGCAAACCCGGGTAGTATCGGGTATGATGGTGATGGAAGCCATCACAACAGGGTTCACATCCAATTCAATAGTGTTGGAATACACTTCCGTATTAATGACACAGGGATGGTCGGAGACAAGGCCGCAGGAAACCTGGTCACCGTCCGCGGGAATATAAGAAAACTGAGGACTGTTTTCACCGGCTGAGTTATTGTTAACTTTCCATTCGATGATTGGATTATCTCCTTCGTTGAGCAAATTTGCGATGAAAGTCACCAATGTTCCGGCACATACCGATCCTGAAGGCGTAGTAATCGTCACAGAGGCATCTACCATTGGATTGACGGTCATTACCACCGGATTGGAAACGACCGGGTTTTGGGTAAGACATGTCAATGATGAGGTCAAGGTGCAGGTGATCACATTCCCTTGTACCGGAACGTACTGATATTCATTACTATTTGTGCCCACACTATACCCATTTACTTTCCATTGATATACCGGATTACTGCCTTCGTTACTGGCAGTGGCTGTATAGAACACGTTTGTGCCGCTGCATACGGTAGTGGCCGAGGGTGCGATGGTAATATCAGGCGATACCCTGGGGAGAACTGATATAATCACCGGTGCTGACTGCGCTTCAGGATTCGTTACACAGGGACTATTGGAGATCACCGTACAAACCACTGAATCTCCCTGCAATGGGATAAAAGAGAATTCGGATGCATCTGGGCCTGCAGGGATACCATTAATGCTCCATTGAAACTGCAGGTCAGTTCCTCCGTTGGTAACAGAAACCTGCATGGTTGTCTGGCTTCCGCTGCATACCGGATTGGGATTTGATGCAATGGTAACTGTCATTGCCAACTGCTGATTGACTTCCATGACCACCTTAGATGAACTGGCAGGATTATTGGTCAGGCATGTTCCGGAAGCAGTCACGACACACCATACCGAATCCTGATCCGCCGGAATATAAGAAAACTGCAGACTATGGTTGACCTGGGAGATACCATTGACAAACCAGTCAATCATCGGTTCATCACCGCCATTCTGGATGGCTGCTGTAAAAGTAACTCCGGAACCGAGGCATACAGGGTTTTCATCGCATGCAATCGTAACAGAGACTTCCTGCAGATCAGTTACCCCCATATTGACCTGATTGGAGGTCGCCGGATTATTGGAAACACAAGTCAGTCCGGATGTGACGATACATTTTACCAGATCTCCCTGGTCCGGCACAAAGGTAAATTCCGAGGAGCCGCTACCGGCGAGAATTCCGTTCAACATCCATTGGTAAACAGGATTATCTCCACCGTTTATAGCAGAAGCAGTGAAGGTGACAGACGTACCGGAACAAACCGGATTTTGTAAAACCGTAATTTCCGCAGAAACCGGCAATAAAGGCAATACGGTTGTAACAAGAATATTGGATGTATCAGGATTGTTTACTGCACAATTGACATTGGAAGTCAGGATGCAGTATATCTGGTCGCCGGCGACAGGCGTATGGATAAAAACAGCATTGTTCGTACCCTGATAAATACCATTGACAAACCAATGGTAGGTTGGTGAGGTTCCTCCGTTTTCAGGTGTAGCAGTATAGGTTACCGGGGTACCCGTACAGACCTGATTAGCGGATTGAGTGATCGTGACACCGACCGGCATCGCGGGGTTCACGGTCATAACCACCACATTTGAACTGGCAGGATTGCCGGTGGCACAAGCAATATCAGATGTTAACGTACAACCGACCTGGTCCCCGTTCGCCGGAATATAACTGAAAGCTGCATTAGTGGCACCAGCAACGGCGCTGCCGTTCACGAACCACTGATACTGCGGATTGCTTCCCCCATTCACTATAATGGAACTGAATGTCACACTACTCTGGGGACAAACCGGATTCATGGTGGCCTGAATAGTGATACTCACCGCAGCCGCAGGAATTACCTGAATCGAAATGCTGTTGGATGTGTCCGGATTTCCGGTGGTACAAACCTCTGAGGAGGTTAACAGGCATGTGATTATGTCTTGATCGGAAGGGATGTAGGTATAATTTGCATGGGTGGCACCAATGATAACATTTCCGTTAACTTTCCATTGGTACTGTGGAATGTTGCCACCATTGACCACCGTTGATGTAAACTCAACTGCTGCACCGCTACAGACTGAAGTAGCAGAAGCCTGGATGGTAATACTTACAGGAAGAGGTTCATCAACCGTCATGATCACACGGTTTGAAACGGCCGGGTTTCCGGTAACACATGTTGCATCAGAGGTCAATGTGCAGGTAACTGAATCGTTTTGTGCCGGCACAAAAGTATATTGAGCGTTGGTAGCACCGGGAATTGAGGAGCCATTGACCTTCCATTGGTACTGAGGGTTGGCTCCGCCGTTAACCGGATTGGCTGTGAAAATCACGGAAGCACCGGCACAAACCGGATTGCCGGACGCTGAGACAGAAACAGCTACTAACCCCGGTTGATTGACCGTCATCGGAATGGTGTTGGAGAAGACGGTATTCTGAAGGGCACAGGGAACATTACTGTTCAGCACACAACTGACGATATCCCCGTTGACGGGAACGTAAGTGTACGATGTTCCGGTTGCGCCGCTTATGGATGCGCTGTTCACTTTCCATTGATATTGCGGTGTGGTTCCGCCATTTGTCACAGAAGAGGTAAAAGTAACCGATGTCCCGGCACACACTGCACCAGTGGATGTGCTGATGGTAATCTGGGGCAGGACTCCGGGAATAACCTGAAGTGTCAGGATGTCTGAGTTACCGGGACTGCCGGAAACACAGGGGGCATTGGATGTAACCCTGCAGTAAACCTGATCATTATGGGCCGGTGCGTAAGAATAGAACGAATTGGTGGCGCCGGTTACGGCATTATTGTTAATAAACCACTGGAATTGAGGACTTGTGCCGCCGTTGATGACATTTGTGCTAAGGGATACCGTCGTGTTCTCACAAACTGGGTTGTTACTTGGTGTGACCTGCACTGAGAGAGGATTTGTTGCATTGACCATCATAGTGACCTGGGCAGTTACCGGCAGTCCTGTCACACAGCCTGGAGAGCCGGAGTTGAGCACACAACTGATCACATCATTGTTGGATGGCGTGTAAGTATGGGTACCATTAGTGGCTCCGGTGACGGGAACGCTGTTGACATGCCACTGGTAAAGCGGTGAAGTTATTCCTGAAACCGGTGCTGCCGTGAATGTTACCGGGGTTCCGGGGCAGACCGGGTTTGCCGAGGGAGTGACCGTTAAACCTGCTGTGATACTCTGGGTCACATTCATGATCAAATCCGGAGAGGTTGCCGGATTACTTGTTGCACAAAGGGCATTGGAAGTCAATATACAGGAAATGACGTTTCCATGGCTGGGAGTAAAAGCAAAGTAAGCGCTGTTGGAACCGGCGTTCTGATTATCCACCTTCCATTGAAATACAGGCGACGAGCCGGGATTTACGGGACTTGCCGTGAAGAAAACCACATTTCCTGAACACACGGGATTGGAGGAGGCGCTAATGGTCAGACTGACCGGCAGCAGCGGGTTTACTGTCATGATCAGGGGGGAAGAGGTGGCAGGGTTATTCTGGGCGCAGAGCTCGGAGGATGTAAGTTGACAGGTTATCACATCATTATGGTTGGGAAGATAGGTAAATGAGGCTGCGTTGGCTCCTGCAGCGACACCATTGACAAACCATTCATATAAGGGATTACTTCCGGGGTTCACCGGGGTGGCTGTATAGTTGACACTGGTACCCTGGCACACATTATTGGCAGATGCTGCAACTGAAACGCTCACATTCAGCGTTGAGCCGACACTCATGGTGAGGGTATTGGATATCACTGTATCCGTGACCCTGCAAAGCGCATTTGAAACCATTGTGCAGGTCACTTCATCGTTGGATGAAGGGATGTAGGAGAAAAAGGGCAGGTTTGAACCGGTAATCACTCCATTTACTTTCCATTGATAAAAAGGCATATCCCCGCCATTGATGACGGTAGTAAGAAAACTGACCTGGGTGCCTTCGCATACGCTGTTGCTGGAGGCAACAATGCTGACAGCCGGCGTAACCGACGGAATCACCGTAAAAGCAAGGGTGTTGGAAGAAGCCGGATTTCCCGAAGCACAGGGGAGATTTGAAAACAATTCACAGGTTACCACATCACCCTGCTGAGGAACAAAGGTAAATGCCGGGTTATTGGTACCTGCATTCAATCCGTTAACCCTCCACTGAAACACCGGGGATGTTCCGCCATTCACCGGTGTTGCGGTGACGGTAACCGGCGTACCGGAGCAGACATTCGTGGAAGCGCTGGCAATCGAAAGGCTGACCGGGTAGGTGACCTGACAGGCAGTATAAAAGGAAGTATCCTGCCCGAAAGAGGTCCCGAGGTTATTGTAGGCATAAGCCCTCACGTAGTATTTTTTTCCGGTGATCAGGTTGCTGATGGTAGCAGTGAATGAACCTGTACCGTTTCCGTTTATGGTATACCGGTCGCCGACCAGGCCGGGCTGAGGCACCGTATCCCAGCAAATCCCCCTGAAACTGACAAAGGAGCCGCCATCGCTCAACACATTCCCACCGCATACGGCAGAATTCTGGGTTACTCCGGTAACGGGCAAGGTTATGACGGTGGGGGGCATCAGGGGTAATGTCAGCGTTGTAACCAGTTCTCCAAAAACAGTATCATTAAGATTGATGGCATAAGCGCGCAGATAGTAGAGCGTGTTGGGCTGAAGGTCGGTTATCTGAACCGAGAACTGACCGATCCCCATTCCACCCGGAACCTTTGAATTCATCAGGGTAGGATTAAGATACAGGCTGTAAACGATCCCTCGCTGGATCACGGTAGAACCTCCATCACTCAACACATTGCCGCCTATTCTAAGGGAATGCTGTGATATTTCGGTAGGATTGGAAGTAACCACGGCAGGTGAGCCGGTACCGCCACCGCGTGACCAGGTCAGGGTCGAATCACTGCCGATGGTCAGCACATCCCCCGGATTCCCTTTGGGAAGAAGCAGGTACTGATTCCCGTCCCAATAGAGGATATTGCTCATGTTCCCGTCTTTAGGCAATGATAATTGTCTCCAGAGAGTACCATCCCAGTAAAATATCCCGTCAGGAATATCAGAGGGCCCTGCAAGGGGATTCCTCGCATGCTGCACCACCAGCCCAATGGCAGGATTTTGCACCGGATCAGGGCTTGTATATGAAACGAGGGTCACCTGAGGCAGCAAAACCCCTTTATTCGTGGCCTTCACATGAAGCATAGCTGAAGGATGCGGGTCGGTACCATCGTTGTTAATGCCAACCTGGCCGTAAAGTATTTGAACAGCCAAAATTAAAATACCTGAAAACAGGAAAGACAGTAAATTATTTTTCATGGTCAACCTTTTTCATTAATAATAAGAATGCACAAAAATAGTTAGCTTTATATATTATGTCAATTACGGAAAACCGTAGTTTTTGATCTCCTTACAATTAAGTAACAACATAACTTTATGAATAATTTTTATACATCTGAAAGAGTGATTCGAAATATTATTTTACGTCTGATTTCAAAAGGCATGATAAATTATTTATTTACCGGGACAAAAAGACCCCGAATTGGATTTAAAGCACAAGATTAAGTGAAAAAAAGTAAAAAAAAATTAGGGCAGAAAAAAATAATCTTTTCAGAACCGGCAAACGGCCATCCGGAAAAACCAGTATTTTAGGCTTATTCAGCAATTTCGGATAAATAATCTGCTCATGAGAAAAAGCGAAAACAAATATACATGTTTTTTTCACATGTAAAATATCACAGAAAAATGAAAATATGAATCTTAGAACCGGAAGCCGGTTCGACGGGGAACCCAATCTAAAAAACGAAACGAAAACCGGGATCAGCTTCAGTTTTCCTTCAGCACATACTCATCATACTCCAACTCAAACCGGAGTTTATGGCGTGATTCTTCCATCGCCAGTTTTCTGAACAACTCCTTTATGGAAGGATCTGAAGCCCTGTCTGCCAAAGTGGTGTACATCCGGAATGCGGCTTTTTCCTTCTTCATGGCCAGGATCAGGGCCTCCTGATAACTCATGTCCGGCCGGGGTTTTACATCTATCAGGTAATCGGTTATCCGCAAATCTTTTACCTCCTGGTCAGGCATTTCAAACGATCCGGTTTCCCGTACTCTTACCAACTTCGCTTTATGTTCCATTTCTTCTCTGGCATATTCGGAAAAAATACCGCGGGATTGCGGATTTTTCGCCTGTTCAGCCAACATCAGGTAAAAATCAACCGCTGCCTGTTCTTCCTGAATGGCAAACTGCAGGACATCATCTATATGGTTAAATTCTTTCATTTGGTGATCATTAAGGATTATTTTCAGGATCAAAGATAAACAATCTGCTTCATACAGGCCGTCCTTATTCAGCCGCATCCAGAGACTGGTAGCAAAGCCTTGTAAAGGAATCACATCCAAACCTGAAACTACTGGGATCGGCATCGCCGTTTAGTAAAAGGAACGGAAGCGCTTCCTGCCCTTGTTTCTCTGGCAGTAAAGTGGCGATTTCCACCAGGAGATCACGGGGATCATCAGGCACGGTCATATGAAACCTTTTCAGGATGTTTCTGTACTGTCGTAATGAATCATGCTCAATCGACTGATTTCCTGCTGCTCCGAACTCCTGTATCATTTTCCAGGAATTGGTAAATGTACCTCCGATTTCATCCGGAAATGAGGCGGGCAGTACCAAATCTGCCAGTTGAGCTGTCGCGGTCATTTCGTAATCCTGCACAACCATAAAATGGCCGGGCTCCAACATTCCCCGGATCGGTGCAATATCCATCGCACAGCCGACAGGATCCTCACCGAAGATAAAAATATTCTTCAGTTGTCCGGAATTCAAAAGATCCGTTAAAGCACACGGGCTGGCCGAAGGTTCCCCGATCTTGCCCCATCGGGATCGTAGACGGGCAATATACCCCGGATCGGAATGTGATTGTTGTCCAATGCCATAATACGGCGAAATTCCCATGTCGATGATCCCCTGGGTGTTATTTTTCTCTCTCAATGCGATGATGCCGCTGGCTGTTTTTCCCAACTTACCCGTTACCATAGAGAGATGAAACAACTCCCGGGCTGTTGCATGGGAGACCGATCGTTCCGAAAAAACAATAATGGCGTGCTTTTCCAGGTTGTACCGATCTGCCATCTCCATGATCTCCTCAGCCGGCAACCCTGCTTTCTCAGCCATTGCCATAAAATCATCAGCCATTACCTCTTTGCGATAAGCATCAAAACCGGAAGTCCTGTCACGAAGGAACAATGCGTTTTCCTGATGACTGTCCAACAGAAAACGGACCATGGCCCTGACCAGCCAGAACAGGGAACCCGCATGATAATGCCTGTCGACCTTGGGGCTAACACTATCCTGCCCATGGGCAGAAACATACCAGACAGGTATATTTCTGCGGTAACGGTTATTCCAGATCCGGTATCCAACGACCGGATGTTCCCGGTTGATCTCGGAGCCGAAGAGATAGACAGCCCCTGCCTGATCAATCTGTTCAACAGGAGTCTGAAGGGTTACGAAACGTGAATGGTCCACCCCTGATCCGGGATGATGAAAACTGCCCAGATTATTGGTTCCGACTGCTCCGCGGGCAATCCGGTGAATAAGGTACAATTCTTCATTGGTGAGCCGGCCACCGGCAAAAAAGCCATTTTCGCCCGGAGAAACCCCTGAAATCCGGTCATGGATGATCTGGTAAGCTTCATCAAAACTCACCGGCAACCATACCCCGTTTTTCTTCAGCAAAGGTTTGGTGATTCTCGTCAGCATATTTCTGGTGCGGTAACCAAACTTGCCGTACTGACAGATACTACCGTCGGTATTGATTAATCCCTTTTTCCCCGTCACCGACATCAGGAAGCCATTTTTCCTGTGAAGTTCCAGTGAACAGCCTACCGAACAATAATTACACACCGTGGGGTGTGATTCGGTTATGACGGGGCCGGGTTTGAAAGGGACATTCTCGGTCAGGGCGCCGGTCGGGCAGGCGGAAATGCACAAACCGCAGGATTCGCATGGAGTATCAGTAAGGGAAAGCCCCATGGAGGGGGCAACGAATGTCTGAAACCCGCGGTTCACCAGGCCCAGTGCATTTGCCCCTGCCATTTCACGGCAA
>CAYLVY010000007.1:19741-25023 GCA_964387205.1 uncultured Draconibacterium sp.
TACAACGGCTGCAGAGAATACATTTATTGTTATCGATTTCGATGAAGGGATGCCGGAAGTCTATGTCGCGGTTGATAAACTCTCCCTGATAGGTTTGTTGCACCGCCCCGTACTCCGTGGCAAATTTTTGCAAATCACAATTAAAAAAGGAGACGCAGCCGCATTCCAGACATCGTTGAGACTCTTTCAGGGCTATTTCCCCTGAGGCATACCCAAGTTCTACCTCGTTGAAATTGTTCCGGTCTTCGGACGGAAGGGTGGGCATCTCTTCACGGAGCACCCTGTCGTAACGCCCTGCATAGCCAGCGGATGTTTGATCCTGAAAATGATCCTTTCTGCTGATAAAGACAGGTTTCGCCGGTTCTACCGGCAATCCGGACAGGTATTGATGGGCACTGCGCGCGGCAATCCCGGCTTGGGCGATCGCCTCGATGATCGTCGCCGGTCCGGTCACGCCATCGCCTGCGGCGAATACCGACGGGATACCGGTACGGAGGGTGGCCCGGTCAGCGTCAATATCCCCCCAACGGTTGATCACAAGTTGGCCTTCGGTGGCGGACCTGTTGATATCCTCAATGAAATTGACCTCTGTTTTCTGACCAATGGCGGCCAGAATATAATCAACCCGGATCCGGAACTCAGACCCTTCCACCGGTACCGGCCTCCTTCGACCCGAAGCATCGGGTTCTCCCAGTTCCATTTTTAGGCAGGTGACCGACTCAACCTCTCCCCTGTCGTTTTTATGAATTTGTTTCGGGAGGGTCAGAAACAGATACTCAACCCCTTCGAGTTTGGATTCATGGATTTCGATGGGGTTGGCAGGCATCTCCTTTTCTGTCCGGCGATAAATGACATAGACTTTATCTGCATTGCACCGGATGGAACTCCGGCAACAATCCATGGCGGTATTTCCCCCGCCGACCACCGCCACTGTTTTTCCCCTGAAATCGTGACGCTGACCGGTTATCTCCATGTTTTTCAAAAAATCGATACCGGAAAACACATTCAGGGCATCATCCCCTTCGCATCCGACCCCGGTTCCCTTTTGCGATCCGATGGCCAGGATGGTAGCGTCATGATCTTGCTTAAGTTCTTCATAACTGAGGTTCTCTCCCAACCGCCTATTATAATGGATCTTCACCCCGAGGTTGGTAATATTCTTCACCTCCTGGTCCAGGATGTCATTCGGCAACCGGTATTCCGGGATGCCGTACCGAAGCCATCCGCCCGATTTGGGCGCTGCTTCATAGATATCCACCTGATGTCCTTCCAGGCTAAGAAACCAGGCCGCCGAAAGCCCTCCCGGGCCGCTGCCAATTACGGCAACCCGCTTCCCGGACGGGGGCTTAACCTCCGGAGCAAACGGCTGAGGTGATTGCAGGTCATAATCGGCAGCAAAACGCTTCAGATAATCGATTCCCACCGGCGCACCCTCCCCGAGAAGGGTTCTTCGGCAGGCAGCTTCGCACGGACGGACACAAACCCGACCGCAAATTGCCGGTAACGGATTGGTCTTTTTGATCAATGCCACAGCTTCCTGATACAGCCCTTTTTCGATCAGGGAAATATATCCCTGCACATCCACACCGGCAGGACAGGTTTGTTTGCACGGAGCTGTGCAATCGGCATAATGGTTGCTTAACAGAAGTTCCAGTGCTGCTTTCCTTGCTTTCCGGATGGCCTGGTTATCGGTGGTGATTTTCATCCCTTCCGCCAGCAGTGTGGAGCAGGATGGCTGGTGTCCGCGCATTCCTTCCACCTCCACTACACACAAATAACAGGAAGAGAATGGTTCGAGGCGATCATCATGACAAAGTGTCGGGATGGTGATACCATGCCGCCGGGCCAGGCTCAGGATGGTTTCCCCGGGGGATCCTTTAACAATTTTTCCGTTGAGAATGATATTCAGGCTATGCTGTGACATAAATCGGGATTTGAGGATATAAAGGCAAATATCAGGGGGACAGTATTATCTTTCATGAAAGCAGGATTGCATCAAATTTACATTTGGAGTAGCAGATACCGCATTTGGTGCATATATCCTGGCGGATCACGTGAGCTTTCTTCCTTTCGCCGGTGATGGCCTGTACCGGACAGTTTTTGAGGCAAACCATGCAGCCCGTGCACTTTTCTTCCACAACCCGATAGGTGATAAGGGGCCGGCAAACATGTGCCGGACATTTTTTATGGATGATATGGGCTTCATACTCATCTCTGAAATAGCGTATCGTCGTCAGCACAGGGTTGGGGGCTGTTTGCCCAAGGCCACACAGCGAGTTATCCTTGATCTGCATGGCGAGTTCTTCCAGCCGTTCAAGGTCACCCTCCATCCCATCACCCTTGGTTATCCGTTCCAGTATCTCCAGCATTCTTTTGGTACCAACCCGGCAGAAAGTACATTTCCCGCAACTCTCTTTGCATGTGAAATCGAGGAAAAAACGCGCCACATCTACCATGCAGGTGGTTTCATCCATCACGACCATTCCGCCCGAACCCATAATGGCGCCGGTGGCATTTACCGAATCGTAATCTACAATGGTATCTGCCAGATACTCGGGGATACATCCCCCGGAGGGGCCTCCCATCTGAACCGCTTTGAACCGTTTATTCCCTTTGATCCCTCCGCCAAGTTTAAAAATAACATCACGGATGGTCATCCCCATCGGGACCTCCACCAATCCGGAATGGTTGATCTTGCCGGCCAGTGCGAATACTTTCGTTCCTTTGCTTTTTTCTGTGCCCATTCTGGCATAGGTTTCAGCGCCATTCAGTATAATCCAGGGAATATTGGCATAGGTTTCCACATTGTTGATATTGGTTGGCTTTTTCCACAGCCCCGAAACAGCTGGGAAGGGAGGCCGCCTGCGGGGCATTCCGCGCTCCCCTTCAATGGATGCGATCAGGGCTGTCTCTTCACCGCACACGAAAGCACCTGCTCCCTCCTTGATGTAGATTCCGAAATTAAAACCATCCAGGCCGAAGATATTTTTACCCAGGTAACCCTTTTCATGGGCCTGGCGAATGGCGATCTTCAGCCGTTTGATGGCCAGCGGATATTCAGCCCGGCAGTAAATAACCCCGGCTGTGGCACCAATAGCATAAGCCGCAATGATCATCCCTTCCAGCACCGAATGCGGATCTCCTTCCAGCACCGAACGATCCATGAATGCACCGGGATCGCCTTCGTCGGCATTGCAGATCACATATTTCTCATCGTTAACTCCCGACGCGGCAAAACGCCATTTCAAGCCAGTCGGGAACCCTCCGCCTCCCCTTCCGCGAAGACCCGATTTCAGTACCGTTTCGACCACCGCTTCCCGGGTCATCGGTTGGGCGATAATCTGCCTGATAGCCGTGTAGCCATCCCTCGATTCGTATTCCTCCACCGATTCCGGATCAATATATCCGCAATTCCTCAGCACAATTTTTACCTGCGATTCCAGAAAAGTGTTCTCCGGTGCATCGAAGAGATCGGATGACACTACATATTCAACCACCGGCTCGTGTTGCCTGACATGTTTACGAATCACTTCACCGGCGCGATCGGCATCGATCTCACCGTACAGATAAGTGCCGGTATCATCGGTGATCTCCACAAGAGGTTCACGATAGCACATTCCGATACAACTGGTTTTTTTCAATTCAAAATCCAGGTTATCTGCCTCTTTGAGCGCCTGAATCCTCTCGAAAGTCTTCAGTGCGCCCGCGGCGATACCGCAGCTTCCCAGCCCGACTGTTACTTTAGTTGTCATATCATGTTAAATTTCTGTGATTGAAGGAGGATGAAATCGGGGATATATTAATTCGTTTCAACCAGCCGTATGTTCTGAATGATTTTCACAGCTTCTTTCCCGGTCAGTTTTCCATAAGTCTGATCCCCGATCATCATGACCGGAGCCAGGGAACAACAACCGAGGCAGGCCACCGATTCCAGGGTAAAAAGCCGGTCGCCGGTGGTTTCCCCGTCCTTCACCATCAGCGCTTCCTCCAACGATTCCGTGATTTCGGTGGCATTCTGAACATGGCAGGCAGTCCCGTGGCATACTTTAACTATGTATTTTCCGACAGGGTGTAACCTGAACTGCGCATAAAATGTGGCAACTCCGTAAAGGTCACTGAGCGGAATACCACTTTCAGCCGAAATTCTTAAAAAAACTGCCGGTGGTATATATCCATACAATTCCTGTGCTCCCTGCAGAAGCGGTATCAGGCTTCCCTTTTTTCCCCTGAAGGTATGTATCAGTGGGTCAAGCAGACTGAGATCGGGATCGGGTGCTACGGATACTTCAACGACTGGGAGTCTTCTGTTAATTCTCATGGTCCGGTATTTAAGGTTGGTGATGTTCATTTTTCTCCTCCTGCCATGTGATCACGGCGATTCTTTTCTTGCCGTCCATCCTGACCACCAGGTTTTGCTCAAACCTGACGATTGTAAAGTATTCCGTTTTTCTCTGGTCGGCCTGAGATTTCAGCACATCATAACGGATAAAACTCTCGCTGAATTCCGGTTGTACCGAAAAATAACCCACATTCATCGAGGTCACATTATGAAAGAAATGGGAGCCGGAACTGGCATCCAGCGGGAATCCTTCCAGGCTTGTTTCCACGATCACTTTGGCATTGCTGATCTGGGGCCACGTAACAGGTATTCCGATCCAGCGGTCGCGTGTGCCCCAGCGCCCGGGACCTATCAGGATATACTTTTTCCCTGCCCTGACCATTTCGGCATTGATCTTTTCCATTTCATCCGCCATCTCCACAGTCTTCGACTTATCGAAAGTATCGGGATCCACGAATACCACTTCATCGATGGTATCGATCATACCATTGCCCATCTCTTTGTCGGAATAGAGGAGCATCTCCTTTCGGTCAATGCGGGGCAGATCGATGGAAAAGTCATCGACATTGCCGATCAGCGGCTTGATCTGAAGAAGGTAGAATGTTGCCTTGTTGTTTTCGTCCTTCCGGAGATCGATCGCAAATTCGATCTCCACGGCCGATCCAAGTGCCTCTTTGACAACATCGAGCACCACTTCAATGGTTTTGGACATGGGGATATAGTTGTATTTCAGGATATCGGCAAAGTTGATCACCCTTGGTCCCGCATCACTGATACCCGGGATGATCCGGTCGTTTTCCATCGAATAAACCGATGCGCAATGTTTGATGGTACCATGCATTTCGGCATCATACAGGTCGAGTTTGCACAAACCTGCATCCTCGCCATCCAACAGGTTCACATCCTGTTTCCTCAGGTCAACTGCATAGAAGTGAACCTGTGA
>CAYLVY010000007.1:25054-63181 GCA_964387205.1 uncultured Draconibacterium sp.
TCCCTGGCCGAATTGATCTCCAGGGTCGGGTAGAGAGGTGAAAAACGAAATGCCTTCTCCCCTTCCACCACATAGCGGCCCAGCCCGAGTGCTGCCACCGCAAAACCCTCCTCGGGTTTCATATGGGCGAAAGGATAATAGTTATATGATTGAGCCACCCCGCTGATATGCGGATAAAAGAAATCCTGATATTGATTTCCAACAACCTCCTGAATGACCACGGCCATTTTTTCCTGGTCGATCCGGTAGTTGATCGCTTCGATATAACCTTTGGCTGTCGGGGAATAGACCGAAGCATAGACCAGTTTGATGGCATCCATGAGTTGCTCCAGCCTGATCCTGGGATCGGGATGGTTATTGGGGATGAGGTAAGTTTCGAATATTCCGGCAAATGGCTGATTGAGGGAATCCTCAAACAGCCCTGAGGAGCGGATCGCCAGTGGCCGGGTTATATACCGGATGATCAATCGCAACTTCCGTATCAGGGACTCTGTAAGTTTCCCCTCCACAAACCACCGGCGGATCTGTTCATAATCGGTTTCCTGTACCACCTTTTCCCGCAGTTTGTTCCGGTCGAGAAAATATTCAAATTCCTCCGTTCCGATAATGGAGGTCTTCGGGGTGCGGATGTTGATATTGGGGACGTGCTGCGAGAAATCATAATTATAAATAAGGGTGTTGATGAAGGCCAGGCCACGTCCTTTTCCGCCAAGGGCACCGTCGGTCAGCGACAGGATATTGTGAACATCCGAAATGGCCGACTCTTCAAAAGGTATCACTTTGCCGATATTCTGTTCGTTGCGGAATTGTCTGATCACGTTTATAAGATACCCGCGAAGCGATTCCGGATCTTGGAAATCGGTCACTTTGGCCGGATTAAGTATCCGTGCCACCTGGATCTCGCCACGTGCCATCAGCCAAAGGCTGAAATGGTCTTTCCGGGCATGATAGAGCAGCGACTCTTCCGGGATGGTCTGGAGAAGGTCTTCAAACTCCTTTAGGTTACGGGCAATGGCAATTTGCCCTCCCTCTTTGTCACGATAGATAAAATTACCGAAACCCAGGTAATGGGTGATAAAACTCCGGAAATCCGATAACAGGGTTTCAGAATTTTTATCAATAAAAGTCGTTTTTAATTCAAAGGCCAGCCTGGCGTTCTTTTCGTCTGATGACTGAAGAACGGTCGGGAGGTCCCTGATCTCTTTCCTTATATGTTTGACCAGATTGAAACCCGCAGTATCATTGAGTTTTCCATCCTTCTTGAATTTCACATCGGAGATGAGGCAGAGGATGTATTCCTTGTATTTATTGATAATGTACAAAGCCTCCTCATAAGTCGATGCCAGCAGGATCTTGGGTCTTGCCTTCAGTCGAAGGATGCGGTATAGTTCATCGGTAGTAACATCCTCAATGATGTTCTTGGTTTGCTCCAGCACGATATTATAGAGCATCGGCAGATACAGGGAATAGTATTTGGATGAGTCTTCCACCAGCAGGATCACCCTCACCATTCCGATATTGGTATCATTCTCCACATTGATCTTATCTTCCAGATAGTTAATCATGGCGAAAAATATCTTGGAGTCACCGTTCCAGACGAATACCCGGTCGATCCAGGTCAGCTTTTCGGGTTCATCTTCGAATGCAGCCACGTCGGAATTACTGTTGAGCAGCAGAAAGACCGGAATATACTGATACTGGGCTTTGATCCTTTTACTGAGTTCCAGCGGCAACTGCTTATCGGTGCCAATCAT
Organism: uncultured Draconibacterium sp.; assembly: GCA_964387205.1. Taxonomy (GTDB): domain Bacteria; phylum Bacteroidota; class Bacteroidia; order Bacteroidales; family FEN-979; genus CAIVAT01. The sequence goes on from CAYLVY010000007.1 coordinate 26,809, forward strand.
GATGATGATCAGGTCGTAATGTTTCTCGCTGAGTTGTTCCATCACCTCATCTTCGGTAGAGACACCGGTGATACGAGGCATGGTGCCCAGGCTGAGGGAATAGTATTCCCCGAGCACATGTTCGGAGAACCTGCCTTCTTTTTCAATGCTGTAAGCATCGTAAAGGTTAGCCACCAGCAGTATCTCCTTTACCTTGAACGGCATCAGGTCGTGATAAAGGTCGCGGTTGTAGTTATTTCGGTTAAGGAACTGCTGCAGGAGTTTGCGGCTGTACCTGGCAGAAGTCTGTTCCTCTTCCTTTTCATCAGCCTCCGTACTCCGGGTACTCCGGCGCAACATGGCTTTTCCTTTCAATGAGTTGAGGTATCCCGATATAAGGTTGGCAAGATTGATCAACAGGTGTCGCTCCTCCTCGAGAAAAGGCCCTTCGAACGAAGGCGGATAGGCCCTGACGTAACATATCTGAATATATCCACGATAATTATCGATAGTCTCAAAACTCTGTTTCTGTGACCATTCAGTTTCCCTGAAACCGGGGCTGATGAGTTCGATGTTGCCATACCGTATGCGGCATACCGCCGATTCGGGAAACTGCCAGGCTCGCGGCAGTAGAAGGCAAATCTGATGAAGGGCCTCTTCGATCGGTTTACCGGTGCGAAGTATGGCCGTGGTCTGGTTGATGGCCGTAAGTTCTTTCAGACGCTCCCGGTTCAGGTAGCGGCCTTCCCTTCCTTTTATCCCGTTCAGGTATCCTTCGATAAGCCCGGCCAAATTCAACAACAGGTTCCTCTCTTCCACCAGAAATGGCTCACCTGTCCCGGATACCGGTTGAAGGTAACAAACCGTGATCATCCCGTGAAGATTGTCGATGGTCTCAAAAGGCTGATCCTGTCTCCATTCTGTCTCCCTGAATCCGGGAGAAACAAACTCCAGGTCATCAAATACTATCCTGGATACTGCATATTCCGGGTATTGCCATGCTTCCGGCAGGATCAGACAAATGGCCCTGAGCGTATCCTGAAGGGGTTTCCCGCATTTAATAATGGTGGTGGTTTCGTTGATGGCAGCCAGTTCCTTCAGCCTTTCACGGTTTTGGAAACGCAACTGCTCCAGTTCACGGCCAGTGTGGCCACCCTGACCGGATTCATTGTTCGGATGAGAATTGTTCATGGGGAAATGGATCATTTGAGGTGTTCAAATTTAACTAATCTTTACATCCGAAGTTGAAAAATGCAAATTAACAACCTAATTTTCATAAAATCCAAATCATTGCACAAGATACGGACAGGAGATAAGTAAAACACGTATTTTGATTAAGTATATTTCTTATTTAATTGATTCATAATTATTTACAAAAAATATTTTTTGTGAAATTTGTTACAGACGAAATAAAATTAGTTAATATTGCGAAAAATAATCACCCTAACACACAACCTTAAAAACCATTTAATTTAAAAATCCATCATTATGAACAATGAAATGTTAAAAAAACTGGTTGATGATTTCATGGCGAAAATCGTTGCCAAGAACCCGGGCGAAAAAGAGTTTCACCAGGCAGTCATGGAGGTAGCCGAATCGCTGCTTCCTTTCATCGAAGAGAACCCCAAATACAAACAGGCGAAGATTCTGGAACGGATCGCGGAGCCTGAGCGCGTAATACTGTTCCGTATTCCCTGGATGGACGACAAAGGGGAGGTTCAGATCAACAAAGGTTACCGTATTGAGATGAACAGCGCCATAGGCCCTTATAAGGGAGGGTTGCGGTTCCATCCCACGGTCAACCTTGGAATTCTGAAGTTTCTCGCCTTTGAACAGGTTTTTAAGAACAGTCTTACCACGCTGCCGATGGGTGGTGGCAAGGGAGGGTCGGATTTCGATCCTAAAGGCAAAAGCGACAATGAAGTGATGCGGTTTTGTCAGAGTTTCATGACAGAACTTCAACGGCACATCGGGCCGGATACCGACGTACCTGCCGGCGATATCGGGGTGGGCGGCCGGGAAATCGGCTTCATGTTTGGCCAGTACAAAAGGCTCCGCAACGAATTCACCGGAGTCTTAACAGGCAAAGGGCTTGATTGGGGAGGCTCCCTGATCCGTCCCGAAGCCACGGGCTACGGTCAGGTCTATTTTGCCCAGGAGATGCTTAAAACCCGCGGTACTGACTTCAAAGGCAAGATCTGTACGGTATCCGGATCGGGTAATGTTGCCCAGTATGCCACGCAGAAAGCGACCGAACTGGGAGGAAAAGTGGTCACCCTGTCCGACAGTGAAGGTTATATCTACGATCCCAAAGGAATTGACCAGGACAAACTGGCCTATGTCATGCACCTGAAGAATGTTCGTCGTGGCCGGATCAGGGAGTACCTGGAGAAATATCCGGAAGCAACCTATGTTCCCGGGAAACGTCCCTGGGAGATTAAATGCGATATCGCCCTTCCCAGCGCCACTCAGAATGAAATCGACGGCAACGACGCCCGTACCCTTGTCAGCAACGGTTGTATGCTGGTTTCTGAAGGGGCCAATATGCCCAGCACCCCGGAAGCAGTGGAGGTTTTCCTCGGGAAAAAGATCCTCTATGGCCCCGGGAAAGCAGCGAATGCCGGCGGCGTAGCCACCTCCGGGCTGGAAATGTCGCAAAACTCCATGCGCATGTCATGGTCGCGTGAAGAGGTCGACAGCAAACTTCACAATATTATGATCAATATCCACAAGAATTGTGTGAAATACGGCACGGAGCCCGACGGTTTCATTAATTATGTCAAGGGCGCAAATATCGGCGGTTTCGTAAAAGTCGCCGATGCCATGCTGGCGCAGGGCTTAGTATAATTCAACCAGTTGTTAGTGTTGACCTGCAAGGGGGTTGGGCGACCAATCCCCTTTTTTTTCACTGGCAAAGAAAAGCGCGTTAAAGAAGGCGTAATAGACAACCCCGGCCTGTACCTCCAGCATCGATTCCACCATCAGGTTCAGTGAAAAGATGACCAGGAAAAAGAGATATATCCACATTTTATTCCGGATTGCATAGATGGCAGGCATTACCAGCATCAGCACCAGGACGGCCACTCCCGGCATTCCGAGGGTTACGGCGGTCTGAAGATATTGATTATGGGCATTCAGCCTGTTTTTTAATGCCGGAATAGCATTATTTACCCGGTATTTTTCTACCAGTGCATCCTTGACATCCCCGGTTCCGACTCCAAACCAGGGATTTTCACGGATGAGTTCCGCCGAGGCCGACCAGGCAACCAGCCTGTCGCCGGTGCTGTTCGTCTCCACGCGCTCTTTATTATCCTTTTCCATCATCGTATCGATCTCGGCAAAACGGTCAAATATCAGTGGGGCCAGAAATGACCCGGTAATCAGGAACATTACGATCGTTAACAGAAACATTGGAACCATCCTTCGCCACACATTTGTCAGCCACCACCAGATTGGCAGACCAGGCCACAACAAAACCAGGGTGATCAGCCCTGCCTTGGAGTTCAGCAGCAATGTCATCCACATAAAGAACAGAGCCGAAAACAAATAGAAGAGGTTCATCCGGGTCAGCAATCCTTTATTGCCCGATGCCACATGGGCATAAATAATGATGATTGCCAGGTTGTAATACATCGACAGGTATGATGGATGGATATACCAGGAAAGCCGGCTGTAGAGGAAGGCATGATAATCGGGCTCCATGGAATATTCCACATTGGCATGCACCAGTAACAGCAGGGCTCCTGTAAGGCACCCTGCCACGAAGGCTTTCAATATCTTTTTCCATTCATCTTCCCCATAAAGAGGCCAGGGTGAGAAGGCAAAGATCAACGGGAAGATCAGGAGAGACAATTTCACTTCGAGGTCAAAGAAAGCATAGCCCATGTTGGCAGAATAGGCAAGTCCTGCAACGTAGATAAGGTAAAAAACTGAAAACAGTACCAAATACTTTTTCCGGTGGTTTGTTTTAAACTCGCGGAAGGATAACCTGAAGTTGCTTCCGATTAACCAGTTGATCGTTAGCAGCACAATGCCCAAAGGTACCATGCGTGGGACCACGGGGATCAGAAAGGCAACAGCACAGGAGAGGAAGAGGAAATGGTTCCGGTAACGGGACCGGGCGAATTGCTGCATATTTGTTAACCACCCCATCTCAGTCCAGATTGCGGCAAACCAACAAACACCTGAAAAAAATGAAACCAATATAAATCACGGCTGCGATCAGCAGGCTGAACGAGGCTGCAGGCAATCCGAAAACCGGCAGAAACAGAATATTAAGGAGCAGGTTCACGACAAGTGTAATTCCCATTAACCATAGCACATACCTGGAGCGGATGGTCAGATCGAGAAACCTTTGAAACAGCAGAACAACCTGCCATAAGAATGCCGCCAGTAACACCGGCAGATAGATCAGCCAGTTGTCAAGCTCAGGGATCAGCAGTATATCCCTGAACAAGACGGTCTTTATCATCATGAAACCAAGAAAAATGACTGTAAAGATCAACAATTCAAAACTAACGGCCTCTTTGACCTTTGCCCAGGTCTGGAGTTTATGGTTGGCATTCCACTCATCGCCGATCTTATTTTGATAGGAGGTATAGATAGGAAAAATGGAAAAGGTTACCCCTTTATAGATCAGGTCCTTAATGGCTGAATAGACACCTGTTTCCCGGAATCCGAAATGCTCGTATATGATCAACCGATCGGCCGCAGTCAGCAGTTGGGAAAACAAAAGCCAAAGTGCGACCCCGAACCCGAACTCCATCACTCTTCCGGAAAAACGGGTATCCCAGTAGAACTGACGAATATTCATGGTATGCAATCCTTTTACCCTGATGAAAAACCGCAGCATCAAGGCGCCTGCAAGTCCTGCAGCCAGTGAGCCGATCAGCAACGCTGAATCACCAATCCCAAAGAAAAACAAGCCTGTCAGCAATGCTGTCAGTATGATCAGCTGATCAGCCCCCTCGAGCAATGCTGAACGGAATGAGCGGTGAAAAGCCTGAAGAATGGCCTGATGGTACAAATAAAAATGGGTAAGAAGGGTAACAATCGCTATCAGCACCAACTCCCAAATACCGGCATTGAAATACCAGTAAGTCAATCCGGTAACCAGTACGGTGGCGAGCACGGAACTGATCACGGTCATGTCGAAAAACCGTCCTATGACCACTTCCGAATCCTTCGGCATGGCACCAAGAAAACGGAGAATACTCACCTGGATCCAATGGTATGTAAGGGTGACAGCAATCAGGACAAGGCTCATCAGCAGCGAATATCGCCCGTATCCCTCCGCCCCTATATATCTGATCGCCAGGATGATCACCGCAATGTTGACCACTGCGGGGATAAACCTGCCTGCCAGATATATCAGAAGTTCCTTTTTCATGGTTGGATAACGACCGGTCGATCCGAAGCGCTATTTTCCCTCAGGGAGAAAAAAAGGCAATGGCCTGAGGACTTTATCAAAATTAAAATACTGGATCAGGGTAAAATCCTTGCCTTCATTGACCAGTGCATAGAGTCGGTCGAGGTCATAGGGCATCGGGCGACCTTCGGAATCGGTCTGGCCCTCCGGCCCTGGTTTATGGAAAGTCTTCACTGACCGGGTTTCGCCGGTTGTATCGGTGAGGGTGATGATGACAAAAGGAGTGGAAGAGAGAATGCTGTCTTTCCGGTGCGGTTCCATATCGTTGATGAGCGCTTCATAGTTCAGGTTTCGGAACCCGGAGAGAAAATTCAGGAGTTTAAGGGTATCATAGGCGATCTCCTGACCCGTTTCCAGGGATGTCAATGAAAAAGTATTATTTCCCCTGTTTTTAACTTCATAACTGAATTCCGGGGTTTTTGGGGTCTCGACCTTCACGCTGGCAATAGCCGGGATCTGCACACGGAAAAGGTTGTAATCGCGCCAATATTTCTCAATCGGGCTGTACCTTGGCGAAACGAATCCCCTGAAGCCCGGCAGATAGATCACGTATGGTTCCGAAGATCCCTCCAGAAGCATGAAGCATCCCTGGTTGTCGGGGGTGGCGGCTCCGACATAATAGACCTTAGTCAGTTTCTCATGTGGCCAGAAATCGTGACCAAAAATGGTGATGAAGGGGACTTTCTGGTATATCTCAACCTTTACGGCATTGACGGCCAGTTCACGGATAATGTTGTTATGGGCTGCTTTTGCAACCGGAGATGCTACCTCGATATCCACCATGGTTTTCAGAAGCAGGTCGATTGAAAATTTCTGGGCCGTATACTGATCATTGACCATCCATAATCCGCTTTCCTGCCGTGAAAGGACGACGCTGTTGTTATTTTTATCCCCCATGAAAATCCTGGTGACGTTGGAGGAGTCGTTGAGTTTAAAATCACTCTCCGAGCGGAGGAATGTGCCCTGCGACCTGGTAAGCCATAAAATGGCGGCTATGATCAGCAATATGCTGAAAACAAGGATTATAATTCTGTTTTTCTTCATGTTTTTAATTTGGGAGGAAGGGCGGAGTAGATTTTTTTCCGCAGGCGGTACAGTAACGCGCCGGAAAGAATAATGAGCATCACCGGTCCAGCGGTATTAATCAGTTGCCAGAAAAGACGTTCGCGGGTGATCCTGGCCGAATCGAGCAACCGGAGTTTAAGTTCCCTTGACCTTACGCTGATCAAACCGGTTTCATCGCTCAGATAATTGACGGCATTGAGCAGCAACTCCTTATTGCCAAATGATTGCCGTGTATATTGATCAAATCCCAGCGGCAAGGGATAGCCCTGGCTCAGGTGAAACTGATTTTTACCCAGATCCCCGTCTGTCATCACGATCATTTTGGTCGGTTTGCTTTTGGCCCTAAAACCCAAATCCTGGTTTTCCGCGATATCAGGGGGTATCCGGTGCAGGTATGCCGAAGTAAACTCCCCTTCGAGGAGTACCGCAACCGGATAAGGCCCTCGGCGGAAGGCACGTTCGTCGGGTGTCTGACGAAGGATATCCAGATCGATGAAAACAGGGGCATTCAGGGTACGTGAATACTCGGAAGTCTCCAACAAAAAAGTCTTCCGAACCCCCTCCGCTGAAACGGTATCGAGGGTCCCCACAAACTCCGTTCTGATCGCATTCAGCCCGTTGACCACCGGATGGCTGATGGTCGGAATGATCACCGGAAAGAAATACCATTTAAAAAAATCGAACTGGGGCTGATCACCGATCATTCCGGTTTTTACAGGTATGGGCAATGCATTAAGATCCTGCACCAGGCAGGTATTGAGCCTCACACCGTAATGGAACAGCATGTCATCCAGATTGACATAATTGGGGATCCCCATGGTGGAGATATACTTCTGGAGGCTGTCCATGCTGGCATGCACAGGATCTATCATCCACAGCACCTTACCTCCGCGCATGATAAACTGGTCGATCAGGAATTTATCCTGTTCATCAAATGATTCCAGGGGCCGGGCGATGATAATTACACGATATTTGTTGACCAGCACGTCATTGTCGGTGGAATCCGGATTCAACCGCACAGCAAGGCTGGTTATTTTATGGTTGATAACAACCCTGTCGACATTATAAAAATCGGACAGGGAGTTATGCAGGTCGAAGGTTTCCATCTCCGACAACTCTCCATGCCCCTGGATAAAAGCAATCCGTGGTTTGATGGGGGTAGAAAGGGTCTGAATGGCGGTGGCCAGGTTATACTCCAGCGATTGCACGGAGTTGTTAAGGACTGTTTGAGGATCCTGCTGAAGTTGGGCCATCAACAGTTGCAATGGCACCTCTTTTCCTTTATGGGAAACCAGGGCACCCGGAAAAATAATCACCTGGGATGATTCCCCTTTTTTATTCATTCTCAGGTCGGTAGGTTTAAGGTTTTTTTCGACGAGGAGTCGATAGGCATCGTTTCGGTCTTTGGTATTGCTGATTTCGTTGAGATCGATGAATTCGTAGTGGACATTGTCGCTGTAAGCCCTGAACTCATCCAGCATTTCGCGGGTTTCGTTGGAAAGGCGCTGGAAAGCAGGGGGCAATTCACTGCCATACAGGTAGACCTTAAAATAGACGATATCATCGAGATTTCTCAGCAGGTTTTTGGTGGCTAATGAAATGGAATACCTTTTCTCGGCGGTCAGATCAAAGCGGGTGAAGAGGTAGGATGAAATAAAATTCACAACCAGCACGATGGCAATCCCGAAAATCAGGGTGATCAGGTTAGTCCTTTTGATATTTTTTCTGTTATCCGGCATAGGGTTGGGTGCAGGCGGTAAGGTTTACCATTTCCTGCTTTCCAGTGAAATTTTGGTAAGCAGGACGAAAACGGCTGTAATGCTGATAAAATAGATCATATCGCGGGTATCGATCACTCCGCGGCTCATCGAGGAGTAATGGGCACTGAGTCCGAGAGACTGTATAAACAAGCCTGTTTTTCCGGAGATCACGAAAGTGTAAATAAATTCAAACCCCATGTAGAGGAAAAAGCAAAGAAACATGGCCACAATGAAGGAGACAATCTGATTGTCGGTAACAGAGGAGGCGAAAATCCCGACGGCAACAAAACTGGCACCAAGGAAAACCAGACCGATATAACTTCCCCATATGCTGCCGGTATCCAGGTTGCCTGCGGGCAATCCGAGAAGATACACGGAAACGTAGTAGAAGAGAGTAGGCAAAAGGGAGATGATCACCAAAGTAACACCGGCCAGATATTTGGCCATTACCACCTGAAGATCTGTAAGTGGCTGGGTCATCAGTAACTCTATGGTTCCGCTTTTGCGTTCATCTGCAAACGATCGCATGGTAATGGCCGGAATCAGGAAAAGAAATACGAAGGGAGCCAAAAGAAAGAGCCCGTCGAGATTGGCAAATCCAAAATCAAGGATATTGAATTCCCTTGGAAAGACCCACAGGAACAGTCCGGTAATCAAAATAAAGACCACCATCGTAATATATCCGATCAGCGAGGTCAGGAAGCCTTTAATCTCTTTAAAAAACAACGTGAGCATTGGTTGATGCTGTTTGGATGGCAAAAGTACGATTTTTCAGGGAATCCGATGGTCAGAGTATTTCAAGCATGATCATATCGTCCTGTTTCAATCCGAGCAAACCACTGGCTTTACCGTTGCGGATTGCAATTTCGAGGTAACCGGTGGAAGAAAAAAGGGCAACCAGAAACATATCCCTGCCATCTTTATATGTCTGGCCGATATGTTCAATTTTATATCCGGGCGACCGGAAGGAAATTCTGAATGGTTTATCCCCAACCGCTGTCCGGAACAATTTTTCGGAGATATTGGTGAAGACATTTCCGTAGGCATCAATATGGATGACGTGGCCCTTGATCAGGTCGCCCTGGATCACCGGCTGATAGGGCATCCTTACCACCGGGTCGGTCAGGTTCATGCCCAGTGTATCGATGGGATTTCCGGCTATAAGGTGGCAGGCGGCAGGCACATATAATTGCCTGGCGGCAAACGAAGCGGGCGTGTTATCCATGGAAGCAGTGATCATGTACATTTGATCGGGGCGTCCGCCAAACAGCAGGGAAAAAATGCCATTATCGGGGCCGATAAAATAGTGACCTTTATAAAGGACGGCGCAAGGACGTTCAGGCTGCCGCTGATCGCTGGTTACATCCACGATATGTACCGTTCCTTCCGGGAAATCCGGATAACAGTTTTTCAGGATATAAGCCGCATGCTGGACATTAAAATGCGGTATTTCGTGGGTTATATCAATGACCTGAGCTGTCGGACACAATCGAATGATCGTTCCTTTGACAGCTCCCGTATAGTGGTCCCTGGTTCCCCAATCGCTGGTAAGAGTTATTATGGCCATGAAAAAAAACTGTACATTTGCGTAGTCAAAAGTACGATTTTTCATGAGTGAGAAAACAATCAGCATCGAATCCTTCCATCCGCTTGACATTTTTGGTGCCAACGACCACAACCTTGAGGTGGTACGGCACCATTTTCCGAAGGTAAAAATCGTTTCCCGGGACAATTATGTCAAAGCATTCGGAGAAGAGAATGATCTGATTGATTTCGAGAAGAAGTTTTACTCCCTGCTGCAACATTACGAACGCTATGGCCAGTTGACGGTTCCCGATATCTCTGTTTTGCTGAACAATCAGCCGTCAGAAAATCTCATGCAGGAAAATGGCCAGTCAGATGTGCTGGTTCATGGAAAAAACGGGTTATTGGTACGTGCACGTACAGCCAATCAACGCAAGCTGGTAGAGCTCTCCACGGCCAATGATCTGGTTTTTGCCATCGGACCGGCCGGAACCGGAAAAACTTACACGGCGGTATCCCTGGCGGTCAGGGCGCTGAAAAATAAAGAGATCCAGCGGATCATCCTGACCCGTCCCGCTGTTGAAGCCGGAGAAAACCTCGGGTTTCTTCCGGGCGACCTGAAAGAAAAACTGGACCCTTATCTGCAACCGCTTTACGATGCCCTTGGTGACATGTTGCCCAGTCAAAAACTGATCCAGTATATTGAGGACAGGGTGATTGAGATTGCACCACTGGCTTTCATGCGCGGCCGCACCCTCAACAATGCCTTTGCCATTCTCGACGAAGCACAAAACACAACCCCAAGCCAGCTCAAGATGTTCCTTACCCGCATGGGCGCTTCGGCCAAATTTATCGTTACCGGCGATATTACCCAGATCGATTTGCCGAAGAACCAGATCAGCGGCCTGGTCAATGCCTGCCAAATACTGAAGGATATACCCGGTATCGGTTTTGTCCACCTCGACAAATCGGACATTATCCGTCACCGGCTGGTCAGCAGGATCATCGATGCTTATGACCAACCCCGTCAACCCTGATTATTAACCCTTTATTCCGCAGCCATGAATGTATTACACCGAACAGATTTCAATTTTCCGGGACAACGATCCTTTTACCGCGGCAAAGTACGCGATGTATACAACATCGGCGATCAATATCTTGTCATGGTTGCTTCTAACCGCATCTCAGCATTCGACGTGGTTCTGCCCAGGGGAATTCCATACAAAGGCCAGGTATTGAACCAGATCGCTTCCGGGTTTCTCGATGCTACAGCAGACATTTGCCCGAACTGGAAAACCGCCTCTCCCGACCCCAATGTTACCATCGGACATTTTTGCACGATTTTCCCTGTCGAGATGATTGTCAGGGGATACCTGACGGGCAGCGCATGGCGGAATTACCAGAAGGGTGCCCGGCAGATCTGCGGTGTACCGGTTCCGGACGGCATGAAGGAACACCAGCGTTTTCCGCACCCTATCATTACACCTACCACCAAAGCATCAGAAGGTCATGATGAAGACATTACGGAAGAAGAGATATTGCAGGGCGGACTGGTTTCCCGTCAGGATTACTCCCAGATCAAGGCCTGGTCACTGGCCCTGTTCCGGCGAGGAACGGAGATCGCATCAGAAAAAGGGTTAATACTTGTTGACACCAAATACGAGTTTGGCAAAGGTGTTGACGGAAAGATATACCTCTGCGATGAGATCCACACCCCCGATTCTTCCCGCTATTTTTATGCCGCCGGATACGGGGAACGTTTCGACAGAGGGGAACCGCAACGGCAGCTCTCCAAAGAGTTTGTAAGGGAATGGCTGATGGCCAATGGTTTTATGGGGAAGGAGGGCCAGGTTGTCCCTGAAATGAGCGACGCCTGGATCAGTGAAATTTCCGAACGCTATATCGAGCTCTTTGAAACGATCACCGGAGAGCCATTTCAGCGGGCCCCGGAATCGAATATCGTCGGACGGATAGAGAACAACATCAATCAATGGCTGAAGCAGAACCATCCGGGCTGATCAGCAATTTTACGGAAGAGTAACCTTTACCGGATTTCAACACGCATATGTAACTTCCCGGTGCCCAGGATGTGACATCCTGCCGGATGGTCAACACACCCAAAGCAGCGCTTTGGATCTTCTCCGTGATCATAAGGGAACCGTTCATCCGGTAAATACTCAATTCCACCGGATCGGAGAGTTCATGGATCACCAACGGGATATTCACCATGGTGACTGCAGGGTTTGGGTATGGCCGCAACAGCCAGGAGGAGGCGGTCAAACCCTCTGCAGCGTTCGGGGAGAGTTCCGGGCTTCCTGCAGTGATCCATGCAGTGTAAATGAGGCTGGCAAGGGAAAACGAAGCACGTCGTAACAGATCATTGGTAAAATCACCTGTTTTCTGCCACAAGGCGGTATAGTAGGCAGTGCTGCTGCTGCTTCCCGCTGTCAGGCGGGCGTAATCATCTGCCAGAAGGATACTGTCCACATATTGGTGATTATGGTAGATGAACCCAAAGACGAAGGATGTGACATCCTGGATATACTCCGCCGGATCAGCCGGATATACCAGCTGACTTTCATACCTTGAGATCATGGAGGTTTCATATCTCGAATGAATTCCATAGTTTCCCGAGTATTGTCCATTATAATTCCTTGTAATATGCAGTGGCATATGACCATCTCCCACGTAGTGGGAAAGATCGGCGGCAAAAAAGGCGGAACGGTTCCAGTCGCGTCTTTCGAAGGCCTTCACCAGCGAATCATAGGTGGTGATGATCGCCCACGGCAGAATACCCTGTTCCCATACAAAAGGGAATCCGTGTTGCATGATAACGGAATCGTAGGAGGTAGATATGTATCCGTTGGCAAGAAACTCGGGATAGTTATCGATGTCGATATAATGTTTGGCGCTCTCGCTCGGATCGCTTTTTTTGCGGTTATCGGGGTCCATCGAATGGTCGGTAACATAATCGGTCCACGGTGTAAGAAAAGCCATTTCAGCAGGAAGGCACAGCGGCATTTCCCTGCTGATTTTACGGTGGGCCCTGGATCCCCAGGAGGCGATCAACAGGGTAAGCAGGAGCAGGAATGAGGGAAAAATCAGTCGTTTCATCGTAAATCGGTTAAGAGGTTCTCCAGTTCCGCGGTATGCTTTTCCAATCCTCTGTTCCGGTATGACTGGATCAGGTGATTGATGACACGACGGATTAAGCTGATATTGGAACAGGGCAGATAAAACCCCGGTTCTGGTTTGATCCGGAGCTGGCCAATGAAATGGTCGATCTCGTGACGGGTGAAAACAGCACCGTTGTTATATGGATTGATATAAAAAAGGACGTCAGAAGGGGTTGGTTCGATAACTTCTGTTCCGGCCATATATGCAAGGATGAAATGATTTGGCAGGTTAACCCCGTATACCGGAAGGCCTAACTGGCGGGCGATAATCAGGTAGATCATTCCCAGGCTCACGGGATTTCCTGTCCTGGTTTGCAATAAGCCATGCAGTAAGGTATTTCCGGGGTTGAAGATATCTTCCTTATCGGGAATGAACCGGTTTGTTTTAAAAAGTATATGATTGATTACCTTGATATTTTCAAGGGCAGTCAGGTCGTCATTAAGTTCCAGCCAGACCTCTGTTTTGAGTTGTGAAACAAGGGCAAGAAGCTCCACTTCATCCAGATCGCGCCTCGCCGTCCGGCTCAGGATTATGTATCCTTTGAGTAGATTATCCGCCTGGTTATCGGCCCATTCGGATAGTTCGTCCCTAATCGCCTGCTGATGGATACGATCTATCGTAAAGCGGATTCGCTCCGCCACCTGCTCATCACAGCAGTTTTCCAATGCGCACTCCAGCGGCTGTATTGCAGGCTTCCCGATGGATACAAGTTTATTGCCGACCACTGCAAAGACCTGGTCGTCCGGATCATCGAGCATGTTGATCAGTGCCTGAAGCGTAGTTTTTTTAATGATCAGTTCCATTAATTCATGCCGTTACGCGGTCAAGCACCATGGTGATCAAATCCCTGACCACCGATTTATGGTCCTGGTTGTAAGTTCCAGTTGCGCGATTGGCGATCAATACACAAACAGTAGCCATTTGATGGCCCATTAATGCCCCCAGTCCGTAAAGGGCAGAAGTTTCCATCTCAAAATTGATGATACGGTGATTCTCGTGCCGGAAACTCTGGAATTTGCGGATCATCTCCGGATCCGTGAGCGGTAACCGCAGGAAACGGCCCTGGGGCCCGTAAAAACCAGGCGCGGTAAGGGTAATCCCACTCACGCATACGGGTTTAAAAAGTTTAATCAGTTCGTCCGATCCTTTAATGAAGTAAGGCTGTGACAGTGCATCAGGCCATTCTGCATGACGGGCAAAGGCATCCGTCAGATCATGGTCGATGACATTTTTGCTGTCGCGATAAAAATAGAGCAGGTTATCGAGCCCGACAGCATGGGTGGAAAGGCTGAAAGAGTTGACAGGCACATCCGGTTGAATGGAGCCTGATGTCCCGATTCTGACGATCTTCAACGAGCGGTGTTGCGGTTTCTGAACACGGGTGGTCAGGTCGAAGTTGGCCAGGGCATCCAGTTCATGCATCACGATATCACAGTTATCGGTACCAATCCCGGTAGAAAGTGCCGATATCCTTTTCCCATGGTAGTATCCCGTACAGGAATTGAATTCCCTGTTCGACCGCTTATGCTCCACACCGGAAAAATGCTCTGAAATTTCGTCAACCCTGCCGGGATCGCCGACCACGATGACCAGATCAGCCAGGTCTTCCGGTTTCATGCAAATATGATAAACACTGCCATCGGCATTAACGATCAGATCGGGTTCAGCAAGTATTGACATAGTTTGTAAATTTGCTGCAAAAATAATAAAAAAGGGGATGCAGCGGGTGGAACCCCTTCCTTCAAAACCGGATGATGCCCTGAAATTCTTATTCTTACCAAATGAATGTTGAGATTATAAATATCGGAGATGAACTGCTGATAGGGCAGGTGGTCAATACCAATGCCGCCTGGATGGCACAGCAACTGAACTTTGCAGGATTCTCCGTGGTACAGACCACTGTGATCCATGATGACCGGGAACAGATTCTGTCGACATTGCGCGAAGCGGAAGAAAAGGCTTCAGTCATCCTGATCTCGGGCGGAATCGGGCCAACCAACGACGATATCACCAAGACAACCCTATGTGAATATTTCCGGACGCAACTGGTGTTCAGTCCCTCGGCTTACCACGATATCGAAGATCTATTCCGTCGCAGGGGCTATCCGGTCACGGAACTTAACCGTTGCCAGGCAGAATTGCCGGAAGGGTGCACCGAGATCCCCAATAAGCTGGGCACCGCCCGTGGCATGTGGTTTGAGAAAAAGGGCCCGGATGAAAGCCTGAAGGTCTTTGTGTCGATGCCGGGAGTGCCGTTCGAGATGAAAAGCATGATGACCGGATCCATCATTCCTGAATTGAGGAAAAGGTTTTCCACCCCGTTTATTTATCACCGGACCGTGATGACCCAGGGAGTGGGAGAGTCATTTCTCGCTGCTGCGCTCGAAGATTGGGAACGTTCGCTCCCGGCTGAAATCAAACTTGCCTGGCTGCCTCAGCCCGGCATTGTCAGGCTTCGTCTTTCCGGTACCGGAGCCGATCCCGGCCAGGTAATCAGGCTGGTCGACGATGAAGTGGCCAAACTCTATGACAGGATACCTCAGCATATTTTCGGCCTGGATGAGGAGACTTTGGAAGAGGTGACGGGCCGCATTCTGAAGGAGCGAGGAAAGAGTATTTCGGCGGCAGAAAGCTGTACGGGCGGTTACATTGCCCACCTGATCACATCGGTTCCCGGCAGCTCCGGATATTTTAAGGGAGGAATCGTGGCTTACGCCAACGAAACCAAATATCACTTTCTCAAAGTGCCTGAAGAGACCATTGCCTGCCATGGAGCAGTAAGCGAAGAAGTGGTAACCCTTATGGCTTCCAACTGCAGGAAAATGTTCGGGACCGATTATTCAGTGGCCAGCTCCGGAATTGCCGGACCAGACGGAGGAACAGCTGAAAAGCCGGTAGGCACCACCTGGATCGCTATCGCCACCCCCGACGGGGTATGGTCAAAACAATATCTCTTTGGGGATAATCGCGAACGAAATATCAGAAGAACAGCGCTTGAAGCACTGATGCGCCTCTATAAGGAATTGACGAAATGATAATTTTTTTGGAGAGTCGAAAATAATTTGTATTTTTGCACTCCATTTTGAAAATCAATACTGAACAGTCATGGCAAGGATTTGTGAAATTACGGGAAAAGTTGCAATCAAGGGCAATGCGGTATCTCATTCCAACAAGAAAACCAAACGTTGGTTCAGCCCGAACATCCAGACCAAAAAGTTTTTTGTGGCAGAAGAAAACCGGGAAATCACACTCCGGGTTTCGGCCGAAGGAATCCGCCATATTACCAAAAGAGGAATTTATCCCTGCATTCAGGATGCACGGTCCAAAGGATATTTAGCAAAGTAGTTTTTTTTTCATGGGGTAAAATGCTGTTACTTTGTAACAGCATTTTTTTTATCCCTTAATGAAGGAAATAAATGGAAGAACCAGACGTTATCTTCCATGTAAATATTTTAAAATGAATGTTGTACGATTATTGATACTCCTGATATTCCTCTCCTCTTATACAATATTCGCGCAAACAGAAAGTGCCGGTACTGACAATCAGAACCTTATTCAGTTCTCGGGTATCACCCTTACAGCCGACAGCCTCTATCCGGTGCCTTTTGTGAAAATTGTCGATATTTCCCGAAAACGCGGAACAACAAGTGATGCTTCCGGGTATTTTTCCTTCGTTGCTCAGCGCCTTGATACCATCAGTTTCCAGGCTTTGGGATTTAAGCCCGCCTCATTTGTCATCCCTGATACCATCACCCGGAAGCATTACTCCCTTATCCAGGTATTATCAGCCGACACCCTTACCCTTACGGCTGCATTCATATTTCCATGGCCGACGCTGGAGGATTTCAAACGGGCCTTTATAGAGACGAAAATTCCGGACGACGACCTTGAGATCGCCCGGAGAAACCTGCAGGCAGCCGAAATTCGTATGCGGGCAGAGGAATATCCTTTGGATGCCCGGATGAACTACCGGAATTATATCGACAATCAGACAAGTAAATTATACTACTTTGGGCAGCAACAGCCCTATACGATTTTTAACCCGTTTGCATGGGCAGCCTTCATCAAGGCATGGCGCGACGGAAAGTTCAAATCCCAGGAAGAAAGACTGAAATAGATGCCCCAAAAGAGAAAATTCTTATCCCTGCTGACGATGTGCCTGTTGCTCGGCAACATGCTTTCAGCCCAGACCGGTATCATCACCGGTACAATTAAAAGCAACAGCGGAGAACCCCTGCAATTTGTAAACCTCGCGGTAAAAGGGACAACCTCCGGCAATACCTCCGACAAGGAGGGCAGGTACGAACTGGAGGTACCCTCCGGCAGGCCGGTCACCATTCTTTACTCCTTTATCGGATTTGAGACCGACTCCCTCACCGTCAACCTGAGAGAAAACGAGCGCCGCACCATTCACCTGGTATTGACCCGCACTTCAACCGAACTGGAATCGGTTGAAGTAAAAGACCAGCAAATCCGGACCAGTACTTTTAACCGGCTCAATCCCAAAGTACTGACCCATATCCCCACTATTAATGCCAGTGTGGAAGACCTGATCAAAACAATGCCCGGAGTATCCAGCCGGAATGAACTCAGTTCCCAATATTCGGTCAGGGGCGGAAATTATGACGAAAATCTTGTTTTTGTCAACGACATTGAGATCTACCGTCCTTTCCTGGTAAGATCGGGACAACAGGAGGGACAAAGTTTCCTCAACCCGGTGCTGGTATCCGGGATATCTTTCTCCGCCGGCGGATTTGACGCACGGTACGGCGACAAAATGTCCTCTGTGCTGGATATCCGCTATAAAAAGCCTACCTCTTTCGGCGGATCGGCAGATGTCAGTTTGCTGGGCGCTTCGGCCCATCTGGAGGGCATGATAGGAAAAAACCTCTCCTTTCTGGTTGGCAGTCGTTACAAAACCAACTCTTATATCCTGAAAGGCCTGGACACCAAGGGAAATTATAAACCAAAATTTTTTGATATCCAGGGAATGGTGAACTATGAATTCCTTAAAAAGTGGGAACTCTCCCTATTGGGCAGTTACACCAACAACTATTACGAACTCATCCCCGAGACGCGCGAAACAAGTTTCGGCACACTGGATGAATCGTACAAGATTAAAATATATTTCGACGGTAAAGAGGTTGACCGTTACCGGAACTGGCTAAGCGCGGCCACCCTTACCTTTCGCCCGAACCATGAAATGAGGCTGCGCCTGATCGCATCGGTTTATCAGACCCGGGAGGAGGAGACCTACGACATTTCAGGAGAGTACTGGCTGGGGCGGCTGGAACTCTTTCAGGGCTCAACCCAAGGGACAATAACCGAAGTGCTCGGTGTCGGGGCTTACCTGCAACATGCCAGAAATTATCTCGATGGCACGGTGTATAACATTGAACACCGGGGCAGCCGCGATACACGCCAGAGCAACCTGAACTGGGGAATCAAATACCAGCATGATCAGTTTTCGTACCGCATTTCCGAATGGGAACTTCAGGATTCAGCAGGTTATTCATTGCCGCATCCGCCCGATTCCCTTGGTTCACCTGCTCCTCCACGTCCTGATCTGATACTGTTCAATGTAAACCGAAGCAATAACAGCCTGGGAACCGGAAAGATCTCTGCCTTTATCCAGGACACATGGAACTTTCCCCTGAAAGGTTCTGAACTGGCTTTGACCGCCGGAATACGGAGCGTCTGGAACGATTACAACTCACAATGGGTCGTCAACCCGCGCATCAGCATCTCCATTAAACCGGAATGGAAAAGTGAAATTCTGTTCCGTCTTTCCGGCGGGCTCTACTCACAGCCGCCTTCTTTCCGGGAGATGACCGACCTGCGGGGAAATATCGTCCCCGGTCTGAAATCTCAACAATCATTGCACGTGGTGGGTGGAACCGATTATTTCTTCCGTGCCTGGAACCGACCGTTCAAACTCGTCGCCGAAGCCTACTATAAATACATGTACAACCTCATCCCATACGAAATCGATAATCTTAAAATCCGCTATTTCGGAACCAATGATGCCACAGGTTACGCGGGCGGGATCGATTTCAGGGTGAATGGCGAATTTGTTAAAGGTGTGGAATCCTGGGCAAGCCTCTCGCTGATGAAAACGGAAGAAAAGTTTGAGGGTGTTTCCATCCCGCGTCCGACAGATCAACGTTTCAACCTCGCCATCTTTTTCCAGGATTATATACCCGGATTTCCAACCTGGAAAATGAACCTGACCCTTATCTACGGATCGGGGCTTCCGGTAGGGGCACCCGACAGCCCGAGGAAAGAACACACCCGGCGGATCCCACCCTATCGCAGGGTGGATATCGGGCTATCCAAACAGATTATAGGCCAGCAAACTGCTTTCGCAGCGGGGAACCCTCTCCGTCACATCAAAAGCCTTTGGATATCGCTCGATGTCTTTAATTTACTTCAGATCAGCAATACCGTTTCCTATCTCTGGGTCACCGATATAAACTCGAGGCAATATGCCGTACCCAATTATCTCACTCCCCGAATGATCAATCTGAAACTCGGGCTGGAATTCTGATTTCATTTTCCCTTCAGATACTCCTTAGCCGCACCGCTCAGCTTCCTGTTCCAGTGTTTTTCCGCTTTCAGCGCGTATTCCATCGTTATTTCATCCCGGTAATCCAACCGCTTCAGCAACAGTAATGCATTGATCCGGGTTTCGAACCCGTACCGGGGACTGGCATAATTTCTCAACTCCTCCAGATACTGTTCCTGCCCGGTCAGGATGGCGATCTCTATCCATTTCATCCGGATATTTTTCCCGCGCCAGCCCTCCATGTCCCGGGTCTCCTCCAGGTACCGGGGAATTCTGTCCGGAAAGGAGAGGCAAAGCAATTCAAGGGCTAATTCCACGTTTACAAAACTCGAATCGTACAGCATCTTCTCTGCCGTTTCACGGAAAAATTCAGGAACCAGGCCGATGGTAAGCAAAGCCCCTTTTCTGACAAGGGCATCGGGATCGGTGAGCGCCCTGCCTTTAACCTCCATGGCAACCATCCCCGTATCCTGTGCCAGTTGCTTCAGGATTTCGTTTTTCACAAGATGAAATTTCTCTGCAGAAAACCGCTCTGCCAGAAAACTGGTCTTCAGGCCGGAAGGTACATCCCTGATTGAAACCAGTGCATCGTAACGATCAATCATTCCTGGTGCATGGGAAGCCTGAGCCATCCGGCGGGTGAGGGATTGCGGAAAATCGACCATTTTCAGCACTTTTCTGCCGGGATCGAAAAGCAAAAACAGCACCTCTTTTTTGTCCCTGTTCGGAATCCTGACCACGGTTTCCGGGCTTTTAACCCAGACCTCTGCGGAGTCGAATGTTCCATCCGCGTAGTGGACCTCAAAAGTCACCGGCATCCTGAACAAACCATTCAGTTCATGGATCTCCTGAACCTGTTTTACCCTGAATATGGTCGAAAGAAACCCGCTGCTGTCGGTCTCTGCCGAATCGGCAACCTGATAGCGGGGCTCACCGCCGCGCAATACCCACTGATCGAAAAACCAGAAATATGACGTTCCGGTAGCCTCGTACACACAACGGATAAAATCATGGGTTTCGGCATGGCCAAAAGCGAATTTATTCAGGTACTGATGCATCGCTTCCTTGAAATCTTCATCCCCCATTACATTCCGGAGCATCTCCAGTACGAGCGACCCTTTCTGGTAAATCCTTTCATTACCGCCCCTGGAGCCACCCACCGGATAATTGTTTCTGGCAGCGGCCTGAAAAGCGAGTTCCCGCTCTTCATGCTTTACATTCTGCCAATAATCCTCCCCGAAAACTTCTTTTTCAAAGATCTTGGCATAGTAGGTAGCAAAACTTTCCGTGAGCCAGACATCCCGGTTGACCAGGTGGACCACGCAGTTGCCGAACCACTGATGGGTCAGTTCATGTACGTTGACATTCACATAATTACGTTGCCACCATGAACGGGGGCCAATGAACATATAATCCCCGAAAACAGTACTGGTGGTGGTCTCCATAGCCCCGTACATGTAATCGGCCACGGGTGCCTGGCGGTAAAGCGGATAGGGATATGGAAACTGCAACTCTTTTTCGAGGAAAGAAAACATCTTTTCCGTATGCAGGTAAGTGGTGGCAAGACGGTCGGCCATATCAGGGTAATACCAGAATTCCAGGGGGACTCCGCTGGCGGTATGTCCCTGTTTGTAATCATAATCTCCGATCACCAGCGCTGTGGAGAAGAAAGGGTGGTTTTTCCGCATGGCATAGTGCCAGGTGAAAGTACCATCACCGTTGTCCTTCACACTGATGCGTTCGCCGTTCGAAAACACCTTGAATGATTGATCGAAAGTGATATAAAAATCGGTGGTAATGCGGGCGTCGAGATAAGGAAGCCATCCGTGGGGGCGATGGGCCCAGATTTGTTTTTTTCGGCCAGTCTCCTCCGGCTGCCAGCCGATGAAATAGGGATTGCCTGCCTGCGGGTAGGCTGAATACCCGATGTTCAGACCGGATGTTTCGGGTATTCTGGACATGCTGAGGGTGAAATCACTGACCCTGACGACTCCTGCAGGATAGATGATCAGAAGGCCTCCCCGTTGCCGGTAAGGGACCACCGTATCGTTGATGGTGACGCTCTTCACCGAAAAATCAGGCGCCATGAAAACGATGGAATCGGCTTTCCGGTTCCAGGTAAATGTAAAATTAGCGGAAGCATCGACCCGGTTTTCTTCGGGTACGAAACTCACCCTGGCCGTCAGGTGCATCAGCCTTACCGGGAGGTCCGGCGGATCGGAAGAGGGATCGGCATACCTGGATACCACCGGAAGTTGTGCCCCCAAGTAAAACGGGATTATCAGGCACATCCATAAGAGCGTAAGCTGGTTCGAAAAAAAAACGGGGAGTTTATCACCTGAAAGTGAACGGAATGACTTCATCGGGATTTTTTTGTATGTTTGTTCCTGTTTTAAACACCACAGGAGATTGTCAAAATTATGAAAAATCGATGAAGTCTCCCCCCTACCGTATCAGACTTATGCTGAGTTGTCTGGTACCACTTGTTTTAACTGCCATTGCTTTTGGATTGGCCGCGTGGGCTCACCGGCCATGGCTGATGCTTGCGTTATTCCTGGTGCTGGCGGCTTTCCCCATCGTGATCTGGATAACACTTTACCGGCGTTTTTTCCGGCCGGTTTCGCAACTAAAAAAAGCGATCCAACGGATGGAAAACGGAGATTTCAACCATTCCTTACCGGAAATTGATCAAAATGACGAATCGGGGGAGTTGTTCCACGCCTTCAACGAGATGATTTCGCGGATCAGGGAGAAGAACAAGATGGTCCAACTGGAAGGATACGGAAGGATGCGCTCTTTTATCGACGGAGAGGAGATGGAGCGCCAGCGGCTATCGAGGGAATTACACGACGGCATCGGACAATCGCTTATTGCCGTTAAATTCAGGATGGAGAACCTGCTATATCAAAACGGTTCGGAAGTTCAGAACTCGGTACAGGAGTTAAAAAGGCACTTCGACGGTATCATCGATGAGGTCAGAAGAATGTCAAACAACCTGATGCCCTCGGTGCTGGAAGCATTCGGACTTGTCATTGCATTCCGCAACCTCTTTTCCGAAACGGAAGAGCATAGCAGCTTAAGGATCCATTTCGAAGCCAGGGGCGACTTCGGGATGATGGACAAGAGGGTAATGACTTATGTTTACAGGCTTGCCCAGGAGGCGATCAACAATATCATCAAGCATGCCGAGGCATCACAGGTAAAAGTAGCCTTAAACCGTGACCGGGATTTCCTGAACCTTGATATTGAAGACAACGGCAAGGGCTTCACCCCCGAAGCCCGCCGCTGGAGCGGAGGGAACGGCATACTGAATATGTATGAGCGGGCCAGTTTACTCAGCGGACAATTACAGATTCAGTCGATGCCCGGCAAGGGAACGCATATTACATTAACGGTTCCAATCATCATACCTTATGTTGAAGATCAGGATTTTCCTCGTGGATGACCACCAGTTGGTGCGTGACGGCATCAAATCACTTTTGCAGAGTTCCGAGGAGGTTATGATTCTGGGAGAGGCCTCCACAGGGAAGGAGTGCTTCGAAAAAATAGCATTGACCCAGCCCGACATACTGATCCTGGATATTTCGCTGCCCGACACCAACGGGATTGAGATCACGAAACAGGTTACCGCTCAGTATCCCGGCATTCAGGTGCTTATCCTGTCGATGTACACCAATGAGGATTTTATCTTCAATGCTGTAAAGGCCGGCGCAAGGGGCTATTTACCCAAGAACACCTCCCGGGAGGAGTTACTGGCCGCCATCCGTGCGATTTATGAAGGTGAGGAGTTTTATTCGGATACTGTTTCTAAAATTATGCTGCGCAGCTATGTCAGGAGGGCCAAAGAGGATGATCATCTGCCCGCCGTGAACCAGGCTACCCTGACAGGCAGGGAGATTGAGATCCTCAGGCTTTTCGCCGAAGGATATATCAATAAAGAGATCAGCGATAAACTGGACATCAGCATTCGCACCGTGGAAACTCACAAGAATCACATTATGAAGAAACTGGAACTCAAATCGACCGTTGATCTGATCAAATACGCCATTCGTAACAAAATCGTGGAGTTATAGCAAAATGGAGACTTATTCCACCATCGATGAAACCCGCGGGTGGCTGGAGGAGGCCCGCATTACCGGCAAGTCCGTCGGATTCGTCCCCACGATGGGAGCGCTGCATGAAGGGCATCTGGCCCTGATGCAAAGGGCAAAGACGGAAAACCATTGCTGCGTTTGCAGTATCTATGTAAATCCCACACAATTCAACAACCGGCAGGATCTTGAAAAATATCCGCGCAACCTGAACCAGGATGCCCGGATGCTTGAGAATATCGGTTGTGACCTGCTTTTCACACCGCAAACGGATGAAATATATCCACATGGCGTCCAGGAACTTCTGGACATTGAATTCGGCAGGCTGGACAAGGTGATGGAAGGAAGATTCAGGCCCGGCCATTTCAGGGGGGTTGCAACGGTGGTCAGGAAATTATTCGATATTGTGAAGCCTGACCGTGCCTATTTCGGGAAGAAAGATTATCAGCAACTCGCCATCATACGGGAAATGGTGAGACAATATCAACTGCCGGTGGAGATCATGGCCTCTGATACGGTCAGGGAACCTGACGGCCTGGCCATGAGTTCCCGCAACATGCGCCTGACGATTGCAGAACGGCAGGTTGCGCCGGTGATCTATCAGGTTCTTCAGCAAATAAAACAACGTGCCGGCAAAAAAACGATCCGGGAGTTGATTTCCTGGGGTGTCAAACAAATGGAAAAAAAGCCTGGTTTTTCAGTGGAATATCTCGAAATTGCCAACAGATATACACTTCAGCCAATTAGCACCTGGAAAGAGAAAGATGAAGCGGTGGTCTTTGTAGCCGCGTTTCTCGGGGATGTCAGACTCATCGACAATCTCGAACTTTTTTCATAATTTTGCAGCATGATGCAGATTGAAGTACTTAAATCCAAGATACACCGTGCCAGGGTCACCGATGCCAACATCAACTATGTCGGCAGCATAACCATCGATGAAAACCTTATGGAGGCGGCCAACCTGATTGAATTCGAGAAAGTCCAGGTACTAAACATCAACAACGGAGAGCGAATTGAAACATATGTGATCCGGGGTGAACGAGGAAGCGGCACCATTTGCCTCAACGGGGCAGCCGCCAGGAAATTCCTGCCGAACGACCTGGTGATCATTGTTTCTTACGCCATCATGGATTTTGGGCAGGCCAGACAATTTCGACCGGCTATCGCCTTCGTGGATCATGAAAACCGCCTGACGCAGGAATAACCCATCCCATGACAACCCTTCCCGCGGAAGCGGCTCCTCCAAGATCAGGCGCAACCCTGATCAAATTTATCCTCTTTCTCGGACTGGGTATCCTGATCATCTGGCTATCGCTCAGGGGACTGACCGGCGAAGAGAAACAACAGATAATCCATTCTTTCAGGATCGCCAATTACAATTGGGTGATACTGACTATTGCACTCGGTGTGTTCAGCCATGTCCTGCGGGCTTTAAGGTGGAGGCTTCTCCTTCAACCGATGAACTATCATCCGTCGTTGAAAAACACCTTCTTCGCCGTTATGGTGGGATACTTTGCCAATATGGCTTTCCCCAGGCTCGGCGAAGTTACCCGCTGCGGTATCCTGACGAGGTATGAAAACATTCCTTTCAGTAAATCGTTCGGAACCGTGATCACGGAGCGGGCGATCGACATGATCCTCTTTATCCTCCTGTTCTTCCTGATGATCTTTACCCAGGCTGGTGTCATCGGCAATTACATGGAGCATTACATCTATCCGAAAATGGCTGCCAAACTTGAGAACCCTCTTTTTTCCAGGATGATCATTTTTTCTGCAGCAGGATTATTTTCACTGACCATTGGCCTGATTTTTCTTTTTCGCCGGAAAATCGCAGCCTCCCCCGTTGCCCATAAAGTCGTGCACCTGATCAAAGGATTCTGGGACGGGTTGAAATCACTCAGTCAGGTCCGCCACCCCTGGCTATTCGTTTTTTACAGCATCGCGATCTGGACGCTCTATTTTTTCATGATCTACGTCTGTTTCTTCTGCTTTCCCGACACCCTGCATCTTTCACCCGGAGCAGGTTTATCCTCGTTGGTGCTTGGAAGTGTGGGAATCATGATCACTCCGGGCGGAATCGGGCTCTATCCCGCTATCATCCAGGAGACGGTCTCTCTTTATGGAATCCTGCGTACTACCGGACTGGCCCTCGGGTGGATATCATGGAGCGCCCAGACCCTGATGATACTCTTTACCGGTGGTTTGTCCCTTATACTTTTATCCTTCAACAAGAGAAAACATGGAAAAACTCACCCACATAAAAGGTAAGATCCTGTCTACGGAGGAGATGATCCTCCTGCGGAACATCTGGCGCTTCAAAGAAAAACGGGTAGTATTTACCAACGGCTGCTTCGATGTGCTCCATCTGGGACATGTGGAATATCTTTCCAAGGCCCGTGACCTGGGCCATGTCATTGTCATCGGCCTCAACACCGATGCCTCGGTGCGGAGGCTGAAAGGTGAAGGGAGACCGGTTAACAATGAACAGGCAAGAGCTGTCTTACTTGCAGCCCTCTCTTTCGTGGATGCCGTTATACTGTTTGATGAAGATACTCCTGAGAGACTGATCCGGCAGATTCAACCTGATATACTGGTGAAAGGCAAGGATTATGAAGTAAAGGAGATTGCCGGCGCGGATTTCGTCCGTTCTGCCGGCGGAGAGGTGATCACCATCGACCTGACCCAAGGTTATTCCACCACCGGGATCCTGTCCAAAATCACCCTCTGATCACTGTAACCACAGATCATGGCGCCGAAAACAACTTTTTTTTGCCAGAATTGCGGCACACAGTCACCCAAATGGATGGGAAGATG
Source organism: uncultured Draconibacterium sp. (assembly GCA_964387205.1). Lineage (GTDB taxonomy): Bacteria > Bacteroidota > Bacteroidia > Bacteroidales > FEN-979 > CAIVAT01. The sequence goes on from CAYLVY010000007.1 coordinate 53,212, forward strand.
CACCGTTTGCGGCGAATGGAATACTTTCGTGGAGGAGATGGTGAAGAAGGAGGAAAAAAGCGCATTTGGTGCCGCTTCAGGTAAACTGAAACCTTCATCCCCGGTAAAGCTGTCGGAGATCGGTTATTCGGATGAAAAGCGGATGGATGCCTGTGACCAGGAACTTAACCGCGTCCTCGGGGGTGGCATTGTACCCGGCTCCCTGATACTGATCGGCGGCGAGCCCGGCATTGGCAAATCTACGCTGATGTTGCAGGTGGCCCTAAAATGCCTGAACGGCAAAATTTTGTATATCAGCGGTGAAGAGAGCGGTCATCAGATACGCATGAGGGCCGGAAGACTCGGCATGATGCATGATGCATGCTTCATCCTCACCGAAACAAATCTCCAGACTCTTTTCCGTAACATGGAGAGTCTCCGCCCCGATATCGTCATTATCGACTCCATTCAGACGATGCAGACCGACCTGATCGAGTCGTCAGCCGGGAGCGTCAGCCAGATCAGGGAATGTGCCTCCGAGTTACAGAAATACTCTAAAACCACGGGAATTCCGGTGTTCCTGATCGGTCATATCACCAAGGACGGCAGCATTGCCGGCCCGAAAATACTGGAGCATATGGTAGATACCGTATTGCAGTTTGAAGGAGACCGGAATTACGGATACCGCATTTTGCGCTCGCTGAAAAACCGGTTCGGCTCCACTGCCGAACTGGGTATTTATGAAATGAACGACGGCGGGCTGAGGGAAGTAGCCAACCCCTCGGAGATTCTGTTGGGGCAACGGGATGAACCGGTGAGCGGCATCTCCATTGCAGCCATGATCGAAGGGCAACGGCCGATGATGATCGAGACCCAGGCACTGGTCAGTTCTGCAGTGTACGGAACACCACAACGAACCACGACAGGCTTTGATGTCAGGCGTTTGAATATGTTGCTGGCGGTGCTGGAGAAACGTTGCGGGTTCAAACTGGGGCACAAGGATGTGTTCCTCAACATTGCTGGAGGCATCCGTGTCGAGGACCCTGCCATCGACCTTGCGGTGGTGGCAGCGGTACTCTCTTCAAACCAGGACAGCCCGGTGGACTATCACACCTGTTTTGCTGCCGAAGTGGGGCTCAGCGGTGAAATCCGCCCGGTCAACCGTGTGGAAAACCGCATATCGGAGGCAGAAAAACTCGGCTTCGAACGCATATTCATATCCCGGTTTAACCAAAAAGGAATCGATTTTAATAAGTTCCGCATCAAAGTCGAACCCGTAACAAAGATAGAAGAGGTTTACCAGAAGGCAATCCGTTAAGCGGTTAGGAATTCTGTCCGGCCTTTCGCCGGTTTTTATTCACCAGAAAACTTTCCCTTCCACCTTAAAATTCAAGTCGGTTGACCTTCTCCGAAGCCTCCAGATACTCAGGCAGGGCTGCGGAACCGTACCATTTGAAGAATAGTGCGTCCAGTAATCCGGAACTGACCGCAGGGTCGGTCTGTACCCATTGCCCCGCCTCCTCAGCGCGAGGTGTATCAAGGATGAATATTCCACGATAAGTGTGCTCATTTTTTCCCAAAGGCCCTGCCACCACCAGCTTTTTCTCCTCAGCCAGCCGTTTGATATTCTGCATATGTCCGGCGAAGCAACTGTCGGTAAATGCTTTCCCGGCAGTGGTATTGGGCCCGGTTTTCAATATTACGAGGATATAGGACTTCATGCCGTAATCATCGGCACCAAGCCGCCTCGCCAGAAGGGAATCATAGGAGGGATTGGGTTTTTGTCCTGAAACCATGAGTGAGAATAGAAACAATATGACGGTTCCTGTTAAATTTCTGTTCATTTCAGATGATTTTTATTCCTGCAAAGTTGCGCAATTTTTCATTGAAGCGACAACCTGTTATAAAACCTTCCGCTTCCGAAAAACAAAATCTCTACCTTTGTTGGAGAAAAAAACAGCGACCAGCCCAACCACAACCAAGCCCATACCAAAATCACTGCCATCATGAGACTACGGAACATCAACAACCCCGCCGAAATCGAAGAGGTCATCAAAAAATGCCAGTGGTGCCATCTGGCCATGTGCAGCCCTGAAGGTGAGCCATACGTGCTCCCCATGAACTTCGGATACCGCAACGGTGTGATCTACCTGCATGGGGCCGGGCAGGGTAAAAAAATCGACCTGATGAAGCAGAACCCGCAGGTGTGCATCAATTTCGCCACCGACCAGCAGTTACGATACCAGAGCGAGCATGTGGCCTGTTCATGGAACATGAATTACCGGAGCGTGCTCTGTTATGGCCGGGTTGAGTTCATCAATGACCCGGAAGGAAAGGTTGCTGCGCTCGATGCAATCATGTCGCAGTACACTGACAGAAAATTTCAATATAATCCCCCTTCCATCAGGGAAGTTTGCGTTTTCATCGTGAAGGTGATAAAGATGGAGGGAAGGGCATTCGGGCGGTAAACCTCGCTTTATTTGATCCTCAGGATTATCCCTATATTCGCATGGGTGGCATTATATCCCACCTCTCCGTTCACTCCGAAGGTGTCGTTGAAGAAGTAGGAAGCTCCCATAAAAAATCCGAAATATGGAAATACCGCCTGATATCCCTTTGCTCCCGGATGGTCATCGAAACTGTGAATGCTCAATCCTAGCCCGGCAGGCATTCCCGCATAGGTATCCAGCCCTTCCACATTCCATCCGTAATGATACGCCCCCCGTGCCGCAAAGAAGAGATTGACCCAGGCTTCATGCCAGTCATTTCCAAACCTGTGGCTGAATAACGAAAAGTCGAACTCACCGCCCAGGGTGATCACACCAGGCCCCAGGTCCCACATTCCTTTTTCAAAATATCCTTTGAACGCTGGGCCGGCACCGATGCCATTGCCGAAGTATTGTGCCCCGGCCCCCACATTAAATCCGAGGGTTAAGGAGTTCAACCTCACCGGATCCAGTTTCCCCTGGGCAAAAAGTGATCCGCCTGTCATAAGCACAGAATACGCTATTATAACGATAATTAGTCTTTGGGTTTTCATGCTGCATTTTATTATCAAACGACTGTTTACCGAAAAATTGTATCGATGAAAAGAATGTATGGATGGCCGTTAGTTTTTGCGACCGCTAACCGGCAACATGGCTAGCCGCTCTGCAAGGCCTCTTTGCCGTGCCGGTTTTGTAAACGATACAACAGAAATCCGCACAACTGGCCTGCAATCCATCCCAGGACAGCCCCTGCCAGCCATCCGGCCAGAATATCTCCGGGATAATGAACCCCCAGATAAATCCTGGTATAGGATATAAAAATGGCGTACCCCATCATGACCAGGGGAAACCACCGGAAAGGCCGGCTAAGAAGAATAAGCAGAAAAACGGCGAGGGCCATATTGGATGAAGCATGGGCGGAGTAGAAGCCGAACATCCCCCCTTTGTAGCCATGAACGAGGTGAACGCCGGCCAGGGCGGGCTCATGCGAAGGCCGTGGCCTGGCGACCCACTCTTTGAAAAAATTCGATAATTGATCGCTGACCGTTATCATAAGCGCGGCGAAAATCAGAATCCATACGGTATTCCATCCATAGCGCCGGATTACGAACCAGAGCAGCAGCAAATAAAAGGGCAGCCAGACCAGGGTTTTGGTTCCCCAGAAAAAAATGGTATCCATCAACGGTGAATGGAGGCCGTTCAGGAAAAGAAAAAGTGAATGGTCGGCCTCAATCAGGAATTCCGGCATGGTAGTCAGTTGAGGATTGGTGATTAAGTTCTCTCCACAGCAACTCGCGGAGACGTTCCAGGCCCGTTTTCCGGTGAGAGGAGATGAAGACCCAGGGGATTTTTGGTAATTCCCGGCTTAATTCAAGGCGCAACTCATCATCTGCCAGATCTGCCTTGGTAATCGCCAGGATTTTTGCTTTATCGAGCAACTCGGGATTATACTGTTTTAATTCATTCATCAGAACCTGGTACTCCTGCCGGATATCCCCGGAATCGGCCGGTATCATGAAAAGGAGAACGGAATTTCGCTCGATATGTCTCAGAAAGCGCAGACCCAGCCCTTTTCCTTCATGGGCCCCTTCGATGATCCCGGGTATGTCGGCCATGACGAAACTACGATTGTCATGATACCTGACGATGCCCAGGTTGGGGACCAGGGTGGTGAAAGGGTAATCGGCGATCTGCGGTTTGGCGGCAGAGATCACCGACAGCAAGGTTGATTTCCCGGCATTGGGAAAACCCACCAATCCAACATCCGCAAGCAGTTTTAGTTCGAGAATGATCCATCCTTCCGTTCCCGGCTCACCCGGCTGGGCGAATTTCGGGGCCTGACGGACAGCGGTCTTAAAATGGTCGTTGCCCAGCCCCCCCCTGCCTCCCTGCATCAGGATCAGAGATTGACCGTCGGTGGTGATCTCACCGAGATGTTTGCCGGTTTCTGCCTCTCTTGCAACGGTACCAAGAGGCACTTCGATGATGACATCCTCGCCGTTGGCGCCATGCTGCAACTGCTTCCTGCCCCCTTCACCGTGCGGGGCGCGCAAATGTTTCGTATATTTCAAGTGCAGCAATGTCCAGTACTGCCTGTTACCTTTCAGGATGATATGCCCTCCGCGGCCTCCGTCTCCCCCGTCGGGGCCTCCGTGAGGATTGGTCCGGGTACGCAGAAAATGGCGCGACCCCGCCCCGCCATTTCCGGAGGCACAGAAGATCTTTACATAATCGACAAAATTGGATTCAGGCATGTAACGGCGTAAAAAATGACTCAGAGAAACTGTATCTCTTCGACCAACTGGAGAAAGATCTCCTCGATAGTGCCCACTCCGAATACTTCCTGATAAAGGCCTTTTCCTTTATAAAAATCGATCAGCGGAGCCGTATGGAGGTGATATTGGGAAAGCCGGTTTTTGATCACCTCTTCCGTATCATCCATCCGGCCCTGTTCCCGGGCACGGTTCAGGAGGCGTTTGACAAGTTCCTCCTCATCAACCTGAAGCGATAATACACGGGTAACTTTATGCCCATGTTTTGCGAGCATAGTATCCAGTTCCTCAGCCTGCCTGATGGTTCTGGGGAAACCATCGAGCACAAACCCGGGAGAATCGGCATTTTTTACGAATACCGACTCCATGATCTCGATCAGCAAGTCATCCGATACCAGATGACCTGCATCCATCACTGCTTTGACACGAACGCCAAGCGGGGTACCCTCCTTCACCTCTGCACGCAGAATATCACCTGTGGAGACATGCTTCCAGCCGAATTTGGCAGCAACTTTTACAGCCTGGGTGCCTTTTCCGGCGCCCGGAGGCCCAAACAAAATGAGATTATACATTTTTCACAAGGGTATAAATATCAGGAAGATTTCTGCCAAAACCATTATAATCAAGACCGTATCCCACAATAAAATTATTGGGAATCTTCATTCCGATATAGTCAATATGATAATCCTTGGTAAAGGCTTCGGGTTTAAAACAAAAACTGGCAATCCGAAGCGATGCGGGATGTTGCAGAAATACCTCGTCCCTGATTTTTTCGAGCGTAATACCGGTATCGACGATATCTTCGATCAGGATCACATCCCGCCCTTCGATCGCTTTATCCAGGCCTATGAGTTGTTTTACCTCCCCGGTCGTTGTGGTTCCCTGGTAGGAGGAGTATTTGATAAATGAAACCTCACAAGGGACGTTTATTTTCCGCACCAGGTCAGATGCAAAAATAAAGGAACCATTCAACACCGCCAGTAACAAGGGTTCCTTGTTTCTATAATCGCGGTTAATATGATCCGCGACCGTTTGCACGGCGTTTTCGATCTCTTCTTTCGGGATAAAATCCTCAAAGATCAGATCCCTCACCTGAATCCTTGCCATTGGATGTTGTTTTGATCCTTGGAAATTGCTCCATCTGCAAATGTAACCAATTATCGCTAATTTTGTCTCTGAAAAAAAACCATATGGAACCGAGAGTTAGCATCATTATGGGCAGTACCTCCGACATGCCGGTCATGGAGGCTGCCGCCAAATTCCTGAATGAAATGGAGATCCCCTTTGAGATCAACGCCCTGTCGGCACACCGGACCCCTGATGAAGTAGCGCATTATACCCGGTATGCAGCGGAACGGGGAATCCGGGTCATAATAGCTGCTGCCGGTATGGCGGCGCACCTTCCCGGAGTCATTGCTTCGATGACCACTTTACCCGTGATCGGCGTCCCGGTCAAAGCCAGCCTCGAAGGATTGGATGCGCTCCTCGCCATCGTGCAGATGCCCCCCGGGATTCCGGTAGCCACCGTCGGGATCAACGGGGCCCAGAATGCCGCTATCCTGGCCACCCAGATATTGGCAACCGGCGACCCGGCCCTGCAAAAAAAGATGACCATTTTCAAAGAGGCCCTGAAGAACAAGATCGTCAAAACCAATACCGGGTGATTCCCTGATTGCTTTTTGGAACTCTTCATTCCCCATTTCATGGGATAACCGGATCGTACAATCCTTGTTTTTGGGGATTGCCGCAGATTCGGCTTAACCGTAATTTTGCCATGGTAAACTGATCCAAACCGGAATGGGAAAAATTGATATCACGCCCAAAACAAAAGTCCTGCAACTGATCGAAACCTATCCTTTCCTTGAGGAGGCCCTGATTCGTTTTGTGCCGGCCTTTATTAAACTGAAGAATCCATTCCTCAGAAAAACCATCGCACGCGTGGCCACCCTTCAGCAGGCTGCACGGGTCGGAAATGTAGGCGTGGAGGAACTGGTCAACATGCTTCGAAAGGAAGCAGGACTTTCGCCGCTGCACGGAGAGGAGACACTCTCCGGATCCGATGGCTGCCCTCCATGGTTTGACAAAGCCCTCATTGCCGGTTTCCTGGATCTCAGGCCCATGCTGGAAGCCGGTGAGCAGCCGATTACCAGGATATTAAGGGACCTGAAGCATTTGCCATCCGGAAAAATTTACCATATTACCGCTCCCTTTGTACCTGCGCCACTGATCGACCAGGCCTCAGGGATGAAATACAGCCATTGCATACAAAGGGAAGAGGAGAACCTCGTTCATGTGTTTTTTATCCGGACGGAAGCCGCAGGATCAAACCCTGCCGGTTAACCGTATCATCATCAGGCCGTCCCGTAGAGGGATCATAAGATTTTCTGCTTCGGAATCCTGCTGCACAAATTGATTGAATTCGTGGATAGCCCGCGTATCCTTGTCCATTGCCTGAGGATCATTAAGCACCTTTCGGTCCCATAAAACATTATCGGCCAAAATGATCCCTCCGGGGCTCAATTTTTCGGCAACCATCCGGTAATAGCGGAGATAATTAAGCTTGTCGGCATCGATGAATACCAGATCCCATTTTATGTTGAGTATCGGAATTATATCTTCTGCGTGGCCTATATGAACGGTTATCCGGTTTTCCATGCCTGCCTGCTGAACATTCCGGAGGATGACTTCTTTAAGTTCCGGATTGGCCTCGATGGTATGCACCCGGGCCTCCAGTGCCCCCAGCGCCATTGCCACGGCAGAATAGCCTGTAAAGGTTCCTATCTCAAGAATCTTTTCCGGTTTCAGCATCGCACAGATAAACCTCAGGAATGTACCTAAAAGATGACCCGACAGCATTTGAGGATACACCTGTGTAAGATGGGTATCCCGGCTAATCCGGGCGAGTATGGCTGGCTCCGGTGTCGTATGGAGGCTAAGATAAGTCTCAGGATCAATAACTGATCTTGTTTTCATGGACTTCCTGGTCAGGGTTGATATACGATCAGTCCCATCCGGCCGGGATCGAACACCTCGTTGGCAATCCCGATAAGATCATCGGCCGAAATGTTATCGACCTTACGCAGTGTCTCTTCAATGGAGTCAAAATGGTTGAGTAGCAGAAAACTCTTGCCCATGGCCAGCATGGTGGCCATGTTCGACTCGGCAGAGATGGCCAGTTGACCGGCCACTTGTCGCCTGACAGTATGCAGTTGTGAAGTTGTGAGTTTATTCTCCCGTAATTTCCGGAGTTCCCGGTAAACAATGTCCAATGCCTGGCCAAAATTTGCCGGATCGGTCCCGAAATATATACTGACGATTCCCGTATCGGAATAGGCGGAATAACTGGATTCATTATGATAAGTCAGTCCGCTCCTCTCCCTGAGCGCCAGCGAAAGCCTTGAATTCATTACCGGACCGCCCAGCAGGTTGTTCAGTACGGCCATGGCGAGTCGTTTGGGATGATGCCCGGGATAAGCCGGGCCTCCCGTGATGCAATGGACCTGACATACCTTTTTCCGCTTATAATGCTGCTCTGCCCGGTAGCCTTCAAAGGGCATTCTGGAAAGGGAGGTATCGGACAGGACTGCCTCATCAAAGTAATGGCCCACCATCGCGGACAATCGGCCGAATTCAATCTTTCCCACCGATGCAATGATCATCCTGCATGGTTCATAATGGCGCCGGATGAAAGAACGGATCATCTCCCCGTTGAATTTTTTGAGGCTACGCGGGGTTCCCAAGATATTTCTGCCCAGAGGATGGCCTTTGAAAACCTGTTCTTCAAAATCGTCGAAAACCTGATCCGCCGGATTATCCAGATATGACTTGATTTCATCTGCTACTACCCTCTTCTCTTTTTCGATTTCCTTTTCGGGAAAAACGGAGTGGAGCAGGATATCGCTGAACAACTCCAGCGTCCGGCTATAATAGCGATGAAGAAAGGCGGCATTGATACAGGTTTCTTCCTTGGTGGTGAAAGCGTCCAGGTCGGCGCCGACATTCTCCAGACGGTTTAGCACCTGCAGGACCGAGCGCTTCTCAGTCCCCTTGAATATCGTATGCTCAATAAAATGGGCGAGGCCGTGTTCCGGGTCTGTTTCATCCCTGGAACCGGCGAGAATAAAAACACCCAGATGGGCCACCGGACTATCGGCATACTGGTGGACCAGCCGGATCCCGTTTTTCAGGGTGGATTGCTCCGTAATCATATGTTTGTCCGGCTCCCGATGAGGATTTCCAGCAACCGGATGCCGGCTTCCGGAATGACGGTTCCGGGACCAAAGATGGCGGCAGCACCTGCTTTGTAAAGAAAATCATAATCTTGTGGCGGAATTACCCCACCGACGATCACCAGGATATCTTCGCGGCCCAATTTCCTGAGTTCGGCGATCACCTGAGGCACCAGGGTTTTGTGCCCGGCTGCCAGGCTGGAGACCCCGAGTATGTGAACGTCGTTCTCAACTGCCTGACGGGCAGATTCTGCCGGCGTCTGGAACAATGGGCCAATGTCGACGTCGAAACCGATATCGGCATAGCCGGTGGCGACTACCTTGGCGCCACGGTCATGGCCATCCTGCCCCATTTTGGCAATCATAATCCTTGGACGGCGTCCTTCCAACGCCGCAAACTGATCTGCCAGTTCCCTTGCCCTGACAAAGGTGGCATTGTCTCCGGATTCCGAGGAATAAACCCCGGAAATGCTTCTTATCACAGCTTTATACCTCCCGAATTGTTTCTCCAGTGCCAATGAAATTTCTCCAAGGGATGCCCGTTTCCTAGCCGCATCGATCGACAAGGCCAGCAGGTTCCCCTCACCTGAAGCAGCCGCATTGGAAAGTGCTTCCAGCGCCATATCCACCGCTGCCTGATCACGGTTTTCACGCAACAGTTTCAGGCGTTGGATCTGGGCTTCCCTTACCGCCGCGTTGTCCACATCCAGGATCTCGATCGGGTCTTCCTTGTCAAGGCGGTTCATATTCACCCCGATGATCTTATCCTTTCCGCTGTCGATCCGGGCCTGTTTACGTGCAGAAGCCTCTTCGATCCTCATTTTGGGTATACCGGTTTCGATGGCTTTTGCCATACCGCCCAGTTCTTCTACCTCCCGGATGAGCGCCCATGCTTTATGGGCAATTTCATGGGTCAGGCTTTCCACATAATAGGAGCCGGCCCAGGGGTCGACCGAACGACAGATCTGGGTCTCTTCCTGAAGATAAATCTGGGTATTGCGGG
>CAYLVY010000008.1:0-39558 GCA_964387205.1 uncultured Draconibacterium sp.
AAAGTCCATTTTTTGGAGACGCCGGGCCCTTCACTCTGGCCAATGAACTTGTTGCCGGGGTGTTCCAAATCACCGCCCAGGGAGGAGAAACTTGCAAAAAACTCAATCGTGAAATCCTTTGTTTGAAATGCCCACAAGGTATCGTCAGGGATACCGATATAGTCATCTGTCCCGTCAAAACTGGCATTGAATGAGCTACTTCCGCCATTGACCCAAATTCCGTCATGGTTTCCGTTGATATCGTCGACCGCATAGGTACTGGTTTCGTCAAATGGCCACCATGCGACCAGGCTGTCCAGTCCTGCCTGCGTACACTCACCAACAGCAAACTGGCGTCGTTCTGCAATGCTCCAGTACCCGGTTTCGTTCCTTACCCGCATGTAGAGATGATGAATACCGTTTGGAAGTGACTCAGGTATCGCGATAGTATACTGTCCATCCAGCGTGTCAGTGGCCTGCACTTCGATAATACCCCCGTTACCCGCAATTCCGATTCCCGGATCATTGTCGAAGAAATATTGGATGGCTGTGAAGGTAGTACTCATATGCGGTTCGACCACATAAAAACTCCTCCGTTCGGCAATGCTCCATTGTCCGGTGACATTTTTGGTGCGGATAAAAAGGTTGTGAAAACCTTCTTCCAGTTCCGAAGGGATATCAACAGCAAGAGCCTGGGATATCGTTGAGCTTTGGGGAACTGAAATAATCCCGCCGTTTCCGGTGATGCCCACCCCGGGGTCGGTATCAAAGAAATATTGAATGGCAGTGATATCCTGTGTAACTGTCGGATTGGCGACGAAGATGCTTCTCCGTTCGGCAATGCTCCATTGTCCCCATTCATCCCTGACCCTGATATAGAGCTGGTTACTTCCTGTGGGAAGATCGGATGGAAGCACAATATCGAGCGATTGGCTAATGCTGCCGGAAGGTGTGACCGGCACGATGGCTCCATTGCCGGCAACACCGGTGCCGGGATCAGCGTTAAAATAATACTGGACGGCGGTCACCTGCTGGGTATAGTTCTGGGCGGTCACTCCCGCAGTGAAAAGAATGCAGAGAAGCCATACGATATGGATATGTTTTTTCATGAGATCTTTTTTTTGATGAAACAACCTGTTTGGCAGTTCCGGACTTAGTCATTGTCAGGTTTACTGGCAGTGATCTGAACATGAATCGTTCCTGAAGGAGCAACTACTGAATTCAGGATGTTCATGGAGCGAACGACAGGAGCCACAAGGGGTTCACCGGTTTCGCTGAACTGCGTCAGCCCGCCGTGCACTCCGATGTCGGTTGCATCGCTGCCTGCACCAATGGCGGGAGAACCGGTTTGCAGGTGATAATCATGGGAGGAGGCATAAAGTTGACCCTCTGTGTAGGTTACAAACATCGGGTCGTATCCCGAAAGGTTTCCGCCGCCATCGGTATTCCCGGATGGCGGGAATGTTGAGGAGAGACGAAGCAGGTTGTTCTGAAAGGTAGCGCCGGTGATCCCGGAAACACCGGTGGTATTCATGAATATGGAATTTCGTATATCAAACCCGTTGCAATTGTTAAAACAGCTTCCCGAAGCGAGGAAGAGACAGTGGTCAACCATGACATTCTGTAGTGATCCGCTTCCGGTGATCCCATAATTGAAGATGCATCCTGAAAAATAGATGTTGTTGACGGTACCCGACAAAAGGGATATCCGCTCCTCATGGACGAAAATACAGTTTTTGAAGGTGATATTGTTTCCCAGCAGCCGGACATTGCCGTCAAACCTGCAATTCTCAAAAGTCAAGCCGGAAGCTTCAATATGTACATAAATGGTGAAGGTAATCCCGTAAACCTTGCTCCCGCCGCTTCCTGAAGTAAAATGACATTTCCAGTCGTTGAAGAAATTTGTGAGATAGGAGATCATGGTCGGCTGAAATTGCTGTTTCTGGGTGTTTAAACCCTGCCCGATCATGACGAGCATTTTGTCGATGGTTCCCAGAGAGGTGGTTGCATACGGAGCCGTCGTTCCCTCAATCAGCAGGGTATCGCCCGGGGATGCTGCATTGTAGGCATCCAGGATGTTGGAATATTGCGCTCCGCCCAGACTGTGGTTGCTGACGGTTTTGACAGTTTGTGCGAAAATTGACAGCGAAACGAAAAGAGTTGCGATAAAAAGGATTGTTTTTTTCATGATGAAGGGTTTTTTAGGATTGTTTTTTTGAAAAGCCAAAAGTAGCCCTGCTGCAGGAGAGCCACAATAACCCTTTTGGGTGCTTTTTTCCCGGGATTATTTACTGAACGCCTTGTTCAGCGCTTCCGTTCGGGTTTGCACGTGGAGCTTGTCATAGATGTTGTGGATGTGTTTCTTGACGGTCTCCTTGCTGATGAAGAGTTCCGTGGCGATTTCCTTGTAGAGGTACCCTTTGGCAAGGTAATCAAGGATCTCCTTCTCCCGGTCGGTAAGGACTTCCGCTGAGTCGGAATGCTTTTTTTGTTTCTGCATCGATTGAACCACCCTACGGGCGATCTCGCTGCTCATGGGCGAACCTCCCTCATGCAGGTCACGGATGGCCTCGAGTATCTGGGCCGGAGAAGTCCTTTTCAGCAGATACCCTGAGGCGCCCGACTGCAGCGCATGGAAAACATGATCATCGTCGTCATAGACCGTACACATCATAAACTGCGTCCCGGGCATTCTTTCTGATAGTTTCGACATGCATTCGATGCCATCCAGCCCGGGTAGGTGGATGTCCATCAGAACGACATCAATTTCCTGTTCCGGGATACGTTCCAGTGCCGACTCCGCATCCGGGAATACGTGTATACATTCAAAACCGGATGATCCGTGGATGAGTACGCGCAGGGCTTCGCGGATATCATCTGTATCCTCCACAATGGAAACCCGTATGCAGGAGTTATTCATAGCTTGCAAAACTAATCCCGATCAGGCCTGCAGGCAATACCCCTTTCGGGTTACTTTCGTGTCAGACAGGTACCAGAAGGGAGATGGTTGTTCCCATCCGGTTTTCGATAATGCACTCTCCGCTGATCCCCGACATTCGCTCTTTCAGGTTGCGCAACCCGTTGCCAAACCTGTTTTTTTCTTCCTGATGAATTCCTATGCCGTTGTCGTGAATGATCACCGTAAGTTCCCCTTGCTGGTACCTGAATTCCAGCGATGCCTCGGTGGCTGCTGCATGTTTAACGATGTTGTGCAGGGCCTCTTTCACGGCATAAAAGATATTCCTGCGCTGCTCCCCGCTCACAGCGATATCAGGGATGCGATCCGGAACCCTGATCTTTAATTGTACCGGGGAGTTTTCGAAATACCCGGCGGCATATCTTCGTATATAGGCGATAAGGTTTTCGAGGTGATCGTTGTTGGTGTTCAGCGCCCAGATGATCTCACTGATGTTGGCAGATAGTTCGCCCGCAATGGTGGCAATTTTTTCCGCCCCTTTCTCCACGGATGCATCTCCATTTTCTTTTTTCAGGATTTCGGTCAGCAGGGAAATCCTGGATAATCCTGACCCGATTTCATCATGCAGGTCGGCGCTGATCCTCTTTCTTTCAACGGCAACCGCCTCCTGCCTCTCCAGTTTTTTACGCCATTGCAGGCCACGGTAAAGCGTGGTAAAAAGCAACAGGAGCATAAGGGTACCCCCCAGCGATGCATTCCGAAACAACCGCTGCTTCGCGATTTGTTCCTCCTGGAGCGCCTTGTCCTTGTTCAGCAAATCAATTTCACGGTCTTTTTTCTCCGTTTCGTACTGAATCCTGATCAGCGCAGTCGAACGGTTGCTCTCTTCGTTGAGCAGGCTGTCCTCAAAAATTGCTGATAACCAGTAATTGGCAAGGGCTTTGGCGTAGTTGCCTTCGGCGCTGTCGAGCAATGAATAACCGGCATAACTGTTTTTAATCAGCTCTTTGTTTCCGGTTTTTTGTGCATATGACATTGCCTTGTCCAGGTTTTGTCTGGCCATTGACAGATTACCGAGGTTTATGTTGACAATGCCCAGGTGGTGGTTTGAACGGGCCCACGATTCATGATCTCCGATCTCCTCGCCGATTTTCAACGCAGCACGATGGTGCTGCAGGGCCTTTTCCATGTTGCCTGCAGACGCATGAAGATTTCCGGTCAGCATCAGGGAATGGGCAATGCCCACACGATCACCAGCCTCCTCTTTGATCTTCATCGACTTCTGAAACATGATAAAAGCATCGGTATAGTTCTGTTGACTGGCCAGCAGCGAAGCGATAATATCCATGGAACGGGCTATTTCCGGTTTCGCCCCCATCTCTTCCCGGATCTGAAGCCTGGTGGAAAAATATCTCATGGCTTCGGGATAATCTCCCCGGCTTCCTGCCTGGGTGCCGAGGTTGTTGAACGCGTCAGCCATCCCTTTCAGATAGCCTGTTTTTTCGGAAAGCAGCCGGGCTGAATCGGACAATATCAAGGCATGGCTGTATTCGCCGGCACCGATCTTTTTTCTCGTCAGGTTATTGAGATCAATCACCCTTGCGGTATCGTGTCCCGGCTTCAATGGTCCGGCAAAAACAACTGCCAGAGTGCTGTTTATGAATATCAGCAGAAGAAAACAACAGAACCGCCGGAGTGCAGGTTTTACATCATTCCGATTGGTTCGAAAAGACCCATCCATTATTTAAAAAAAAGAAGAAAATTTATCTGTTTCAGCAAAATGATAAAACAACGGATGCGAATTTAGACAGGCCGGGTTAACTACAGACGGGAATACGGAGGTAATATTCCCTCTTCAGAAAGGAAATATTCCTTCATGGTCAGGGTAAATCCGGTTGTGCCATGTGTGGCGACATTTTCCCGTCACGAGAACTTAATGCACGAACTAAGCGCCATTGGGCTTTCCGGAGAGATCAAAAATATGATGCCGGAGGTCTTGAAGTGTCACTTTTTCCAACAGGGTGCCAAACATATTTCGAATCTCGGCCACGAGGGGTGTCAGTATCTCCGTAATTGTCACCTGCACTGAGAAACTGCCCGTGGCAGGGTTGGAAAGATGCCGAATAGCGGGTTTTTTTGTCAGGAAATGGGTCAGAATAGCCGGCAGCATCGGATTGGGATAAGAGTTGCGGGTTTCCGGCATGAAGCAGCACAAAATGGGGTTTAGTCAATATTATTAATCCCGATAAACTAAAAAATATCGACGAAAAGACGATCTTTGGGCCGTTTTACAGGTATGTCATTATTCATCCGGAAACTTGTGGAGAAAGTGACAGTTGCGCACCTTCCCTCCTGATATCAGCACTGTAATGCTGACGTTTTGAATATCGATACGAATTAATGATGGGAATAGAGAAGCAAGGATCGAAGCCAACCGGAATGACAGGGAAAATCATCGGGCAACTGATGAATGCCTTTCATACCACATTTTATGTTGATTATCTGCAAAGCAGGTTTCAGATGCCCGGAAGCGAAGCAAGAATCCTGGATATCGGATGCGGGGGAGGAAAATTTCTTAAGTTTCTTCATCAATGCGATGAGAGTTATTTTCTCTTTGGCCTTGACCATTCGCCCGAAATGATCGCATTATCCCAAAAAATCAACGGTAAAGCCATCGCGAAAAACCGTTTGAAGCTTATACCGGGCCCGGCGACACACCTGTCCATGGAAAACGACACGCTTGATCTGATCACCGCCTTTGAAACCGTTCAGTTCTGGCCCGAAACAGAAAAATCATTTTCGGAGATACACCGGGTGTTGCATGACGGCGGGACCTTTTTGATCATCAACCGTTATCCACGTGCAGGAAGTAAGTGGTGGAAGCTGGCAAAGATCAAAAGCGATGCGGATTACATTTCGCTTCTTCAAAGTGCCGGATTTCGTGAGATACAGGTTGATATGGAGTATAAAAAGGGATGGATCATTGTCACGGCGAATAAATAGTGTGACAGGGTTAAAACGGATTTCATCCCTGCATCCTAAGATTCGCGTAACCGATTGATAATATGAAGTATTGAAAACTATCCAAATCAATGCATGATATGAAAAACTGCACACATTTCATTTGCATGGTCATGCTGACAGTGGCCATGGCATCGGCTATTACTTCCTGCAAAAAGGAAACCACCACCTACGAACCCCTTCCCACGGCCAATGTGCTGACGACGGAAGTCAGGGCCGATCTGGAGGCCATGGCTGATAAAGTTTTTCCGGAGAATTACGCCCCCGGGATCATAGCACTTGTCTCGGTGGAAGGGGAACCGGATTACATCATCAAAAGAGGCACGTCGAATCTTGCCACCAATGAACCGATCCACGAAAAGGATGCATTCAGGATCGCCAGCGTCACCAAAACATTTACAGGCACCGCGGTCATGATGCTTGCCGATGAAGGGTTGATTCATCTGGACAGCGCCATATCAAGGTATCTTCCGGAATATAAAATACCATCAGGCGATATCATTACCATTCGTATGCTGGGGAACATGACCAGCGGGTTGTTCAACTACTCCGATGATGCGGCGATGTGGGAGCCATTCATCGCCAGCGGCTATACACTTGAATTTCCGCCAGATTCGCTGCTCGCGATCTCCTTTCGCCACCCTTTGAATTTTCCTCCGGGCACCAGGTATGAATATTGCAACACCAACACCGTGCTGCTTGGGCTTTTGCTGGAAAAAATCACAGGGAAGCCGGCAGCCCGGGTTATCAGTGAAAAGGTAACCACCCCGCTGAAACTGACCAGTACCTACTTCGGCGGGCCGTTCTATATGCAAACCCCCTATATTAATGGCTACACCATACGGGAGGAAGGGATGCTGAACACGACCAACTGGAACCCTTCATGGG
The DNA here is from genome assembly GCA_964387205.1 of uncultured Draconibacterium sp. GTDB lineage: Bacteria > Bacteroidota > Bacteroidia > Bacteroidales > FEN-979 > CAIVAT01. The sequence continues at coordinate 6,806 of CAYLVY010000008.1, forward strand.
GTTATACGGCCGGATCGATGGTTTCCAACCTCGGGGATATGAAAAAATGGGCGCATTGCCTGGCCGATGGCGCGTTGCTGTCGGAAACCATGAAAGCGGAACGGTTTAAATTCGGTACCGACAACTATGGCTTCTGCGTGGAATCGGTCCGTTACAAAAAGGATCTGTGGGTCGGCCATCCCGGCACCATACCCGGATACAACACGCAGGTATGGTACAACTCCGCGAAGAAAACCACGTTGATCGTCGTGGCCAATTGTGATACAGGTTTGCCTGCACAATCCTTTCTGATATCCACCATTATTTTGCTGGGGGATCTGTGGGAAAAACAGAACCATTAGCCGGACGAACCAGGTTATCCGACCGAACCGAATAAGATGCGATGAAAACACTGTTTTTGGTGCCCCACCGGAACTAATTCTCAATTAATCAGCGACTTTCGTAGGCTTCTAAGTAACAAACATTCACCTTATTGTATTTTTCAGCAAGCGCACATGGGGTTTCCAAATGTCAGGAAAAGTCGCATTTGTTGTATAGTGCGCTCAGTGACCCTCATTTCGATGACGAGCCTGATGAGTTTGATCCATATGATGAGGATGATGATAACTTCGGCGATCCAATGGATGACCCAGAATCCGCTCCTGTATGGTATGTTGCGCCTGGAAAAGCAGTAGGTGTCCTGCGTTTAATGGTTCTGCTTCTGATTTTTTATCACCTAACACATGCTGTATTTAGAAGCCGTAATACTTTATCAGCGGCGAAAACCTGTAAATGATGTTAGGGAGAAGTAGAATTGTTCTTGTTTTTGGTCGATCTTATGCTTAAATTGCGCCTTTTACAATGCTCCGGATTCAAACCCTAACCCATGAAACAGATTGTACTAATCCTTGCCATCCTTGCGATTGTATGGCAAGCTGCTGCACAGGTCAGCATCAACGACGACAACAGCGCGCCAGATTCATCAGCAATGCTCGATGTGAAATCCCAGACCAAGGGGCTTTTAGCTCCACGGGTGGCACTTTCAGCCATCAACGTTTCAGATCCAATTCAGGCGCCTGCTTTGGGATTGCTGGTTTTCAACACTGTAAATGCAGGAACACCACCAAACAATGTTGTCCCTGCTTACTATCGATGGGATGGAGCAAAATGGGTATTGATGGAAGCACTTCAAGGGACCAATTTTGGGGATATGCAATACTGGAACGGGTATCAATGGATTATAATCCCTATCGGTCAGCCAGGACAAATATTACAAATTTCTCAGTCAAACATACCCTTTTGGTCAGGTAGTTCTTATGCATCGATCATCACATTTGAAGCCACTGATATAACCTCAAACTCGGCATTGTCAGGGGGTAGAGCCACTTCTAATGGAGGCTCCGCAATCACAAGCAAAGGTCTTTGTTACAGTACCATGCCAAATCCTACGACTTCAAGCAGTATCATTTCAACAGTAGGAGATACTGGGAGTTTTGTTGCAACAATGACTGGACTATCACCTGGGACAAGCTATTATGCGAGAGCATATGCCATTAATGCAATTGGAACAAAATATGGCGATGAAATCTCGTTTTCGACCTTACCCATCGCAGGAGATAGATTCGAATATTTCAACAATTATGTTGGCATCTCGGGAACATATACCGATGGGACGTTCCTCGGCCAGGACGGATCGACCTGGAGCTATAGTCAATGTCGCCGGGACCGGGCCATAGTTGACCCTTCCCCATGTCTCGGCAAGGGCAGAAACCCGACTGGCAAGGTGGTTTCCGGCCTCATCGGCAATGGTTGCGGAACCATTTCCTTTGATTACAAACAGGGTTTCTCTTCAGCAGTTAACCTTAATGTTTACGTAAACGGCGCTCTTGTCGGCAATGTGACCAGCCCCGGAGGGAACGGAGATACTTCCACGGTGCGCAATTCAGGCCCACTACCTGTCAATGTTTCGGGCAGCTTTACCCTGCTGTTTAAACAGGCCGACAGCCTGCTTTCCGGACAGGTCACCATCGACAATATCACCTGGACGACTTTTGGAGGAGGTCCGCTTCCCGAACCCACCAATTATCCTGCCAATTTTGCTGGCAACACAGCTCCTTTCTCCATCCTGCTGTCGTGGATTGATGCCACCGGCGGGCAGGCCCCATCCTCATACCTTATCCTTGCCAGCGACCAGAACAATATTGCCAATCCTGTGGATGGAACCCCTGTTGCGAATGATCCCAACCTCGCCGACGGCTCAGGCGCACTCAACGTAATCCAGGGCATTCAATCCGTCAGTTTCGGCAACCTTCCTTCCAATAAGCAGTACTTTTTCAAGATATTCCCGTGTACCAATTTCGGCAGTCTCATCAACTACAAAACCGACGGCAGTGCACCATTCGTCAGCGTGGTTACGAGCAATACCGTCATCATCGACAGCGTTCACTTTACAAATTACACCATGGGTAACTGGCAGGCAAAAAATGTAATCGGTGAACAGGTTTGGACGGTAGACTCCATCCATGGCGTCAACGGAAGCTCCTGCATCAAAATGAGCGGATTCGCCAACTCCGTTTCCAATGTCAACGAAGACTGGTTTATCTCCAAAGCAATGAATTTCAACCTTTACAATAATGAAAGGCTGAATTTTCAGTCGGCCTATAAATATGCTGGTTCTGCCCTGCAATGCCTGATATCCAATGATTATGACGGCCAGGGCAACCCCGGGGATTTTACTTGGGCACCTCTTGCTGCAACCTGGTCATCTGGCAACTGGTTATGGACACCCTCTGGTGATATCAACCTCAGTAGTGTAAATGGACCATCCGTTTATATAGCATTCAAATACATTTCAACTGCTACCGAATCCTCTACATGGCTAATTGACAATATTGTTATAACTGGAATTGTTGAATAGGACCCAATTCCAGGTTTTAAAATAACACATTGCCATTTACAGTATTATCGAAAAAACCTAATGAAAACCTCAAAGATACATATTGAAAGCTATTCTTATAGTAAAAGCCATTGTGAATCTTGTCATGAAGGGAGTGTTTAATTAAGTGTTTCTTTTCTCCTCCTTTCGTCATAGACTGATTTTCCCTTGGGTTTCACGCCTCTTCTTTCCGTTTCTACCTTAACAGATTTAACCAACTCTTCGGCTTCAACAGCTACCCCCGACAAGAAAATCATTGAACTAAGAATTCATTTCATTATCGGATTCCGGAAATACCACTTGTGGTGGTAACGATTTTTTATTTACATATATCGTTACCGAATATCCATGTCAGTCTAACTTCAACCCGAACGGCAAATTTGATTGCATGGCTCATTCATCCATGTAGGTATTTTGTTTATATATATGCACGCCTCGTGGCGCGCCGAAGGACCACGAAGATTGGATTCAGATAATGCTGACGCAACGGATTTGCAGTGATTTCCTTTCAAGACGTGAAACGCGACCAGCCGCTCAGTCTGTGTCATCCCTGATTCATCGCCTGGCACATTGTGATCACTTTTTTAATTTGGTCGTCTCATGTTAAAGGAGGCAAGGAAAGTGGTAAAACAAGAAGGATTCTACCCATTTTTCCAAAATTGATTATCTTTGTCATATGTTTCATACTTCAATTAATGTAGCATTTTATGGTAATTGCAGAAAAGCCTTTATCATTTGAAAAAATAAAATCCCTCACGGGTGAGGCATGGACATTGATATCCGACCCTGTTTTTTCGTCGAAAAATGGCAAGCTGAAATCTGGAGTTCTGTTGTATTTCAGCAGCGACAAGGAGGATGTCCATAATTATATCCTACGGGATAAACAAGGCCTGATCAAACATTACACAATACTGTTTACCGGAAAAAAACCTTCGCATCAGGTTTATGTTTTGTAATGGAACGCTTCAACTCAAAGAAAGGACTGATCCTTATCAAGGTTCGTATTGCCGGGAAAGTCCGGACAGAGGATGCTTTTTTTGCATTGGATACAGGGGCTACCAAAACCGTGATCAATACAGATTTACTCAAGCGGATTGGTTATTCCGAAAATGATTACAGTGAGTCCCTTTACAGTACTACTGGCAGTGGAAAAGAAAAAACACATCTTGTAAAAATTAAATCCCTTGAAGCATTTGGGAGGACAAAACGAAACTTCCAGGTTTTATCGCATCAACTTCCCATAACCACGTTTGTTGAAGGTCTTTTAGGATTGGATTTCCTCCGAAAAGCCAGAATAGTGATTGATTTTCAATCCGGCAGCATCAGTTTTGAATAACGACAAGTATTTTGTTTCTTGATTTTCAATCAGAAAGACTGAAAAGTCTGGAGCAAAATAACATGAAAAACGTAACGGATAACTACAGCATCCCAACCATCTCCCTCGCCTTTGTAACCGTATAGGCGCCGTCGATCGGTTTCGATTCAAACACCATGAAGTAATTAAATCCAGGCCTGCGAGTTGTTCCCAATGATTTCCCAGCCTGCACATGGCCTTGCTGTCGGTACCGTCGAGATAATCGCCCTTGGTCTCCAACAGCACTACCTTGCCGCTTTACATTCTGAGAATGAAGTCGGGGTAATGGTTCGATTTATAGCCGTTAATGGCGAAGCCTTTGCGTTCGATGTTGCGGTGATTCATTTGATAATTTGAAAACCTGGATAAACTGTAAGGTGGTAAAACGGGAAAATAATAAGCCGGTGAGGTGGCAAAACGGCAAGGAAAGTTCTGCTAAGCCGTGATCCTTTAACAATCATATTTCGCTCGTCTAGTATGACTAGTACTTTCCAAATCAATCCAAAGGTTTGATGGAGTTAAGCCACTCATTTCATTCAAATAAGTCCTCCTTATCAATCTTGTTTCATCCTCGGAGAATCTTATTTCACCTGTTCTAAGCTTTCCCTCAATGGTTTCAAGTGACCAACGCCAACCATTCGCTGGATGTTTATTAATTTTTCCAGATGGAGTTTTAATGTCATATTGTAAGTTTCTTCGCAGCCCTGGATTATTAACTGGATTACCATCAAACCAAGGCCCTCTAGGATCATTATTCGGATTTTTAAAATGTTGTCTTTTACTGACATCTTCAATAAAATTTGGTCGCCAACTGGAATTCCGTGAATATATTACGGTGTGGTTATAGTCTTCAGAAAACTTCAATGCATTATTATTACTATTATCACTTGATCGCCAAACCACATCAGTGATAAAGTTATTTTTTCCAAAAATCTCATCACATATTAACCTCAGGTATGCATGTTCATTGTCATCTATTGAAATAAAAATTGCACCATCAAATGACAATAATCTGTAAAGCAGTACCAACCGTGGATACATCATACACAACCATTTATCATGCCTGCTGAGGTCTTCACCCTCTTTACCGACGACCTGGTGCAGCCACTTCTTGATCTTAGGATCGTTGACGTTGTCATTATAGGCCCAGCCTTCGTTACCGGTGTTGTAGGGCGGATCGATGTAGATGCACTTGATCTGTCCTTCGTACTGTGGCAACAGGGCTTTCAGCGCTTCCAGGTTATCGCCGTGGATGATCATGTTTCCACTGCCGGCGGGTGTCTCTTGTTTGCCGGCAGGCGTGTAACCGTAATGATGGTCGAGCACACGGAACGGTATGTCGTGATGGTGGTTGATGACTTTTTCTTTTCCGATCCAGTTGAGTGTAGGCATTCGCGTTGGTGGTTAAATCAACCGTAAAAGTATGAAATCATAACCAAACTTCAACGTAAGACCGCTCAATCTGTGGCATCCGCGTTCCGATATTGTGCCCCTGATGCTTTCTGTTGTGGTGAAAATAAGTGCGGGGTGTGGCGACCGGACTTCGCACTCCACACCCCGCACTTGAACATGTAGCCCCACCGGGAATCGAACCCAGATTTAAAGTTTAGGAAACTTCCGTTCTATCCATTGAACTACAGGGCCGGATCAGGATTTCGGGCGCAAAGATAATATTTTTTTTACAGCCTGATAGTTCTATTTGTCCTGACAAGCCGGTAACAGGATTTCAGGCCTTATCAGGATTTAATTTGATTTGTTACCTTTGCGGATGTTAACCATCCAATAAATCATTGCGCATGAGAAACAAAGGATCTCTTTTACTTATTCTTGCCCTGGCAGGCACGATGTTGTTCAGTTGTTCGAAAAAAGAGGACGACGGTCCTGCTCCGGCACCCAGATATCCCCAACTCGTCGGGGTGTGGAGTGGCCTGACCACCCAGAACGATACCATCCTCCTGAATGTGGAAAGCCGGGGAAGCGCCCTTGTGATAACCCGCTACAAGTTCGGGATCATTTACAACCCCAAACCGGGGAATTACCAACGGGTAAGCTGGGAAATCGGCGGAGTGGAATTTGGGTTTAAGACGGATAACGCTTTCGGTTTTTCTGTGGGACTTTCGCCCCATGATTCCCTTGCCGGGGTTTTTGATGTCAATACCATGACCCTTACCGGGGGCATCACCTATCAGTTTACCGAACAAACAGGCAAGCCGGTGGTCACGTCAACCTTTGCCATTACCAAAAAGTAGCGGTGAATTGTTACCGGATACAGGATCCGTTGCACGCCTCGCCGGCGGGCCGGATCAGGTAAAGGTTACCTTCAGGGTCTTCTGCTGTAAGGATCATTCCCTGAGATTCAATACCCTTTAACCTCCGGGGCGCCAGGTTAATGAGCAGGCAAACCCTTTGTCCCACAAGCGATTCCGGCGTATAATGCTGTGCGATTCCTGAAACGATGATCCGTTGATCGATCCCGGTATCCACTTTCAACTTCAGTAATTTATCGGCTTTAGGCACCTTTTCTGCCCCGATGATCGTCGCCACCCGGATATCCATTTTGTCGAAATCTTCGTAGGCGATCAGCGGTTTAGCCGGGCTGAGCGCCGGTTTTTCCTGAACCGCCTCATTCGCAGCCTTCGCATCAGCAAGTTTCCTGACCTGGGCTTCAATAGCAGGATCTTCGATCTTCTCGAATAACAGCGCCGGAGTTCCGACCTGATGACCTTCCTTCAGCCATAAGGGTTGTGAAGCTTCTGCCCATAAAATGTCGGATATCCGCAGCATTTCACGGATTTTTTGTGCTGTAAACGGAAGAAAAGGAGCAGCGACAACCGAAAGTTGGGCACAGATCTGCAGGGAGATGTTCAAAACGGTTCCCGTTCGTTGCGGATTAACGGCGAAGAGTTTCCAGGGCTCATTGTCGGTAAGGTATTTGTTGCCCAGCCTGGCGAGGTTCATCATCTCGGCCAACGCTTCCCTGAAACGATAGCCATGGATGCTGGCTGCAATCCTGCCCGGTATCTGCTTCATTTCGTCCAATACTGCCTGATCGGCGTCGGTAAGTGTATCACAAACAGGTACTTTTCCTTCAAAATATTTTTGGGTGAGCACCATGGTTCGGTTAACAAAATTGCCGAGTATGGCCACCAGCTCGCTGTTGTTCCGGGTCTGAAAATCTTTCCAGGTAAAATCGTTGTCTTTGGTTTCCGGTGCAGCAGCGGTAAGGACGTAACGAAGCACATCCTGCTTACCCGGAAATTCCTCGAGGTATTCATGTAACCATACTGCCCAGTTCCTTGAAGTGGAAATTTTATCCCCCTCAAGGTTCATAAACTCATTGGCCGGAACATTTTCGGGCAGGATAAAGCTCCCCTCCGCTTTCAGCATGGCAGGGAAAATGATGCAATGGAATACTATGTTATCTTTACCGATGAAGTGGACCAGCTTTGTTTCAGGATCTTTCCAGTATTTTTCCCATTCGGGGGTGAGTTCCCGGGTAGCTGAAATGTACCCGATCGGGGCGTCAAACCAGACATAGAGCACTTTTCCTTCGGCGCCTTCCACCGGGACTTTTACCCCCCAGTCGAGGTCGCGGGTGACGGCGCGGGGTTGAAGGCCCTGTTCTATCCATGATTTGCATTGCCCGTACACATTGGTTTTCCAGTCGTCACGATGGCCTTCCAGTATCCATTCGCGCAGCCAGGCTTCATATTGGTCGAGAGGGAGAAACCAGTGGCGGGTCTCTTTCATCACCGGCGGGTTGCCGCTCAGTACCGACCGGGGGTTGATCAGGTCGGTGGCATTCAGGGTGGAACCGCATTTCTCGCACTGATCGCCATATGCTTTGTCGAAGCCGCAGAGGGGGCATGTGCCGGTGATGTAGCGGTCGGCCAGGAAATGTCCGGTAGCTTCATCAAAATACTGTTCCGACACTTTTTCCACAAATTGTCCCGCGTCATACATCTTCCGGAAGAAGGTTGAAGCGGTTTCATGGTGGATGGGAGCGGAGGTGCGGGAATAGACATCGAAGGATATCCCGAAATCCTCAAACGATTTTTTGATCATCTGATGATAGCGGTCCACCACTTCCTGAGGGGTGACCCCCTGCCGGAGCGCTTTAATGGTGATGGGGACGCCGTGTTCGTCGGATCCTCCGATAAAAAGCACATCTTCACCGGCCATACGGAGAAAACGCGCATAAATATCGGCAGGCACATAAACCCCGGCCAGGTGACCGATATGGATCGGCCCGTTGGCGTATGGAAGTGCGGAGGTGATGGTATATCTTCTGAAGGTTTTGGATGGTGACATAATCCGTTGAAATTTAAGAAAAGTGCAAAGATAGGAAGAAGGTTGACAGGAGCGTTCATCCTGATCCTCCATAATTCAACTCCGGGATCGGTGCGACGGGATTACGGTCGTGAGATCAACTGTTCGATAACTTCCGGGTAGTGGCGGTATTCGAGCTGATGGATCCGCTGGGCCAGGGTTTCAGGGGTATCTTCGGGCAGCACGGGGCATCTGGCCTGGAACAGGATCTGTCCTTCGTCATAATGATCGTTGACATAATGGATAGTGATGCCCGATTCTGATTCGCGGGCGGCGATGACCGATTCATGGACTTTCATTCCAAACATTCCCTTTCCTCCGAACCGGGGCAGAAGGGCCGGATGAATGTTGATGATGCGGTTTGGGAACCGCTGAATGAAATTGCCGGGGATCAGCCAAAGAAATCCCGCCAGGACGACCAGGTGGATTCCCTTTTCCTGTAAAAGTTCCGGAATGGCAGATGTCTGGTTCAGGGTACTCCGGCTGAACAGGTGACAGGGTATATTCAGCTGGGCGGCCCGTTTCACAACATAAGCATCGGGGTTGTTGGAAAGGATCAGGGTGACCCTTGCAAGGGGATGCCGGCTGAAGAATTCGGCAATCCGCTGGGCGTTGGAGCCATTGCCGGATGCCATAACTGCGATCTGACGGATCATGGATGGATAGATCAGGTGACAAAGGTATCAAAGGAGCGGTGATACGTTGGCAACGTAACGAAATATTTTCTAATCAGTTCATCATCAGTTTATAAAGTTTTCATAACTGTTAAAAATTCTTAAAATTTGCAGAGCCAATGAAGATTATTCTTTTCTTTGCACTCGTTTAACCAAAAACTGATAAACATGTCTGAAATTGCAGCTAAAGTAAAAGCCATCATCGTTGATAAGCTTGGTGTGGACGAAAGTGAGGTTACGCCTGAGGCCAGCTTCACGAACGACCTGGGTGCTGACTCCCTCGATACGGTTGAATTGATCATGGAATTCGAGAAAGAATTCGACATTGCCATCCCCGATGATCAGGCCGAAAAAATCAGCACGGTTGGAGATGCCATCGCTTATATTGAGAATAACGCCAAGTAGATTTACTCTCTTTCCGGCGTTCCTGACCGGCCTGACCGGTTTTGAAAAATGAATTTTAACCCCGCCTTCTGCGGGGTTATCCGTTAACAAGTGAACCAAAAATATTTAATGTGGAATTAAGACGAGTTGTAGTTACTGGTCTTGGTGCACTGACCCCGATAGGCAATAATGTTGGCGAATACTGGAAAAGTCTCGTCAACGGCATTGGTGGCGCAGGGCCGATCACGAGGTTTGATGCCTCTAAGTTCAAGACCCGATTTGCCTGTGAGGTTAAAAATTTTCAGATTGAAGATTTCTTCGATCGCAAGGAGGTCAGAAAGTATGACCGCTGTTCCCATTTCGGTATCATCAGTGCTGATGAAGCGGTAGCTGATGCCGGTATAGGCGGCGGTTCCGTAGATGGCGACAGGGTTGGTGTCATCTGGGCTTCCGGTATCGGAGGGCTTGAAACCTTCATCGCGGAGGTGATGGCTTTTGCTCAGGGAGACGGGACACCGCGGTTCAATCCGTTTTTCATTCCCAAGATGATCTCCGATATCACGGCGGGTCATATTTCGATGAAATATGGTTTTCGCGGTCCAAATTTCGCCACGGTTTCCGCCTGTGCCTCCTCAGCCAATGCCATGGTAGATGCTTTCAATTATATCCGGCTGGGGAAAGCGGATGTTTTTGTCACCGGCGGATCAGAAGCCGCTATCACCCAGGCGGGCGTGGGAGGGTTCAATGCCATGCACGCCATCTCCACGCGAAACGATGATCCGGATACCGCTTCCCGCCCCTTTGATAAAGACCGTGACGGTTTCGTCATGGGCGAAGGCGGTGCAGCCCTTATCCTCGAAAGTCTTGACCATGCCCTGGCCCGCGGTGCAAAAATCTATGCCGAATTAGCCGGCGGTGGCCTTTCAGCCGATGCCCATCATATGACAGCCCCTCATCCCGATGGTTTGGGAGCCATTCTTTCGATGCAACGGGCACTCGAAGATGCAGGCCTGAAACCCGACGACATCGATCATATCAACACCCACGGAACCTCCACCCCGGCCGGTGATATCTCCGAACCCAAAGCTATCGTGACCCTTTTCGGGGAGCATGCTTACAGGATCAACATCAACAGTACCAAATCGATGACCGGGCACCTCCTCGGTGCTGCCGGCTCGATAGAAGCCATTGCCACAGTTCTTGCCGTACAAAACGACCTTATCCCGCCGACTATCAATCACTTTACCGACGATCCTGATATCCCTGCCCTCGATTTTACCTTCGGCAAATCACGCTCCCGGACAGTCAATTACGCACTTAGCAATACCTTTGGTTTCGGAGGTCACAACGCCTCTGTGATCTTCAAGAAATACGTGCCCTGATTGCCTTGAAATTTCCCTTCTTTCTGCCGCATTTCAGGCAAAATAGCGCCGATAAAAAACTTTCCAAAGCCATCCGGAATATTCTCGGGTACCGACCCGGGAATATTTTTTTATACCATCAGGCCTTTCTGCACCGTTCGGCTAGTCAGGAACTCTCCAATGGATGGCGGATCAACAACGAACGCCTCGAGTTCCTGGGCGACGCCATCCTCGACTCCGTCGCGGCCGATTACCTGTTCAAGAAATTTCCGACCCGAGATGAAGGCTTTCTCACCGAAATGAGGTCCAAACTGGTCAGCAGATCTACCCTGAACCGATTATCACAAAAGATGGGGATCGACACATTGATCCAACTGGATAACCATCAGCAGGGTGTCTTCCGGTCTTCGAAAGGGGATGCTTTTGAAGCCCTCATCGGTGCGATCTACCTCGATAAAGGATATGATTTCACCCGCAGGATCATTCTGGACCGGATCATTCGTCATTATTTCAATATGGAAGAGCTGATCAACCAGGAACTCAACTATAAAAGCAAAATCATCGAATGGGCGCAACGGGAAAAGAAACCTTTTCATTTTGAAGTGATTGGAGAGACCGGCCAGGGCTATAAAAAGCTGTATATCGTGGAGCTCGTGATAGATGGTAAGCGACTCGAGCGGGGTCAGGACTACTCGATCAAAGGGGCTGAGCAACTTGCTGCCGAAAAATCCTGGCAAAAAATAATCGGTGCAACCCTTGACCCGGTGCCACAGAATGGTTAACTTTGTTTTTTTCAGGCAAAGTTCAACCAATGGCCCATAAAAATATCCTCGAGCGCCGCCCATCCCTTCCGCCGTTTTCCTTTATCGGGATATCCTGCCATGGTTTCGACTATCAGCTTGCCTTTTACCTGAACCAGAAACTGGAAATGGAACTGGTGAAAATGGATGATCTCAGGGGTCATTCCCTCTATTTTTACCGCGACCTGAATGGCTTCAACCAGTATTACCTGCTGGGAAACAGAAGTGAAAACACGGTACTTATCCCGGAGTTCAGGCAGACAGATTATTTTTTTCTTATTGAAGGGCCCTGCAGGAAGCCGCAACGGGATCATCTGGTGAAAGTGATCCGGACGGTCCCGTTGGCACTTATGGTCTCTGATATCCGACCGGAAGCGATCAAAGACCATGAATTATTACTGCACGATCTCGAAATGCACCTTTCCGGTTTAATAAAGCCATAACTCAACTCATTATTCACCTAATTTTAAAACAGGAGGAACCGATTATGTTCGAAGATCTGAAAAAAACGCTGGACAAAGGTCTTGATGCAGCATACCTGAACGCTGAAAAACTTGCCAAAGCGGCCAGGGAAATGGCCAAAGAGAACAAGTTGACCAAAGAGGATGCCAAAAAGCTCTATGATTACCTGGTTGCCAAGTCGGAAGAGGCAAAGAAAAACGTCGAGGGGGAGATCCAGCAGGTGGTGAAGGCAACTTTGAAGAAGATGGATATTGTGACGAAAGATGACCTGAAGAAAATGGAAGCCAGACTGGTCAAACTTGAAGGCAAAAAAAAGGCACCGGCAAAACCCAAAAAAGCACCGGTGCGCAAAGCCACACCGCAGAAAACCAAAGTGAGCAACGCTGAACAGGGAGCATGACGTGAGAATGTCAAAATTTGGTCTGACGGTTCATGAACTTGGCCGGGCGCGGGAGATCGTTGCCATCGTCATCAAGTATGGCCTCAGTGAATGGGTAACCACATCGGGGTTCGGACGGTTTTTTATCTCCAAAAAGCGGCTGGCCAGGATAGAGCGCTACAACCAGTGGGAACGGATCCGGATGGCGGTGGAGGAGCTTGGACCAACCTTCATCAAGTTCGGTCAGATTCTTGCCGACCGGCCTGATATCGTGCCGGAGGAGCTGCGCGCAGAGTTGCGAAAACTTCAGGATGAAGCACAGCCAATGCCCGATGAACTTGCTATTGCCGCCATCGAAAAAGAACTGGGGAGGCCCATCGGGGAGATATTCAGGGAATTTGATCCCAACCGGCTGGCTTCCGCTTCCATAGCACAGACATACCGGGCGGTACTGCTCAACGGAGAGGAGGTTTGTATTAAAATCCAGCGTCCGGATATTGATAAAAAAATCGAACTCGACCTTCAGTTGATGAATTTCTTCGCCATCCGGATGCAAAGGAACTACCCGGAGATGGAAGCAATCAATCTGACGGGGGTGGTGAAGGAGTTCGGCAAAACTATCCGCCAGGAACTGGACTTCCATAACGAAGCTGCCAATGTTATCAGGTTTGGCCACTGCTTTGAGAATGATCCGGATATCAAGGTGCCTAAAATCTACTCCGAATATACGACACGTTGTATCCTGGTGGAAGAGTTTATACACGGCATTAAGGTAAGCAACCTCGAAGAACTCCTGAAATCGGGCAACAACCTCAGGAGTATTGCTATGAAAGGGATGCGCCTTGTTTTTGAGCAGATCTTCACACACGGTTTTTTTCACGCCGATCCGCATCCCGGTAATATTTTCGTGCTCGAAGGCGACGTGGTCTCCTTTATCGACTTCGGTATGATGGGGAACCTGAGGCCTACACACCTGCAGTTTCTCGGCAAATATGTCATGGGTTACCTCGACCGCGATGCCCATGCCATCACCGGCGCACTGCTGACAGTTTCAGGAAAACGACATTTTTCCAGGGCCAGCGACCTGGAATTTCAGATCAGCAATATGCTGGCCCACTATAAGTATCTGAGCATTGAGCAGATGGATTTTTCCAGGGTGATGAACGAATCGGTGGACATCCTGGTTCGCTATGGGCTGCGGATACCTCCTGATATCTACCTGCTTGTCAAATCGTTGATGGCCATTGAACGGGTTGCGGTGACCCTGATGCCCGGTATCGATTTTGCCAGGGAGATGCAACCTTTCGCCATACGCCTGATCGCCGCCAGATTTGACCCGAAACTGCTGTTCGATGAAGCATTGGATTCGGTGTATGAGTATATCCGGCTTGTGAAGGAGTTACCGGCTGATCTCAACGAAATCATTTATAAACTGAAGGACGGGGTTTTTCAGACTCAGATAGAGGTGAAAGGCCTGGAGCCTTTGACTGATCATATCGACAGTTCCAGCAACCGGGTATCGATGGCCATTGTACTGGCCGCGCTGATTATCGGAGCCTCGATCATCAGTCAATGGCCTGAATTGCGGCTGATGGGGGCTGTTGTCTTTTCCATTGCCGGGTTATTGGGCTTTGTGCTGCTGATCAAACTCTTCCGGAAGAACAAGTTCTGAAATCAGGGTTAAACAGACCCCTGAAACTGATGCAGAAACCTGAGGTCATTTTCGAAGAATAACCGCAGGTCACGGATCTGATATTTCAGCATGGCGGTTCTTTCTATACCCATTCCGAAAGCGAAACCGGTATAGACCTCAGGATCGATGCCGCAATTGAGGAGTACCTGCGGATCGACCATTCCACAACCAAGTATCTCGACCCATCCGGTGTATTTGCAAATGTTGCAGCCTTTGCTCCCGCAGATGTTGCAACTGATGTCCATTTCTCCCGAAGGCTCGGTAAATGGAAAATAGGAAGGCCTAAGCCTGATTTTCGTGTCGGGCCCGAACATCTCGCGGGCAAACATGAGCAAGGTTTGCCGCAGGTCGGCCATGGAGATATCTTTGTCGATATACAAACCCTCAACCTGATGAAATATGCAATGCGCCCTTGCCGAGATCGCTTCATTACGGAATACCCTCCCGGGGAAAATCATCCGGATGGGTGGCCTGACTTTCTCCATTGTCCTGATCTGTACCGAAGAGGTATGCGTACGGAGCATGACTTCGGGATTGGTGGATATGAAGAAGGTATCCTGCATATCGCGGGCAGGATGGTCGGGAGTGAAATTGAGTGCGGAAAAGTTGTGCCAGTCGTCTTCGATTTCAGGGCCAAGGGCGACGGTATAACCCATCCGGCCAAAGATGTCGATGATCTGCCGTCGGACAATGGATAAGGGGTGCCGGGCGCCCAGTGGCCGGAAAGCGGGCCTGGTAAGGTCGCCCATAGGCCCGCTTCCCGGTGAAGCGGTTTCAAAAGCCGCCAGCAATGCATCAATTTTCTGATGTGCCAGCAATTTTAATTCGTTCAGCCGCTGACCAACCTCTTTTTTCATTTCAGCCGGAACATGGCGGAAGTCCTCAAACAAACCGGAGATCAACCCTTTTTTGCTGAGGTATTTCAGCCGAAGTTGTTCGGCTTCCTCCCTGTTTCCTGCTTTGAGCGCGGTAATCTCCTGCTGAAGTTGCCCGATCTTTTCCAGCATATGGCTATTCGATGATTTTTACCGTCATTTTTACATCGGTATTCGGACGGTCAGCCTGATTCTTGGGTAATTTTGCAATTTTATCGATTACATCAAACCCTTCGGTAATCTCTCCGTAAACGGTATACTGGGTATCCAGGAACGGAGTCCCGCCTGCTTTTTCATAAGTTTTAATTTGTTCGGGGGTGTAATTCCCCCTGAGTTGGGCCGCGCTGACCGGCTTGCCCTGCACAATGTAAAACTGCGAGCCGGAAGAGGCTTTCTGCGGGTTGGCAGCATCACCGGTACGGGCAGCGGCCAGGGCCCCTTTTTTATGGATAAATCTGGAATTGAACTCGGCCGGTACCGTATAACCGGGACCACCCATGCCCAGGGGCTTACCCGCGGTGGCATTCCTGGAGTCAGGATCTCCGCCCTGGATCATAAATCCATCAATGACCCGATGGAAAAGGGTTCCGTCATAATAGCCCTGCTTGGCAAGTTTCACAAAATTGTCGCGATGCTGAGGGGTTTCGTTATAAAGAAATCCCTTCATTTCTCCGTACTCGGTTTTAATTGAAAATTTCACCACTTTCTGATTGGTTTGGGTTTGGGAATAAACTGTGAGATTAAGCAACATGAATGCGGCTGCAATAGCCAAAGTGATCCGTTTCATAAATTTCGGTTTTAATTTGCAAAGTTAATAAATAATATGCCTTGGGCATTGCATTTACAGCAGTCCGTTTTTTTCAAGAAAACATCTCCGGCAAAGCGGTTCGTAAACATCCATTTCTCCCAGCATCACCAGATGGTCGTCCTTAATGGTCCTATGGGTAAACTGTGCTATATCACCGCACTTCATACAAATGGCATGGACTTTGGTAACCTCATCGGCAATGGCAACCAGGTGGGGTATAGGGCCAAACGGCTTACCCCTGAAATCCATGTCAAGTCCGGCTACTATTACCCGTATGCCGTTGGCTGCCAAGGTATTGCATACTGCGGGCAATTCGTTGTCGAAAAATTGCGCTTCGTCAATACCCACTACTTCCACATTGTTGGAAAGCAGCAGGATCTGGGATGCCGATTGCACAGG
Organism: uncultured Draconibacterium sp.; assembly: GCA_964387205.1. Classification (GTDB taxonomy): domain Bacteria; phylum Bacteroidota; class Bacteroidia; order Bacteroidales; family FEN-979; genus CAIVAT01. Next base: position 23,238 of record CAYLVY010000008.1, read on the forward strand.
GGTGGAGAGGATGGCGTTTTCATCATGCGACACAACGTTCAATTCATCGTAACGTTTGTCGATTTCCGGTTTGAAAATTTCCACCTGTTGCCGGGCGATTCTGGCCCTCTTCAACCGGCGGATCAGCTCCTCGGTTTTCCCTGAAAACATCGAACCGCAGATCACCTCGATCCAGCCCAGACGGTTAACCTGATTATTTTTTTCGATATGCATCCGAAAAAGTTAAAATTGCGTACTTTTATGCCTGGTTTTGCCACAAAATTAAGCAAAATTCCAGTTTCAGGAGGAAGAATCATGCGCAGGAAAATCATCATGGACGAATGCCGGTGGTTGCTGGATGCCATCACCGAAGAGTTTGATACCATAACCGGCCATGCCGAACGGATCCCGGTCATCGAAACCGATATTCTGATGGAAAACCTGAGGAAATTGTATCAAAACTTCTTGGTCCTCCGGCGAATGGATGAGCCTCATCTGGCGGAGGAGCCCATGCCGGTCGCCCCCTCTTTTTCCCCTAACGATGTTTCAACCCCTCCCGAAATACCCGACATTGTTCAGCATTCGGCACCTCTTAAACCGGTCACCCCGGAACCACCTAAGAAACCGGACCCGCCGGTTCAGGTGAAACGTCCGGTCAAAACCCCCGAAATCGATCTTTTTGCACAAAATGATCCCCTCGATGCCATGAAACTACAGGATGCCAGGGAACGTGCCTTCAGCCCTAAGATCCCGGGACCGGGAGTGGAAAATCTTAAAATGGCCATTCCCATCAACGACAAGTTCATGTTCATCAACGACCTCTTCGATGGAAACCTGCGGGAGTATAATGAAACCATTGAAGCCCTCAATGGCTTTAAAACCCTGGACCAGGCAGCCGAGTACCTGGACCTGATGAAACGAAAGAACCTCTGGAACACCTCCTCTGCAGCCTTTCTTAAATTGAAAGACCTGGTGGAAAGAAGATTCTGAGCATTATGATCAATCCGGAATGAAAAAGATCCTGAAAATAGCAGGAATATCATTTGTATCGATCCTGCTGATCCTGATCGTGGCCCCGCTGTTTTTTAAATCAAGGATTGCGGAAGAGGTTAAAAAAGCAGCCAACCGTTCCCTGAATACTGATGTGAATTTCGGAAAGATCAGCCTGACATTCTTTCGCCATTTCCCTAACCTGACCCTCACCCTTTCCGATTTTATCATGAAAGGGTCCCCTCCCTTTGAGGGCGATACCCTTATCCATGCCGGTGAAGTGGGATTCGGTGTTAACCTGAGAAGCCTTTTCAGCGACAGGATCATGATCAATAAGGTCTATCTCGACCATGCTTCGGTCTGGCTGCTCTACAATGAAAACGGGATCAATAATTTCGATGTTTACCACTCCTCCGGGCCATCGGAGAGTGATACCGACACGACCTCCGGACCGGAGATCCGAATTGAGGATATCTCTTTCCGGGATTGTCGGTTTACATACTCCGATGCTTCCGTACCTTTCGCTATTGTGGCGGAAGGGCTTGACTATTCAGGAAAGAGCGTGATCTCCGGATCTGTATTCGATATCTCGTCGAATGTGAAAATCGATTCACTGGACGTGACCGTGGCCCAAATGGCGCTGATCAGTCATAAACCGGTGTCAGCCAAAATGAATACCCGTATCAACAGCGAGGATATGACCATCTTCTTCGAAAAAAACGATTTGAAGATCCGGGATATCCCCATTCAGTTCAACGGGAAATTCAATTTTGAACCGGATGGATATCAACTGGGACTTACCTTCCTGTCGCTGATGGAGAAAGAGTTCCTCAGCGCAAGGTTAAAACTAATCCAGGGGGAGAATTTCTATGTGGCTGCCAAAGCCACCGCCAGCATCGACCTGGAGCGGTGGAGCCGGGCGTTAAGTCTGGAATCGGCCGAGGTGAAAGGAATGTACGACCTCAGTCTTACTGCCGATGGTTATTATCGCACCGGTCCGGTGAAACGGGGGCTCCGGGGCGAAACGGATACGGTGATCCTCAGTATCCCCAGGTTTCAATTGCTGACCAACCTGACGGGAGGGTACCTGAAATTCAGGGAACTGCCTCATTCCTTATCCGATATTAGTTTCAGTCTCGATGCATCATGTCCCACTCACCACTACCGGAATATCCGCATCGATCTAAGAAAGCTGAAGGCAACTTTCTTAGACAACCTCGCTGAAGGTTATTTTTCGGTGAAGAACTTTGCTGATTTTCCGGTAGAAGGGAAGTTGATGGCCCGCTGCGATCTCCACCAGATCAGGGAGGTCATCCCGATGGACAGCCTGGAAGTGGAAGGGGCACTGGATATCAACCTTGATGTGAAAGGAAATTATAATCCGGATAACGATCAGTTTCCGGTAACTACCGCACGGATATCCTGGAAAGATGGCAAAGTGCTCACCCCCTGGTATCCGAATCCGGTTGACAGGATCGATATGGTCATGGAGGTGACCAACCGGACCGGAAATCTGAGCGACCTGACCCTGAAATTATTACCGGTCACCTTCCGGTTTGAGGGACAACCCTTTATGCTGGCCACCAATTTGCACAACTTCAATAATATGAGTTATGAAATCCGGTCGAATGGAGTGGTTGACCTGGGCAAACTATACCGGGTTTTTGCACGGGAGGGCTACGGACTGGATGGATATGTGGAGACCGATCTGTCGCTAAAGGGGACCCGGAAGGACGCGATGGAAGGAAATGTCGACAAACTGAATAACAGGGGGTTTCTGAAGCTTAAAAACATCACCCTCCGGGCGGATCACTATCCGAAGCCATTTCAGATCAAGACTGGCGATTTCAGGTTTGATCAGGACAAGATATGGTTCGACAATTTCGTTGCCGGTTATGGTAGTTCCGGATTCCGGCTGAAGGGCGCCATCACCAATTCAATTGCTTGGTTTCTTTCGAAAGGCAGGGTGCTGAAGGGAAAATTTGATCTTCAGTCGGATTATATTGATGTGGATGAATTCATGGTCTTCGCCCCGACGGGTGAAACCTCTCCAGCGGCATCCCAGGAACCCGCGGGGGTGGTGATCATTCCGAGGGACCTCGATATCGACTTTAATGCTTCTGTCAGACGGGTCGCCTTTTCAGGGCTGGATATCCGCAACCTCAAAGGGAAGATTAACCTTAAGGAAGGAATTCTGGTGTTAGGCGATGCCGGCTTTGATCTGATCGGCTGCAGGATTGGCATAAACGTTACTTATGGTGATATAAGTCCGGTAAAAGCACATTTCGATTTCAAGGTTAAGGCGGAGAACTTCGATATTAAAAGGGCATACCAAGAACTAACCATGATCCGGGAGATGGTTCCGTCGGCAGGAAAAGCGGAAGGGATCGTTTCATTGGATTATTCATTGAAAGGGTTGCTGAATAACGATATGTATCCCGTGCTGCCATCCTTAGAGGGAAGCGGAACGGTTTATCTCAGTCACGTAAAACTGCTTGGTCTCAAGTTGTTCAACGACATCAGCCGGAAAACCCAAAGAGAGGGATTGGCCAATCCCGACATGAAAAAGGTTGAAATAAAGTCAGTGATCCGGAACAACACCGTTACCGTTGAGCAGTTCAGGTTCCGGGTGTCGCCGTTTCGGCTCCGCATCGAAGGGTCCAGCACATTCGACAACGTGATGGACCTTCGTATACGGCTGGGGTTGCCTCCGTTGGGTATTTTCGGGATACCGCTGAAGGTAAGCGGCCCGGCCGATGACCTGAAGATCCGGTTCGGCAGGGGTAAGGATTCCGAAGAGGCGGAGGAGTCGGATTATTCGGATGACCTCCCTGCAGAATTGCTGGAGCGCATCAAAAATGCAAAAGAAGAGGGCGGCGATGATTAGCCGCCCCTTCTCCTAAAATTTGGCCCGAAGGGCAATGATAAAATTTCTGCCCGGTGCCGACATGCCCGATGTGTAGGGACGGTAAAGTTTGTCTGTGATATTTTCTACCCCCGCACTGACGGAAAACTGGGAGGTGATCTGATACAGGGCCTTGAAATTCAGGGTGTACCAATCCGGTGACCAGGGCTTTCCGTTTTCATCCCTGGCGTACATGTAGTCTTTTCCGCGCTCTTCAACCGGCAGGTTGTCATAAGTTACGGCACCGTTGTAATAGGCATAAAGGTCAAGTTCCAGTTTCTGGGCATTGAAGGTCAGATGGGTGATCCCGTACCATGGCGCCGCGTGGCGCAGCGGTCCTTTGGTACCGTCATCCAGTTCCTCTTCTCCTTTCTGGAAGTTGAATTGGGAGGTAATCCCGAACCCGGCCGGCAGTTTCACCTCCAGCCCGGCCTGGATACCATACACCGTGGCAAAAGAAGCATTTTGAATGGCCTGCACCTTGCTCATCTCACCGTCATACAGTATGCTGTCCTGTCCGTTGAGGGTGAAATCTCTCCTTACCATGGCGTCCGACAGCCAGGTATAATAACCGGTCAGGTCAATCTTTACGCTTTTTCCGAAAACTTTTGCAGCTCCGACCTCCGCGTTGTACGCATATTCCGGTTTGAGCCCCGGATTGGGAACCACGACGCTGCCGGGCTCCGATTCGAAGATCTTTCCCAGATCATCCACGTTCGGGGCCCTGAATCCTGTGGAGAGGTTGGCTACCAGCGACCACTTTTCGGTCGGGTTGTAAACGATTCCCAGGTTTCCGGTTACCGCTCCGTTGCTTACCTTCGCCTCACTGAAAGGCAATGGGTAGAAAGGAAGGTTTTCGCTGAAATCGGCATTCATGGAGAAGTAACTGTACCGTATCCCTCCCTGCACCAGAAAACGTGTGTTGATCTTCCACATGTAACTGATATATCCGGCCAGTGATAACCAATCGGACTGAGGATAACGACTGGGGCCTTTCACGATACTGCCGTTGGCGATGTTTTCGTCTTCCCCGGTCGATTTCACATGGTTTAAAACCCATTCCAGGCCATAGTAGAGAGTATGTTTGTTGTTGAAGGTTTTCAGAAAATCGGCATTGACCGACCCGGCAGAAACCTTTTCTTCACGGTGATAACGGATGGTCTTGTTGAAATCACGGTTGATACGGCTTTCGGCAAAATTTTGCCAGGCCAGCCTGAGTGTAAACTGATCGTAGAGGGAATTGGGGCCGCTGTGACTGACGGTAAGGTTGTTCATCATCCATTCCTGGGGCCCATAATTCCATTCTGCACTTCGGGGAAGCCCCTTGCGGGTCTGTAGTAAACGGTCGTACCGGGCATAACCGGTCGTGACGGAATAATGAAAACCATACTGGAGTTCCCAGTTTTCAGAGGGTTTGAAGCTGATTTTCTGCATCAGGTTATTTTGCGAATAACCTGACGGCTGCTGCACATGGGGATCGGGGTTGGCTATGACCACATCGAGGCTGTCGATACGTTCCACATACCAGGGACGGAGATAATCATCCGGGCCTTCCCGCCCCATCCGCAGATCACCGTAATGGTTGTGCGAAAAGCTGGTGACCATGGCCCACTTGTTCCATCCCACGTTCACATCGAAATGGCCGGTGATCTCATTATTGGCGGAGGCGTATCGGGTAAGTGCATGACCGCTGATCTGGGGTTTTCCTGTCAGGGAATATTTTGGGTTCAGGGTGCGGAAACTCATGACACCGCCGATGGCATCGCTGCCATAGATCAGCGATACAGGCCCGAAGATCACTTCAGCCCCATCCATCGCGAGCGGATCAAGGGAGATCACATTCTGAAGATTGCCGCTGCGAAAAATGGCGGTGTTCATGCGCACACCGTCAACGGTGTACAACAGCCGGTTGGTGGCAAAACCACGGATCATTGGGCTCCCCCCACCCTGCTGGCTTTTCTGGATGAATACCTCTCCTGAGGCATTCAACAGGTCGGCAGCAGTTTGAGGATTCCCCAATGCCATTTTCCGGGGCGAAAGAGATACGATCCTGGCCGGCACCTCCCGTGCATCCTGGTTCCAACGCGTAGCCGATATGACAACCTGATTCAGGGTAATGGAACCCTGTTCCATGAGAATTTCAAAACCAGATTTTTCTATCTCCTGATAAGCCAATCGAAGCGTCTGGTATCCAATGATCCGGATTTCAATAATTCCGGCTCCTTTAAACCGGCTGATTTCAGCCTGCCCTTCACCATTGGTAAGTGCAAATGCCCTGGGTTTATCACTGGTCAGGGTGACCAGGTCCAAAGGTTGACCGGTCTCTTTGTCTTTCACATTGACAATCTGCGAGAAACCGGTCGTCATAAACCCTGCAAGGAATAATACTATTATAATTCTGTTCATAACGAAGTTTATTGAATACAACAATACCTCCGTCCGGACTTCCGGAGGAGGGGAGAGATTTCGTGATGATCAGAAGGTTTGGGGAGGCGGTGGAATAGGTTCAGGTATATAACCATCCGGAACCGGGAATTCCGGGTTAAAAAGGCGTGTCGTCGCCAAAATGGCCCTGTCCGATTCCGCGAAGGCAACCGGCAGGAAAGTGAGATGGAAAAAGTTCCGGAGTTGCTTCTGCTGGTGGGTGTTGAACGGATGGTTCCCTGCGGCTTTGTCGATCAGGCAGCTGAATTTTGCTTTCAGCCGGCTCTCTTTTGTATCGGGGAAACACCAGTAATAAATGCTGTCGGATGTGGAATAACTGTCAGTGATATCGTACATCTCCCCCCGGAATTCAAATTCGAGGTCATGTTCCCATCTCAGATCGGGACGCTGGTCGTTTTTTTTGAAGCCGAGCAATAAAAGTTCGTGTTTGTCCAGGCCTTTGGCGATAAGTTCCCTGACTTCACCGCGGATCAGGTTCTGTTGCCAGGAAAAGAAGGAATAGGTGACCAGCAGCGGAGAGAGCAGGACGAGGAGGAGGAATATGCCGGGATATCTGGAGTTCAAAGTTTGCTTAAGGCTGTATGCCCGGGTTGTCAGAGTTTGATGATCTTTTGGGTACTCCGGGAGCCATCGTAGAAGGTTGCCGTAATGGTTAAAATTCCCGACGGCAGATGACCGGTTTGAATGGTATAGGAATTGGGCCCGAAAGGCACACTGTTCACCTGCAGCACCCTGCCGGTCAAATCCATGATGGTAATCCTTGAAATAGAGTTAAATCCCTTATTTTGCAATGTCATGGACTCTGCAACAGGATTCGGGGTGATTACCCAGGCGGAATGAAGGCCATCCGTGTCAATACCGGCGGGGGCTACCCGGTAATCGACCAGGATGGCATCGGAACTGATTCCTGTGGCCCAGGAGGTCAGGGAGTCGCCGTCAGAAGAATGCACCAGGCAATAGCCCGGGCTGAAGTAGTCGCCAACATTGACAAAGATCTTCCCGTTCAGGGTATCCAGGGCAGCCGAGGTGATATAGCGGAACAGGGCGGAACCCGGATCAGCGATCAGCGATGAATCCTGCATTTGCAGGGTTTCAAGGTTGAAGGTGCCGATGCCGTATTTGTATCCGAAGTATAGGAGTGATCCGTCAATACCTGCGCCAATGCTGACGTTTCCGGGTAGCTGGTAATTGCTGAACATGCCGGTGGCGGGATCATATACCGACAGGCTGCCCACATCCGGTGAAGAGTAGGGAGATTTGTTCACGGTGACGATTTTTCCGTTGAAAGGATACATGTTCATGATCCCGATTGCTTCAGGCCCCAGATTAATGATGCGGGTCAGGCTCCAGCCGGTAGTTTCAATAACGGCAATTTTCCCGTCAGTTCCCATCCAGCCGCCATTGACGGAAACATACAAAGTATCTCCGATCACGGCCATGCCTCCGCAATCGCCCGGAATCCCTTCTATTGAGGCAATAAGTGAAAGATCAGATGCTTTTCTGATCTGCACAAAATGGATCGTGATGGGATATTGCTTGCTGATGATCAGTTTATCTCCGTACAGAAGCAGTTTATTCAGGCCGGAGTCGGCAATGGCGGCTACCCGTTCATGGGTGTCCGGATCGATGGCAACCAGGCTGTCCTGAGCGGCAATATAAAGCAGGGTGCCATTTTTGCAAAGATCCTGGGCCGATTGCGTCCCGATGGTGTGAATGTAAGTCCCGCTGCCGGTCAGCGGATGATTCGACTGTAATGTCACAAAATCGGAATAGGGGGGGGCAAATTCAAATTTGCCGCTGTTGGCAATGAGTATCTGCTTTACATAAGGTGATTGCGCAGCAGTTATGGTGATCAAGGTACAGAAAAGGATCGTCAGTATTAAAAAAGGGTTACGTCTGATAATATTCATCTTAACAATAATTTTCCTGATCAGTATTGAAGAAAACGAAATGGGAAGGAACATGCCGGCAAAAATATATTTTTTTTCATTACGGGTTATTGTAAAAAAAACTACCTTTGCAAACTATCAGCAAAGAATAATTCCTATTAGTAATTTGCTATCAAATGGAAAATTCCCATCTGGTTTCTCTTCTTTGTAACAAAGGACTGAAGATCACCCCGCAGCGAATGGCGGTACTGGAAGCAGTGATTTCACTGAATAACCACCCCACGGCGGAACAGGTCAGTGAATTTATCAAGAAGAATCATCCGAACATTGCCACCGGCACCGTATATAAAACGCTGGAGACCTTTGTGGAGAAAGGGCTGGTGAACATGGTCATGACGGAATACGGCATCATGAGGTATGAGGCGATATCGGCACCGCACCATCATCTCTGTTGTGCAGAATCGGACCGGATCGAAGATTACTCCGATCCGGGGTTGCAGCAACTTTTGGAGGAATATTTCAGGGAGCACGAGATACCGGGTTTTGTTGTCAGGGACATGAAGTTGCACATCATTGGAAATTTTATCCGGGAACATCCAGGTGAAAAAAAATAATAACCATATCAATCCAATTATTAACAAATCAACAGTATTATGGACAACAACCAGATTGTAGCCATGCCCAGGATCGGCGATCCTGCGCCTGCATTTACCGCCGTAACCACCCAGGGGAACATCAGTTTCCCGAACGATTATCAGGGAAAATGGGTCATTCTCTTCAGTCATCCCGCCGACTTTACACCGGTGTGTACCTCCGAGTTTATGACTTTCGCTTCCATGCAGGATGAATTCAAGGCCCTGAATTGCGAACTGGTCGGTCTTTCAGTCGACGGACTTTACAGCCATATTGCATGGCTGCGCACTATCAAGGAGAAGATCGAATACAAAGGGATGAAAAATGTTGAGGTGACCTTTCCCCTCATCGAAGATATCACCATGGATGTGGCCACCAAGTATGGTATGATCCAGCCGGGTGAAAGCAACACCAAGGCGGTACGCGCTGTCTTTTTCATTGACCCGAAAGGAACAATCCGGGCCATCATCTACTATCCCCTCTCCATGGGCCGGAATTTCGACGAGTTAAAGCGTGCCCTGATTGCCATGCAGACGGCCGACAAACATTCCATCGCTACTCCTGCCGATTGGCGCCCGGGCGATGATGTAATCGTTCCGACGGCCGGTTCATGCGGCGTTGCCAAGGCCAGGATGGAAGCGAACGACCCCGATGTGACCTGCTATGATTGGTTCTTCTGCACCAAAAAGTTGCCGAAGGATAAAATCTGAGACTGACCGTTAATTTCTGAAATGAGGCTGCCCCGGACTCCTGAGGCAGCCTCATTTTTAATTTTTAAGCCTTACGTGTTGATTCAAACCTGTCCACCGCCCAGCGAACAAGATAATAGGTCACGGCGATCAACACCGGCCAGCTGATGAACCAAAGGATCTCTGTGATCATAATGTTTCGCTTTAATAAATGTGTGAGTTGCTTTTAACTTCGGCAATATCGCTCTTTTTATTGTCGATGCTCCGCCAGGCATAGAATATGTAGGCCAGTACGAAGGGCACCAGCAGGGAGACATAACTCATGACCACCAGGGTGTAATAACTGGAGGAGCTGTTGGCGATAGTCAGGGAACTTTGCAGGTCATAGGTGGAAGGGTAGTAGGCGGTGTTGTTGAAACCAGCCAGCATAAAAAGCGAAAGCACTGTGAGCACGGTCCCGATTCCGGCTCCCCATATCCCCTTGGTACTGCATTTCTCAAAACAGGCGATCGGGCGGATAATCCCCAGGAGCACGAGGGCGACACCGGCCACGAAAAGTACCGCGACGACCGGCATCGCGATTAGGTTGTGGAAATATTTGAAAGGCTGGAGGAATACCTCGCCGGTCGCGGGATTGACCGCAAACCCGTCGCGCAGTAAAAGCCAGATGGCGAACGTGAGAAAGAATACGACGAACGGGATGGCGTTATAGAGGAGATGTTTTTTTACCCGTTCCATCATCGCGGCGTGATGGAGCCGGTTCATAAAATAGAGAAGGGCCAGTACCCTGGCAAGGAAGAATACAGTAAGCCCCAGCGTGAGGTTGTGGATGTTCAGCGCTGCTTCCAGTCCGTAGGCAGGGCCGGTCCATTCGGAGATTACCGGCATGCGAAGGGAGGTGAGGTCGGTGAGGTTGAGTTTATTGACCGAGAAGGAGGAGCCGGTGAAAAAAGTGGCCACGGCGGTGCCGATGAGGACGGTTCCAAGCAATCCGTTGATGAACAGAAGGATCTCATAAGTTCTGCGGCCGAAAAAATTGTTGGGTTTGGTACGGTATTCGTACGATATGGCCTGCACGACAAAAGCTACCAGGATAAGCATCCAGACCCAGTATGCCCCGCCGAAGCTGGTGGAATAGAACAAGGGGAAGGAGGCAAAGAAGGCTCCGCCGAAGGTGACCAGGGTGGTAAAGGTGAACTCCCATTTACGTCCGAGGAGGTTCACCAGAAGGGTTCGTTCGTCTTCAGTTTTTCCAATGGTATATAACAGGGTTTGTCCTCCCTGGACGAACATCAGGAAAACCAGCAGGGCGCCCAGCAGGGATACGATGATCCACCAGTATTCCTGGAGCGTGGCGTGTGAAAATGTTTCGAACATAACGCTATATTTTTAATGATTTGAAGATAAATCGGTGGAAGGGCCTTTTTTAATCTGGGCGGTCATGATCTTGATCTCTGCGATCAGCAGTCCGGTGAATATGACGGCAAACATCCAGAACGTAGTTTGCACCGAACCGGTATCCACCTGCGATACCGCGGCTATGGTGGGCAGAATGTCCTGAATGACCCAGGGCTGGCGTCCCACTTCCGCCACTACCCAACCCAGCATGGAGGCGATATAAACCAGGGGGATGGTCCACAAGGCAGTATAGAGGATCACCTTTTTATTGGAGATACGGTCTTTGAGGGTAAGCCAGAGGACTACCAGGAAAAGTGCCAGGAAGTGGAACCCCAGGCCGACCATGATCCTGAAGGAATAGAAGGAGGTGGGGATGCTGGGGATCAGTTCATGTACATCCCTGTTGGCATAATATCCATAACCGAAATGGGGATAATTCTCCTCGAAGGTTTTCAGCGATGCCGCGGAAAGGCTGTCATTCCCCTCTTTTTTGGCTTTTTTATAGGCAGCCAGGGCGTTGATGGCCATCAAACCCTTTTGGCTTCGTTCTTCATAGGAGGGAATCCCCTGCTCCGGATTGCCGTGTACCAGGTCATGAATTCCCGGGACATAGGCATTCGGGTCCAGAAACGCCATGTAGGACAACATGTCGGGTATTTCAAAATTGAAAACAAAATCCCTCTTTTTATGAATGGCGTCATTTGGATCCTGCTTCAATATACCTATTACGGCTAACGGTGCGTTCTGCTGGCCTTGATACAGGTTTTCCATGGCGGCGAATTTCATGGGCTGATATTGGGCCACTGTACGTGCCGAACCGTCCCCGGTCAGGATGGTGAAGATAATGGAAACGAGGCCGAAAACGGAGGCCACCACCATGCTTCGTTTGGCAAAGAGCTCTTCACGCTTTTTGATCAGGAACCATGCGCTGACTCCGATCACGAATATCGAAGCAAGCACATAACCCTGGGAAACCGTATGCAGGAACTTGTTGATGGCCACCGGGGAGAACAGCACTTCCCAAAAATTGACCATTTCATTACGGACGGTATCGGGGTTGAATTTCATACCGGCGGGATATTGCATCCAGCCGTTCGCCACCAGGATCCAGAGGGCAGAGAGGTTGGATCCGACAGCCACCAGCCATGTGGAGGCAAGATGGGCCTTTTTTCCCACTTTGTTCCATCCGAAGAACATGATCGCGATAAAAGTACTCTCCAGAAAGAAGGCCATGATCCCTTCGATGGCAAGCGGGGCGCCAAAAATGTCGCCGACAAACCAGGAGTAATTGGACCAGTTGGTGCCGAACTGGAATTCCAGGATCAGGCCGGTGGCCACGCCGATGGCGAAGTTGATCCCGAAGAGGGTCATCCAGAATTTGGTTATGCGTTTCCATTCCGGGTTGCCTGTCTTCACATACAGGGTCTCCATAAAGGCAAGGATGAAGGAGAGCCCGAGGGTGAGCGGTACAAACAACCAATGGTACATGGCCGTCAGCGCAAATTGCGCCCTTGACCAGTTCACGAGTGAAAAATCAATGAATTCCATACAGTTTGTTTTTGGTTGATTTCATTATGATTGGGTTTGAATGAAGTTCATGATCAGGCCGCAGCCCTCCCCGGCATTGATTTCTCCGGCTTTCAGAACCAAAGGATCTTTAAACTGCCAGGCTTCGGTTATTTTTCCGGTGAGATTTTCGTTCACGGCCATAAGGATGGGAAAATCATACTCCAGTATCAGCCGGTGAAGTGCCGGTGCCCAACCCTGCCCCTGAAGTTCCCATGCACCCACCTCATCGATCATCATCAGGTCGGGCAGTTGGCCGGGATCCGGTGTCAATGCCCGGATGCCAAAATCGATCCCTTCGGGATAGAAATAGAACCTTCCCACATTGATCAGCCCTGGCGCAGGCAATGTGGAAGAAAGGCGGCAATTTTCCCCGTCAGCTAGGTTGATCAGCCTGTACCCCGTTTTCTGTCCATCATCGAAAACCGCCGGAGAAACCGTCCCTGCCAGACGAAGACCCTGGCTGCGGAAAAGGTTCGCCAGTTCGGAGATGAGGGTGGTTTTCCCGTCGCCGGTCTGTCCGCTGATAATGATAATATTTCGTTTCTTTCTCATCGAAACTTCCATTCGGGTAAGCCAGAAACCTGCCTGTGCCGAGAGCTGTCGGAGGGCCTGAAAAGGTTGCCGGATGATGACCTTCACCGGAGGTGTGTTGGCAATCACGAACGGGAGGGTTTCGAATGCCACTTCGAGGGCCAGGGGGGCCTGGCTGAACCGCGACCTGGAAAATCTGTTCCGGATCAAAGGATTGCCAAGTTCTTTCCCCACCACTGAAAAACCGACAATCATTACCGCAGCGCGGAAATTCATCTGTAAGCCGATCATAAGGCCTTCCCGACGGCTTAGTCCGGGTGTCTGGAATTCGGTAACCAGGAAACCCATAGCCATGGTGATCAGCAGGAACATTATCCAAAACTTTGGTTTCCTGAGCGGCCGCAGTATGTTGCGGTATCTGACCACCCAGACGACCAGTGCCAGGGTGCCGGCTGCCAGCCACACTAAGGGGTTTTGCCGGTTCATCAGGATCATGATGCCGGGAATGGCGACCAGGGAAAACGCCAGCCATGCTGCCGAATATGGGAAAATAGCAGCATCCCGGCCCGATTTCAGGTGCCAGATTCGTTTCCTGTCCATGTTGATCACCGGATTTTCACCACGAAAGGCGGTCCGGCCGATATACAGACCGGCCAGTGCCGCCAGCAGCCCCGCGATGAGGTAAATGGCCCAAAGCAGCAATAAAGGAGTATAAAGATGTTCGAACCGGAATTGAAGTTGTTTTTCCGCGAACTTTACCAGGGATTCATAAAGGTCAATAATATTGAATCCATAGAATATGATAAAATTGATGGCTTTCTGCATAAAACTCCAGGAGGTGGCCAGGATGCTCCCTGCAATGAACCCGATCATATTCCTTCCCAGCAGGGTGACGGAGATGTTGAGCAGCACCGCTTCGGAAAAGATCGCGATCATCGGGCCGAAAATGACAGCGCTGGGCGATACCGATTTCATCAGCGCACAGATCAGGCCGGCACGCCAGATCAGGCCCCGGTCGGTCCACTGGTGATGGACCGAGATCAGTAAAATTATTCCGACGGATGACAAAAGAATGCTGCTGAAAGGGATACGAAGGTTGTGCAGAAAACTTCCCAGGATGATCTCCGACGAAGCCCATAAACAGCCCAGTACTGCTGCTTTCAGCCACACCGGGTTTAACATGCTCCGGGTTGTGGTTGCTCCTTCTCCATTCAGGTGTTGAGGCTGGTTCAGCGTTTTGGGTGAAGGGGTGGACACCATCCGTTTTGATCTCTCGGAAAAAATAAACCGGTCAAAGATATGTATTATTAAATGCTGGTTCAAATATTCTTTATGGATATGTTACAGATGGATATATAATTGCTGCAAGCCGTTGCCGAAAAATTGGTAATATTGCCTGATATTGGTTTCAAGGATAACATGTTTTGAAAGGATTAAGGGTTGCAATCATTATACGGTCTACCTTTGAGGTCGTCAGGGGAGGGGATACCATACAGGCGCTTTGTACTGCCGGGGAGTTGAGAAAACTGGGGGTTCGGGCAGATGTTTTCCGGGCCTCTGAACAGATTGAATACCGGAATTATGATCTGCTGCATCTCTTTAACCTCTCACGTCCTGCCGACCATCTGGAGCATATCGTACGTTCCCGTCTGCCCTATGTGGTCAGCACCATTTATGTAGATTATTCGGGGTTTGATACCCATGCCCGAAACGCCATTTCTCGTCATTTGTTCAGAATGGCAGGCCGTAACCGTTCAGAATATATCAAAACCTGTTACCGGATGTTCAGAGGTCAGGACCGGCTGGTGAGCCGGAGTTATCTGAAGGGCCATCGGCGGGCCATGCTGAAAATCATTACCGGGGCCAGGATGCTTTTGCCAAATTCCTTTTCGGAATATTCGCGACTGGTCAGGGAATTCGGAAGCGACGATGTCCAACCTCCATACAGGATTATCCCGAATGGTATCGATCCCTTTCTTTTCAAGATTCCCGGCAGGAATGACCGGCGCGGTGATCTCGTCATTTGTGTAGGTCAGATTTACGGGCTGAAGAACCAGCACCAGCTTATCGAAGCAACCCGTAAACTCGGTGTGAAACTGCTCATTATCGGCAATCCTCCCCCCAACCATGGCGGGTATATGGCTTATTGCCGCCGGATTGCCCATCCCCATGTACAATTTCCGGGTTATCTGCCCCAGCGGCAACTGGTGCTCCATTATGCGCGTTCCAAGGTGCATGCCTTACCGAGCTGGTTTGAAACCACCGGCCTCAGTTCACTCGAAGCAGGGGCCATGGGATGTAACCTGGTGGTGGGCAGGGGTGGCGATACCGGAGATTATTTTTCCAACCATGCCAGTTTCTGCGATGCCGATAATCCCGGGGATCTGGAAAAAGCCCTCGCCCGTGAACTGAACCGGGAAAACAGCCTCGATTTCCGTGAACATATCCTGTCCAATTACACATGGGAAAAAGCTGCTGTGAAAACAAAGGATGCATACCTGAACATTCTGGAGCGTGGAACCTAAACTTTCGGTCGGGATCATCGGCAGTCGTGGTGTGCCTAACCGCTATGGCGGGTTTGAGATGCTGGCCCAGGAATTATCGGTCAGGCTGGTGGAACGCGGGCACCAGGTAACGGTATACTGCTCCGGACGAAACAGCGAGAAATATCCTCATTTCAAAGGTGTCAGGCTGATATATAAACAAGACCCGGAGGGCTGGATGGGCACCGCCGGTCAGTTTTTCTATGATCTGGGATGTAATCTTCACTCGCGCCGTCAGAAATTCGATATTATACTGCACCTGGGTTATACCAGTGATTCGGTCTGGCATCAACTGTGGTATCCCGGCTCCGTTCATATCACCAATATGGATGGGATGGAATGGCAGCGGGCCAAATATTCCGGCATGACAAAAAGTTTTTTACGAACGGCAGAAAGCAGGGCTGCTGACGCCAGCCGATTTCTGGTAGCCGACTCCCCGGTGATCCGCGATTACCTGAAGAAGCACTATAATACTCCGGTGGAACTGATTTCCTATGGCGCCCGAATTCCGTCACCCTGTCCGCCATTCCGGCCCCCGGCAGAGGGTCTCCTGCCCGGTGGTTACGACCTGATTATAGCGCGGATGGAACCGGAGAATAATATCGAAATGGCGGTCATGGCTAAATTGCAGGATCCCTCAGGCCTGCCGTTGCTGATATTCTCCAACCATACCGGATACGGTAAAGTGCTCCGTTCACGCTATAAGAATGAACCACTGATCCGTTTTATGGCTCCGCAGTATGATCCCGA
>CAYLVY010000008.1:39568-61172 GCA_964387205.1 uncultured Draconibacterium sp.
AAATGCTGAATGCCATCCGCCATTTTTCGAGATATTACCTTCACGGTCATTCGGCCGGGGGTACCAACCCCTCACTTCTGGAGGCGATGGGTTGCGGATGCAGGATCCTGGCCCATGATAATCCTTTCAACCGGGCCGTACTGCTGGAAAATGCACACTATTATGCTGATACTGCAGCGTTGGCCGTACTCCTTTCTGATTCGCCGCCGGAAGGGGAATTCCGCCGGTTTATTCATGCTAATTATAATAAGATCAGGGATGAACACTCCTGGATTACCATTACTGACCAATATGAGCAACTCTTTTACAGGGCGGTGGGGTTTGCAGGAGGCTGAGCGGAGTTGCTGGTACCTGGTGTGGTTCAGCCTGCCCATATCCCTGAAAATGACCAGTATTTGCCTTATTTTAACGGCAATAACCACCACCTGGAGCATCCTCCGGTTCCGTTCCCGGCAAAGGGATCGAAAGTGGCTTGATGCAGTCCCTTTTTTTCTGTTTTTTCTCTACCAGGCAAAGGAATTATTTACCACCGGACCAATCAGTCCTGCATGGAAAGAAACCGAAAAACAGTTGTCGTTTGTCGTTATACCCCTTCTTTATTTGATAACCGCGATCCGCAGGAGCGAATTGGTATCCATCGCCACCGGAGCGCTGACCAGTTCCCTGTTAATATGCAGTGCACTTCTTTTGCCTGCCGCAATCATCAGGTTTCACATTACCGGCGACCCGGCAGAGTTTTCCTATCACCAGCTTGCCTCCCCGCTGCATACCGGAGCCATCTATTTCAGTCTTTACCTGCTTTATGCCCTGTTTATGGCCGGCAATCCTGCATGGTTGCCCGATAGACCATGGCTGAAGGCAACGGTTCTTTTATTTCTTACAATCATATTATTTCTTATGGCTGCACGGATGCTGCTGGTGGCCGGTATACCTTTGCTGATCTGGCACCACCGGCAGATTATCTTCCGCGGCACGGGAAGCCTGAAGATCTGGCTGATAATCGGTGGGGTACTGATATTAGCCGGGGCCCAACCCCTGATCACCAGGATAAAACCGCTGCTGGAATCGAGTCCGGGAGGAGCGTTTGCCCCCGATTTCCGGCATGCACCTGAACCGAACGGATTGCAACTGAGGTTGATCCTGTGGCGCTTTGGCATCGAAACGCTGAACGACCGTCATGCCTGGATAACCGGTACAGGAATGGCGGATGCTCAAACCGCCCTGAACGGAAAAATGGTTGAATATGGCCTTTATACCGGGAGCAGGACCGGCAACGATACCGGTTACCTGGATTATAACCTGCATAATCAGTTTATGGAGACCCTGGTGCGACAGGGGGCCATCGGTCTGATCTTACTGTGTATCCTGTTGATAATGCCATTTATCAGGCCGGGAGAAAGTATGCTTTTCCCTCCGCTCTTTGCCCTGGTGGTGGTGGCGCTGTTTCTTACCGAATCAGCACTGGAACGTCAGGCCGGGATAGTTTTTTTCGTGTTGACAGCCTCAGGATTTCTGGCAGGAAAAGAGCAGTTCGCCGAAAACGGTTTAAAATCATCATGAATCATCAACCAGCTTTCCTTCAGGATCATTATGGTTTTCAGTTTTTTTAAAAAATTATTTTCCGGATATTGAGTTAATTAATACCTTTATCCCGTCAAAAGTTCCAAACCATTAATTCATTAATTTTATGACCAAAGCTGAGATCATTAATCAAATTGTTGCCGACACCGGCCTTGAGAAACCTGAGGTTATCGCCGTAGTAGAAAGCCTTATGGAGACCATGAAAACTACAATGGCTGGCGGAAATGAAATATTTCTGCGCGGATTCGGCTCCTTTATTCTGAAAAAGCGCGCCCGCAAAATCGCGCGCAACATCACTAAGGGTACCTCGATTGAGGTGCCGGCTCATGTCATCCCCGCTTTCAAGCCTTCGAAAGAGTTTCTGGAAGAGGTCAAAACCAAGGTCAAAGTGAAATAATATTTTGAATATCAATCTGTCAAAACATGGCAAAATCAATCAAACTGAGTGAGAAAGAGATAGAAATGCTCGTCATCAACTATCGGTATGAACTGGAGGCGGCCCTGGAACATGTCAAAGAGGTTAAGTCTTTGCTTGCCAAGCTGGGAGCTCAGGAATTTGCCGGGATGGACGAACCTCAGCCTGAAAAGAAAGAACGTAAGAAAGGGAAGCGTGGCAGAAAGAAAAAAACCATTCAGGTCCCGGTTCCGGCACCGGAAACAGTAACCCCGCCAGCCACTGAAGTTCCTGAGAAAAAAGAGGAGAAGAAACGCAAACCAAGGGTGAAAAAGGAGAAAACTGAAGAGAAGGTCAAACCCCTGGCTGACAGTCCGGTGCCTGCTGCCGCGAAAACGCGCAGGACGAAGAAAAGCATAACGGGAAAGAGAGCCGGAACGCCCTCAAAAACACGTTCTGCCAAACGCACTTCCAAGGTTAAAACTGACATTTCTCCGGCACCTCCTGCCATCGGGGAAAACCCTTCGCTGGTTTCGGAATAGCCCCGTGATCCGGATGCAGCTGTATCCGTGTCACTCCCTTCCGGAATGGTGAATATTCACAGATAACCGGAATAAAATTTCACGGACCGCATCGGCATCCGGAGCGGTAACGAGTTGCATCCGCCAGGGTTTGAAATCTGCTATGCCCTTAAAATAACCGGAATAAAGGCGACGCAGTTCGTATACCGTCGTCTTCTCCCCTTTGTAAGATACGGAGGTTTCCAGATGGCGGAGCACCAGTTCAATTCTCTCCTTCATCGATGGAGCCGGAGGCTGCAGGTGACCGGCAAGCCATTGTTTTATTTCATGAAAAATCCACGGATTGCCGGTAGCAGCCCTGCCGATCAGGATGCCATCCACACCATACCGGTTTTTCATCTCTTCGGCTTTGGGGCCGGAGTCTACGTCACCGTTTCCGAAGACCGGAATATGTATTCTCGGGTTGTTCTTTACCTCGCCGATCAGCGTCCAGTCGGCCACTCCGCCATACAACTGAGCACGGGTGCGGCCATGGATGGAAATGGCACTGATGCCTGCATCCTGAAGCTTTTCGGCAATATCCACGATCTCCTTATGCTGCTCGTCCCATCCCAGCCTGGTTTTTACCGTTACCGGCAACCGCGTGGCCCTTACCACGGATTCAGTCATACGTACCATTTTGGGGATGTCCTGCAGTAATGCCGCCCCGCCCCCTTTCATTACGATTTTCCTTACGGGACAACCGAAATTCAGGTCGATAAAATCCGGGTCAACCGCCTCCGCTACTTCGGCTGCTTTCATCATGGAACCAACATTGTCTCCGAAAATCTGAACCCCAATGGGGCGCTCAGAGGGCTGAAAAGTCATCTTCAACCTGCTGCGGGCGGCATCTCGTATTAACCCTTCTGCGGCAATGAATTCTGTTACCAGCACATCTGCTCCGTATTCCCGGCAGATAATCCGAAAGGGAGAGTCGGTGACATCTTCCATCGGTGCCAGGAAAAGCGGAAATTCACCCAAAGCGGTATGACCAATCGTGACCAGAAAATCTTAATTTAGCGGCAAAAATAGCCAAAAAACCTGCCTGTTTGAAAGCTCCGTTGCTGTATTCCCTCACCCCGTTTCCAAGGATCCTGTTTTTTCTCCTTTTGATGATCTCTTCATTCGGGATATTTTTCCTCGCCGGACTTGCCCTGGCGGTCCCGGTTTTCGGGATCGGATTGCCCGACCTGATGAAAGCGGTTGAGTTATCCGATGATCCCGACAGCCTCAACCTCCTTCGCTATTTTCAGGTACTGCAATCAACGGGTTTGTTTGTAGTCCCGCCAATCCTGGCAGCCCTCCTGTTCAGCTCAATCCCGGTGCATTATCTTTCGATGCATCGCATGCCGGGATTTTGGGTGTTGTGTTTTGCGGCCCTCGCCGTGCTTAGTTCCATGCCCTTTATCAACTGGCTGATCGCGATCAATGAATCGATGTCGTTTCCCGCGTGGCTTGGCGATGTGGAGCAGTGGATGCGGGATACCGAAGACCAGGCCGCAGCATTGACTGAAGCATTCCTGAAAATGCCCGATACCGGGACTTTTCTTTTTAATCTTTTCATGATTGCCGTGATTCCGGCAATTGGTGAAGAGATGGTGTTCAGGGGAGTACTCCAGCGTTTGTTCACCGAATGGCTCGGGAAAATTCATCTCGCCGTAATCCTTTCTGCTTTGTGCTTCTCAGCCATGCATATGCAGTTTTATGGTTTTATTCCCCGGTTTATGCTTGGATTGATCCTCGGATACATGATGGTTTATTCCGGCTCACTCTGGGTGCCCATTCTGGCCCATTTTATCCAGAATGGTACCGTAGTGGTGGTAACCTGGCTGGAAAGTTCAGGGTTTTGGCAGTTCGATTCCGGGTCATTTGGTCAGTCGGAAAACGGATGGGCAATCCTTCTCAGCGGGATATTGATGGTTGGATGTTTGGGGATGATCCGGTGGAGAACATGTTCGCGAAACAAAGCAATTATGGAAAGGAGTCAATAATAAATTCAGAAAAAATCAGATTATCCGGTAATAATTCTTTTTCTTTTCAGGCGTTTGTCAGATCGAATGAAAAAATTCACTGTAGCTGTTATCTTTTTCATACTGTTGGTATCTGAGCTCTATCCTCAGCGCGACAGTGTGTTGCAGGATGGAGCCAGGCCTGTCCGAAAAGGCTGGACATGGGCCGCGTTGCCTGCACTTTCCTACGATGCCGATCAGGGATGGCAACTGGGCCTGCTGGGACAAATCTATGATTACGGAGATGGTTCAACCTATCCGGAATACCGGCATACGCTCTATGCGGAGTGTTCCTGGTTTACCAAAGGCAGTGCGGTTTATCAGGTTTATTATGATTCAAAATATCTGATCCCCGGAGGGATCAGGGTTACGGCCGATGTGGATTATATTCCTGAAAAAGCACTTGATTTTACCGGCTTTAACGGTTACCAGACACGGTATGACTGGCTGAGGGAGCGGTCAGGGGCAGAAGAGTATATCAGCCGGATGTATTATAAGATGGAAAGGTTGATGTACCGCGCAATGGTGGAATTGCAGGGCCCTATACTGACACAGCGCCTCCGCTGGCTTGCCGGACTGAACCTGATCGGAATGGAAATGGCCACCGTGGATATCGGACGGATGAACAAAGGGAAACCAGAGGAGAAAAAACTTCCCGATACAACCTTGTTGTTTGACCAGTATGTTCAGTATGGACTGATCGGAGAGAAGGAAAAAAACGGAGGGGTATCATGGCTGCTGAAGGCTGGTTTTCTGTTTGATAGCCGCGATAATGAAGCCTCACCCTCGAGGGGTCTCTGGTCGGAACTGCTTATGGTGGCTGCACCCGGGCTGGAGGGCAATTCCTGGCGATACCTGAGGCTTTCGGCCACCCACCGTCAGTATGTTACCCTGTGGAAAGACCACCTGGTTTCGGCATACAGAATTGGATATCAGGGAACTATTGCCGGAGAGGTTCCTTACTATATGCTTCCTTATATGTTTTCCTCCAATGTGTTTGCCACGAAACCCGACGGATTGGGAGGGGCCAAGAACCTTAGAGGGATTTTGCGAAACCGGGTTGTGGGAGACGGTGTTGTCTTCGGCAACCTGGAACTGAGGTGGAACATCTTCAGAAAGACGATACTGAAGCAGCATATCACTGCCGGACTGACCGGATTTCTTGACGGGGGCATGGTGGTCAACGAACGACCGGTCGATTACAGCGCCGTTCCCGATTCCGTCAGGGTTACACTGCTGAACCTGCCCCATGACCGGATGCATGTGAGTGCAGGTTTGGGTTTAAGAGCAGCGATCAATCATAACTTTGTGATTGCCGTCGATTATGGCATACCTATGGACCGGCAGGATGGCCGACCGGGACTTTATATCGGTATCGGGCACATCTTTTAATGAAAAAAAGCCGTAAAAAGCATGAGAATATTGTAACTTTATCAGCATCCCGATGTCAAATAAAATCTTTATTCACCAAATATTTTTCTTATGAAACCGTTAAAAGTTCTTTTCTTTACCTGTATCATGACAGCACTAACCCTTACCGGTGTTGCGCAGCAGACACCCTTGCTGGACCGCGACCTTTTCTTCGGCAATCCCGAAATATCAGGCGGTCAACTTAGCCCTGACGGGAAGTTCATCTCCTTTATGAAACAATACAATGGCATCATGAACCTGTGGGTCAAAGCCTTTGATGAGCCATTTGAGAAAGCACGTCCGCTTACCGGAAGCAGCCGGCCATTTTATGGTTATTTCTGGACTTACGACGGGAAATATATCCTCTATGTCAAGGATAAGGACGGAGATGAAAACATGAACATCTTCGTGGTCGATCCGCTGGGAAAACCCGGTGAGGACGGGCTGCCTGAATCGAAAAACCTGACTCCATTGGATGAGGTGACCGCACAGATCTATGCGGTGAGCAAAAAGAATCCCGACCGCCTGTTCATCGGCCTGAACGATCGTGACAAAGCATGGCATGATCTCTATGAACTGAGCATCTCCACCGGTAAACTTACCAAACTGTATGAAAACAACGACCGTATCACCGGCTATGATTTCGACTGGGATGAGAAACTCCGTGTCATGAGCCGGACCGATGAAAAGGGAAATACGGTAATGCTCAGGGTGGATGAAGGAAATAAGCTTACCGAAATATACGACTTCAACGTCAATGAACAGGCATACATCGCCGGCTGGAATGAGGATAATTCAAAATGCTATCTCGTTACCAACAAGGGGGAGTTGGACAAATCGACCCTTTATGTGATGGATCCGAAATCCAAAAAAATAACTTTTATGGAGAGCGATCCCAACCGGAAGGTGGATTTCGGCGGCCTGGTGATGAACGACAACACACGGAAGATCATAGCCACAACCTATACCCTCGACAAGACCGAATATTACTGGAAGGATAAACAGTGGGAAGCCACTTATAAATATCTCGAATCGAAGTTCCAGGGCCGGGAAGTCTATCTGCAGAGCATCACCAAAGACTATAAGCGGCTTCTCGTGGCGATCAGCGGCGATAAATATGCTGCCGAAGTTCATTTCTTTGATATTCCGACCAAAAAACTGGTACATCAGTACACTCCCAGACCTAAACTGAAGGAGGTTGAGAAGCACCTCGCCCCGATGACACCAATCACCTATGCCAGCAGCGACGGGATAGAAATTCCGGCATACCTGACCATTCCTGCCGGAACAGGCGGAAAGAACCTTCCGGTGGTGGTGCTTGTGCATGGCGGGCCGAAAGGCCCACGGGATTATTGGGGATACAATGCTGAAGTTCAGTTCCTTGCCAATCGCGGGTATGCAGTCCTCCAACCCAATTTCAGGGCCAGCGGCGGTTATGGAAAGAAGTTTCTCAATTCCGGCGACATGCAATGGGGTAAGCTTATGCAGGATGACATCACCTGGGGAGTGAAACATCTTATCAAGGAAGGCATCGCCGATCCGGATAAAGTGGCCATCATGGGCGGAAGTTATGGTGGTTATGCCACCCTGGCCGGGCTTGCCTTTACTCCTGAACTCTATGCCTGCGGGGTGGACATTGTGGGCCCCAGCAACCTATTTACACTGCTCGAATCGATTCCGGCTTATTGGGAGGCGGCCCGTGCATTTCTTTACGCAATGGTCGGCGACCCCAATACCGAGGAGGGTAAAAAAGCCATACGCGAAGCGAGCCCTCTTTTCAGCGCGGAGAAGATAAACCGCCCGCTGCTCATCATTCAGGGCGCCAACGATCCCAGGGTCAAAAAGGCCGAAGCCGATCAGATCGTAATCGCACTGCGGGAAAAAGGAAAAAAAGTGGATTATCTGCTGGCTGAAGATGAGGGACATGGATTTTATAAACCCCTGAACCGGAAGGCTATGTATGCCGAAACCGAAAAATTCCTGTCAGAGGTATTGGGTGGCAGGTATCAGCAGGAGATGGAAGAGGATGTGAAAAACACCCTGGAAAAACTCCGGGTGGATATCAAAACGGTGAAATACGAACCGAAGAAAGAGGAAAAGTCAGCAACCGCCCTTCCTTCCGTGGGCAATGTCTGGCAATCATCGACTACCGATTATACCCTGACCTTTGAGGTACAGGGTCAAAAACTGGCAATGGAAATGAAGAGAACCATCGAAGCCAAAGGAAACGACTGGCTGGTTACCGATTTTTCAACAGGCGCCATGGGGGAAAGCACTGATGCCATGATCTATAAACAGGACGGTACTCCGGTATCCAGGGATATGTCACAGATGGGACAAAAAATATCCATGATATTTGCCCAGGGTAAAGCCACCGTCGATATGGCCGGCAACAAGATGGAAATAACCTATGGACCGGCTATGCTGAGCGACGGTCCCGGATCGGACCAGATCATAGCCCGATGGCCCCTGAAAGAAGGATACAGCCTGATCTTTGAAACCACCGACATGTCGGCCATGAAGGCAAAACAAGTAAAACTATCCGTAACAGGAAAAGAAACCCTGAAATCCGGTGAATGTTGGGTGGTCGAAATGGTAAGTACCCAAAGCGACAGTGACAAAACAACCTACTGGATCAACCCGGTTACCCGGATGGCTGAGAAAATCGTTTCGGTGATCCCGGCCATGGGCAATGCGGTTATGACCATTGAAAAGAAATAGCCTGTCAATCCGGAGTGTTAATTTTTCCCGGATGGAAATTTGAAATTACCACCATTTCCGGGCACAAACAGAAAATTTTGTCCCATGAAATCGGTACTCTCCTTTTTAATCGTATGTACCCTCCTGACCGGAACCCTTGCCGGTCAGGAGGTATCTTTTTCAGGATCCACTCAACGGTTATACGACCATGTAGATTATCTTGCCTCTGAAGAATTGCAGGGCCGGGGCTTGGGAACCCGTGGGAAGGAGCTCGCCACGGATTATATCGAAAAACAATTCAGGGAAACAGGCCTTGCCCCCTATGGATCCCGGGGCTACCGCCAGATATTTGAGGTGAGGGCAGGCCTTGCCATGGTGACTGCCACCAATATCATCGGTATTATTGAAGGCACCGATCCTGTGGTAAAGAACGAGTAGAGCGTGTTGGGGGCCCATTATGATCATCTGGGGTATTCAGTGGATCCGCCTGAACCACCCGGGAGTTACCCCGGAGCCGATGACAATGCCTCCGGGGTCGCCGTGATGATAGAATTGGCGCGGTATTTCAAAGATAACCGGGATAAAGTGAAAAGATCCCTGGTGTTTATTGCATTTGATGCGGAGGAGAGCGGTTTGCTGGGCTCCAGGCATTTTGTCAGTACCGACACGGTTTTTCCCCGGCATGCGATCCGGGCAATGTTTAGCCTCGATATGCTGGGCAGGTACCACTCCGCCGGTGATCTGCAACTGGAAGGGATGGCAACCCTGGCAAAGGGAGCAGAGATGGCCCTCGGCAGTGCAGGCGAGACTTTCGTGAAAGTTTCCCGGCTTAACAACCAGGTATCCCAGGGTACCGATACCGGACCGTTTGGCGAAATGGGAATTCCGGCCATTCATGCCTTCACCGGCCTTCATTCCGAATATCATGAACCCGGCGACATCACCAGTCTGGTAGAATTCGACGGGATGGCGGAGGTTACCCGGTTTCTGGCTTCCCTCCTGACCCGGATGGCCAGCCAGGCCATCCTCTCCCCTTCTCCCCGGTATCATACATCGCATAAGAAATCTTCCCTGAGGTTTGGTTTTGGTATGCAGGTGGGCGCTGGTGGCTCCAGGTTTATTTTGCCGGATGGTTTTTTTAACGCAAAGGGGGTTTTTGCTTTTCAGGCCGGATGCTTTTTTCTCATCCACACATCAAAACGCATAACCCTTCAACCTGAAGTGAACTATCTGAGCGACGGCGGCAATACATCCGAAGGTGTTTTCCGGCGCCACGCATTGATGGCCCCGCTGAATCTGCAGTTCAATATAGTGCATGAGGGAAATGGCCAGGTCAGGCTCTTTCCATTTGCCGGTGGTTACTACCAGTACACTTTCTACGGCCGGCATGGTGACAAATCCGCCGACTTTAAAGATGGTTTTCAACCACATGAGTGGGGTGTCAATGTCGGCATCGGCTTCGATGCCAGGCACGTTCAAGTCCGCTATACCTGGCAACGGGCGCTGACCAGTGCATCGGTATCAGGTCAGCAAACCCTTTATCCTTCGCGCTTTCTGTTTACTATCGGATATAAATTCGGGAACTGATCCCCCATCATCTTATTTCCAATCGCTTTGCAGTATCCGGTTCATCCGGATAAAAGGTGATCAATGATAAACCGGGACTGTCGGTGGCTCCATTGAACATCCGGGTTCGACCGATCCGGTCGCTCCACAATCCGGTGAGACGTGTCGATTCATGAATATGACCATGCAGGGTGATCAGGGGTTGACGTTCCTCAATAAACCTCCTGATGGCGATGCTGCCCACGTGGAGATCAAGCGGGACATGATCCACCGTCATCCCGTCCAGCGCTGCCCGGTCAAGCTTGGTTTGATACGGCGGAGAATGAAACAGGAAAATGGCGTTTGCCATGTCATCTTCACCCGTCATATCCTTGATTTCCTGCATGATGGTAACATACTCAATGTCTTCACCCGTATCTTCCGACCGGATCCCCTCCGTGGGAGGAATGCATCCGGGATCGACAAACCTGGAGACATCGTACCGTTCCCAGTCTTTCAGCCTGAAGGGGGTCGGAGGCACACAGGAATATCCATAAACGCTGAATGGCCCGAACGGAATTTTCCGCCGGTGAATATAGTGCCAGAGCCCTTCCGTTTCACCGGCGGTCATCATGGTTTCCTCACTGCGCTGATCATCATTTCCCAGGATCATAAACACTTCGGGGTACCGGGTTTTCATTTCCCGTTTCAATCTCCGGAACATCGGAAATAAAAAATCTTCGAAAAAATCTTCTTCCGAAAGGTATGCGGAGAAATGCGGAAGTATATCGCCGCCCACAAAGAGGGCAGAAGGCTCATCGTGCCTCATCCTGGCTTCCAGCGCCAGGTAACGGTCATGATGACCATGGAGATCGGTTACGAAGAAACATGGTTTCATAGGCTCCTCAACAAAGTTGCGCTGTTATACAGTGAACCGATCATGACGGCGAAACTGGTTTTGTTCCGGATATCCTCCTCCGTGATCAGGTGAATATCCAGTATGTTGTCGGCTGAATAACCGGTTACCACGGCGAGGCATTCTCCCCATCCCCTCAACCATGAAAGCAATTGGTCCTGCTGGGCGTGATTCCCGCGGAAATGTACCAGCAGATCGATATCGCTTCCGGGACCGGCAGTGTGGTCCTTTACACTGCCGATCAGGTAAATGGCCTGCACCCCCCATCGCTCCATGTCAATCCTGCTGGCAATGGCCATGGCTATCCCGTACCGCCACACGGAGGGCTGGTCTTCCATCTTTGCAAAAGTGATATCCGTCATCGGGTGGCTGTTGATTATCTTGTCACAGAATCAGCGTGTTCGGTTAGCTTGCCAAGGCACCGGACATAGCTTCCAAATTCATTGTCGTACCAGCCGAATATCTTGGCATGGGTGACGGGCAACTGGAAGGTGCGGTCACCGGTAATACCTGCCGTCCTGAGCATTTCGGCCGGAAGGGATATAAACCCGGTACGGGTGTGGGTTTCATGTCCTTCGATGACAATAGCGGCGGGAAATCCCATAAGGTCTGCCGAAACATTCTGTTGTTCGCTGAAATGGAGTAATCCGCTTTGCGAACCTTTGGAGGCAGTACGGTACAACTCATTAATGTACGGACCGCTGATGATCGGGTCTCCTTTGGTATTCAGCCTGGAGTTGAAGGTGATATTCAGGGAGATAAGCGATACCGTGTTGGTTGGGATTCTGACCGAGTCGGCCATGAAGCCTATGTTGGCGATCTGGGGGAGTACCATTTCCAGCGCTTTCCCGGCACCGGTGGAGGAGAGGATGATGTTGTTCATCACCGACCGGTTTTTCCGCAGGTCGGTCGCTCCGGTCGAGGGAACGGCATCCAGCACGCTTTGCGTATTGGTAGCGGCATGAACGGTGGACATGGAGGCAGTAAGGATGTTCATGGTTTCCTGATCTTCCAGGAGGGGTTTGATCATGTGTGAAAGCCCTGTAGTGGTGCAACTTGCAGCGGAAATGATATGATGCCGGAGGGGATCGAAAAGATGATGGTTGATGCCAAAGATGATGGTAGGGCTTTCTCCGGTATCTCGGTAATTTTTGTTTTTGATCTTGAACGGGGCGCTGGCGATCACTTTTTGGGCACCTGCTTCCAGGTGTCCTGCGAGACTGCCCTTCGGATCATCGGCCGGGATTGTCGGATCCAGAAATTTTCCCGTACAATCCACCACGATCCTGACACCTTCCCTGGCCCATCCGATATTGCGCGGTAATCGCTCTTTCCGTAGTATTTTCAACTGAAACCCGTCTATGACGATCACTCCGGCCTCCCGGTCTGTAATGGTGATACTGCATCTCTTTCCGGTACATCCGTACATGAAACGGTCCAGCGTTCCGTATGTGGAGTCGGTGGAAAGGGCATGTACAATATCTTCCAGACTTGTCCCTATTTCTCTTCCCACATTAATGACGGCTCCTTCGAAGTACCTTGACTGCAGGTGGTACCACAGGGTCAGTTTGCCGATTCGTCCAAAACCGTTAATGCCCAGTAGTTTTTTCTCTTTCAATGCAATTTCCATAGCTTATGAGTTTTAAGATGAATATTTCGGATCAGAATTCCTGGATTTGAGTCGGATAATGTCCTTTGTAGATCAGGCCGGGAGTGCCGTCGAGGGCGATTTTATCAAATGCCCTGAAAAGATGGCCGCTGATATGGCAGGTCTTTTCTTTCTCGTTCATCTGAAGATCAGTACAATTGACAACACATACTTTCCCCAGGCTGGCAGCAGTCACCGCTGCATGCGAAGTTGCACCCCCACGGCCTGTCAGCAATCCGTCGCTTTCGATGATCATCTCGATATCGTCAGGAACGGTGTCAGGCCTCACCATAATGCAATGGCCCCGGCCAAATTGGTCATTGATGATCCGGATATCATCCATGTCAAAAGCAATGTATCCGTTCAATACCTGATCGCCAATCCCGATCCCGGTACCAACCTTTTTCATTTCGGAGGCTGGAGTGGTGAAAATAGTCTTTTTCCGGGGTTTGGACATGGTCTGGTCCCTTACCTGTAAAATGAAAAGGTCCTGAGGTTCAGTGGTCTCAAAAGTGAATTCAATCTCCTGATGGCCGAAATCGTGTTGTTCAATCAGTTCCCTGGCCAACTGGTTGAGACGGTCGTAAATTTTGGGATAGGCGCTTTCCAGTGAAATCTGACATGTTGCATAATACTTCTCCCGCTGGCGCTCGCTGATGGGCAGTGTATTGATCAATCCCGCCACAATATCCTCTCCCTGGCTCAGAAACGAGAAGTCGCCCGTGAGATGGATCCCCGGCATCCTGTCCCGCTCATCATGGGTGAAAACAACCCCGGAACCACTGTCGCGGTGAATATTGCCAAAGACCATTTGCTGCACGATAACGGCTGTTCCCCATTCATGGGCAATCTGAAGGTGGCTGCGATAAACGTTGGCACGCGCATTGTCCCATGAATCGAAAACCGCAATTATGGCCTGCCGCAACATCTTCATCGGGTCAGGTTCAAAAGGGATATTTCGGTCGGTCAGTTCCTTTTTATAGGCAAAGGCGATCTCCCGCATGACTGCAGGCGGAAAATCGATTTTTCTCGTGACATTGTACACTTTTTTATAGTCCAGGATGATCTGGTCGAACACATCCCGGTCGATCTGATACGACATGCCCCAGGTCTGGAGCAGCCGGCGGTAACAATCCCAGGATGTCCACCCAAAGTTATGCTGACGGCTCAGTTCCTCCGTGATCTCGTCATTAAGGCCCACATTGAGAAAGGTATTCATCGCACCCGGCATGGAGATGGCCGAGCCCGATCTTACACTCAGCAGCAGGGGATTGGTGGGGTCGGCGTAGCGCTTGCCTGTAATTTTTTCCAGCTCCGTTACCTGCTGGTTGATCAGGTTGTCCACCTCTGTCCGGAGCGACGGATGTTTCAGAATGGCATCCTTCCTCCGAAACATCTCGGTGGTCAGGATGAATCCCGGTGGCACCGGAAATCCCTTTCCGAACAATGCCTTGAGATAATATCCTTTGGAACCCAGAAATACTTGACTGTCCAGCGAAGCAACAGGAACGTTAAAAGGAGAGATCATGACATCGGGGTCGTATGACATGATCTGCCGCAGATCGTCGCTGGAAAAGTTATCTGCCATGTTTCGCAAACTACCCAGGACTTTGCTGATGAAATTATCCAGTTCCTGGATCAGGAATGCGGAGGAGATCAGGTCGCGGAAAAATATTTCGGAATGTTTATGGATAAACTGGTTATTTTTCGATCCGTTTTCCGACAATGCATCAGGGAAAATCTGCGGGGTGATGATCTTCAGAAGGTCATCATACGGACTTATGAAATAGTGATGTATGATCTCCTTGACACTCTCTCCCATGAACTGGAAGATATTCAGATACTGACGGATGGTAAAACTGCCGGAGGTCAGGCTGTACTGGAGCATCTGGAGGTTCGAGTTGAACCCCTGGTCCTGCATTCCGTCCAGTTCCAGCCCATCTCTGAGCATCATGAGGATTTTGTAAATATTTTTCAGGGTCCGTGCCGTGATATAATCGGTATTGAGTCCCGAAATGATGCGCTCCATCAGAATGGTGGCAATTCCTTCGAGCCTGAAGGTGAGGCCCAGCGCTTCGAATTTTTTTTCGTGGTATTCACCGTACATCGACGGGATGCCAAAAGCGATGTGGCGCTTGTGGTATATGTTGTCCCAACCCTGGCTGACAGCAGGATCAAAGATCACCTGGTTCAGCCGGTTCATGAAGCTAAAGATCACCCTCAGGGCCTCCTCATTCTGCATGGCAACGAGATGCCCGGATAATGCTTCGATCTCCTCGCGGGTAAAAAAAGTATACCGGCCCAGGATCCCGGCAATGTCGATGGTTTCAAAGGAATACTTCTCCTTCAGCAGTTTGTATAGGCGTATCATTAAAAATACCCGCTGAACATCCGTTTCGTGATCCGCAGGCAGTTGCTCCGACATCCTTTCCAGTTCACTGATATCAAGTTCGGAAAGTTGCCCGACGGTTACCCCGGCCGATTGGCACAATGCATCAATCACTTTATGGACTCCCCTCACCCAGGGGCCATCCGGGTCTACCATGCTGAGCACATCGGCAGGCACAATGGATTTCAAACCCCTGATATCGAGATCATGCCAAAATTTCATGATTTCCAGGGTGATATAAATATGGGAGTTATTCCCTTCCGTATGAATCTGCTTCCGCAGAAAATGGATCAGCCGGTCGGCCCGTTGTGAAAGTTCATCCACAGTGGTAGTGACATCCCGCAACTCCCCTTCCGCTCCTATTTCGTTGAAGTAAACCGGAAAGATCCGCGTAAGTTGCTTGATACGTTTGTAAATCGGTGCGATTTCGGAGTTTAACAATCGGGAAACATCCCGCTGGAAAAGGTCGTTGTCGAAAATGAAAATCCCCCCCAGCCGGAGGTTCACGATCAGGGCGGAGAGCAACTTTTTCATCACCTCCGGGGAATATTCGATCAACTCCATCCATACCCGTAAGCATTTGACATGGTTTCTGTCGACATGCAGTTGCCAGTTGTCAGTCAGGTATATTACACCAGGAGTGACAAAACCCATCCGGATCAGCCTTTCCTCGAAATAATGTATCAACCGGTGGTTATTGCTGTTCATGATCTCTTTGCCCAGCGTAAGTACCGAGTCGAGTACCGTTCCGACATGGTGCTCCCTGAACTCATCAAACAGTTCGAACAGTTCATCGATGGAGGTAAGGATCTCCTCTTCCGTCAATTCTTTCCGGATATCCCGGATCGCTTTGTTAAGGTCCCAGAGCAGGTAGTCCCGCTGGTGGTCCATACCAGGCAGGTGAAGCAACAGGAAAAGATAGTGGAGCCGCTCAATGGCCCTGTCGAATGTGTCGGTGAAGCGCCGGAATGCCACCGCGATATCGGTGAAAGTAAAGGAGCTGCCGGTCAGGCTTTCCCAGTCGCCGGATTCGGCTAATTGCCTGTACTGTTCCCGGAAAAACGGGACCCCCAGGGAATCTATCTTTTGTCTGTAGCGGTCGCCAAAGATTTTTTCTTTCGACTGGTACCATTCTTCGATTTTGGTGGTCGTCTGCCAGAAATCCAGGTTTTTTCTGATCATTACCCCGGTAAAGCTTATAACCCTTTGGGCGGTCTCTTCGCGGCCGGCCAAAGGTTTAAGGGCGGTGAAAAAGAGCCCCAGGTTGATCAGGTAAGCCATCTGATTAGGTTCCAGGCCTTCTTCGAGATGGGTCAGGGCCACGGTTACAGGCAGGTGGTTTTTCTCCGGATCGACAGTCAGTTGTTCGATGAATTTCAGGAAGGCATAGATCATTTTGCCTGCCAGTTTCTCAGGAAGCGGGTCTTTCAGCAATTGTCCCGCTACATCGCACACGATCACGAACGCTTTCTCCGATTCCGGCAGCGATTGATAAAACCAGAAGTCCGACAGGAACAATCCGGGCATCTGGTCAACGAGAAACGACCGGTTAGAGAACGGGTGGTGCAGTTCGGTGAAAAAATCGAGGCTCCTTTTGTGGATCCCGGTATATTGTTTTGAAAGATCGATGAACCAGAGATGGTGGTCCGGAATGTTGATCTCCACTTCACGGGTTTGGGCCAGGTTGACCTCCAGCGCCCTGGACTGTATCTGCGTTGTCATTATGGATAGTTTTATGGTAGTTTGGCGATGTGTCTGGTCAGGTCAAGGATGCGGTTGGAATATCCTGCCTCATTGTCATACCAGGCCAGGATCTGAACCAGGTCGCCGTCGATCACCCTGGTGCAAAGGGAGTCAAAGATGCAGGAATGGGGGTTACCGATGATATCGGAAGATACGATCGGATCGGTACAATATTCGAGGATGCCTTTCAGTGAATGGAGGGAGGCATTGGCGAAAACCTCCCTGATGAGTGCCGGTGTAGCAGGTTTTTCGGTGAGGGCAGTAAGTTCGACGAAGGATCCGTCGGGAATGGGAACCCTGGTAGCGAAACCGTCGAACCGTCCCCGGAGTTCCGGCAGGACAATGGCCACTGCGCGGATGGCACTGGTGGTGGTAGGGATCAGGTTGGCTGCTGCTGCCCTGGCCCGCCGGTAATCGTTGTGTGCTCCGTCGAGGAGTGTCTGATTATTCGTGTAGGGATGCACAGTGTTCATGAATGCCTTGCGGATCCCAAAGGATTCGTGCATGACCTTCAGCATCGGGGCCACACAATTGGTGGTACAAGAGGCATTGGATATAAACCGGTCGCCGGGAAGCAGCTTATGGTGATTAACTCCCATGACAACTGTCCGATCAACCTCATCATCGGCAGGACAGGTCAGGATCACCTTTTCAACCCTTCCCTTCATGTGCGGCTCCATCGCATGACGGGTTTTAAACCGGCCGCTCGATTCGATGATGATCCGGACACCCGAATCGTCCCAGGGAATATCGGCCGGAGACATGGCCGAAGTCACTTTGATCCGCTTTCCCTCAGTTTCCAGAAAACCATTACCTGCTGTGACAGGGTGGGGAAATTTTCCATGTACACTGTCCCGGACAAGGAGATGGGCCATCATTGCAGGATCCATCGGGTCGTTGACATGTACCAGCTCCAGGTCGTCGCACACCGCTGCCAGCCTGAAAACTAACTTTCCGATTCTTCCGATTCCGTTGATCCCTATTTTAATTTTCATGGATTGTTGAAATTTAATTTCGTAAAAAAGGAAAACTGATCAGGGGATTTCAGATCCCGTGACCAGTTTTCAGGTTTCAGGACAGAGGTTAATCTGTCGAAGAAAAGGATTTGACGTCGTTAATTTTTGCAGGGATTACGAATTTCCCGGTGGTATCGATGTAACCCCAAAGATCTCCATCTTGAACAGCGGCAATGCCTTGCGAAAAGGGCAACACTTTTTTGAATGCCGGCGGGATTACCATTTTACCACTTTTATCGATAAATCCCCATTTTTTTCCATTGAATACGGCGGCGAATCCTTCCGAGAAATCCTGGCACTTCTCCCAGGTAAAATCAATGACCAGTTTTCCGGATGGATCGTAATATCCCCATTTGTCATTATTTTGGCATCTGGCAAGGCCTTCAGAGCAGGTTTCGGCATGTTCATTGATCAACGGGACGATCACCATCCCTTTATTGTTGATAAACCCCCATCCTCTTTCCCCTTTTGCCGGGGCCATCCCGTCCTTCATGTCGCGGATATTTTCATGGTCGGTTGTCAGTGCCCAGGAACCATCCGGGGAGAGATAACCATAAAGTTTACCGGATGAAACCCGGCCAAACCCATCGCTGAAGGTTTCGGCATGATCATAGGTGTCAGGGATGACAAATTTGCCCGATCTATCGATATATCCCCATTTTTTTCCGGCCCTGGCCGCAGCACGGTCACCGGAAAAATCCATGCAGTTTTCAAATTTCGCTGCGAAAGCCTGCTTTCCGTCCTTCCCGATATAGATCCACATTCCCGTGGCATGTTCGCCAACCCTGGCAAGTCCTTCAGAAAAGCCCCTGGCCTTTTTGAACTGAGGCTGAATAATCCAGGCTCCATCTTTCCCGATGTAACCCCAGCTTTGATTGTTTTTAACGGCGGCCAATCCTTCAGAAAACGGGAGGGCATCCGTGAACGCAGGTTTGATCACCCAGTTTCCGCTTTGGTCGATGAAACCCCATAAACCACCGGCCATTGCAGGCGCCAGAATGTTTTGTCCATTGGTTTGTCGAATGCCTGAAAAGGCAAAGAATACCATAAGAAGGATCAACATGACATGCTTTTTCATATGGCTTTTTTTTACAAAAGTAAAAATTAAAAGAGGACGCCCTTTGGGGACGCCCTCTTTTTATCCGGAAATATTCAGGGTTATTGTTTAATGATTTTCCTGATCTCCGTTCCGGAAAGAGTAGTTACATGGATCATATACAGCCCGGTCGGTCTGCCGGAGAGGGAAAACTCGCTTCGGGTAGCCGCTAAACCTGTGACCAACTCAATCCGTTCGCCAAGAAGTCCGAAGATCTCCACCTTGACCGTGGATGGATCCACCTTACCTGACAATTCCAGAGTGAAATTGCCCGGTGTCGGGTTCGGGAATATCCTTACAATATTCCGGTCGCTCAGCAGTTCGCCTTGCTGCTCATCCCCGCCATGGGATACCGCAGGGGGAGCCGGATGAATGTACGGTGCACAGAAAGTAGAAGAGATGTAGCCGTGGAGATATCCACCGGAAAACACCCGTGTTCCCGGGTAATAGATAATGTTAGCCCCGGCGATATGGGTGACACTGCCCCCGCCCTGCACCTGGTAGGTAGTCCCGTTACCTGCAATCAGCAACGTCTGCGCGGCATCGGCACAGGTGGTCATTCCGCTCGTGATGTTCTTGTTTTGCAGTGAACGGATCGGTGGAGGCCCGGCGCTGCCAAGGTTACCGGTGAAGGTCCCGAACGAAGAGAGACCGTCGGCAAAGATCCTCTTCGAACCGGTATTGGCTGCATTATAGGTGACAAATGGCAAGGTGTTGACCTTTGTGCTGAAAATATCCGACTCTATTCCAACCACGTCGGAGGCCAGATAGGATAAACTGACACTGCCGGTGTATCCGGTAATCCCCGATGTGGATATGTTCCAGTAACGGGTCAGGTAACTGATGGCCGTGCCGGGATATTGATTGTCGACCAGATTGACCCCTGCATAGTTGCCGGAGCCAAAAATCCCCGAGGTGAAGGTTACAACCGCCGGCGAAAATTCAATGGTACCGGTTGCATCCCCGACCGGGAACGTGAAGGATCCAGCCGTGGCGAACTCCTTACGCATTTGACCGCTTCCTGTGGGTACGACCATTTTGGAAGCCGACGGAGAACCGCCTACCGATGAAGATGGCCCCATCAGCAGGTTGTATGAGCCAAGGGTTAGCCTGCCGTTTGTCAGGGTCAGGACCCCGTTGACACGCGTATGGCCCGAAAGGGTCGCACCCATGCTGTTGCTGAGGCTCAGGTGCTGAACTATGCTCTGCCCCGAGATGTTTTGGGTATTGGTGCCGTTAAAAAAGAGCGTGCCCGGACCCACGACATTATCAGACGGGTTCTGGTTCGTGAAGTCTTTCAGCATCAACATAGTCCCATGCACATTCAGGGTCGCGCCGGCACTGATCACCACATTCTGCGAAGAATGAAGCGTGCTCCCGGAAGCTACATACAAGGTAGTCCCCGGAGTGATGACCAGTTGTCCGGATGAAGGGAACCAACAGATCATCAGCAGGAAAAGCAGGGCAACTGACACGGAGCCCGCTCCGGTCAGAATATATCGTTGTCTTATCTTTTTCATATTTTAAACTGTTTGATTTTCGGGATCAACTTATGGCTACTCCTCTGCTTTTCTGCCGGTAAATGTACCCGGAACGGATATCTGCGGATGGCTGAGGACTCCATTGCCACAAGGGCCCAGTTTAGCCTTGAAAAGGTTGTCTTCCCGGGCATGGAAGCCGGTGGTCAGCCTGATGTAATTGTTGGCCTTGTAAGTGACATCTGTCCCGATCCCACCCGTGATGATCCGTGAAGCGATGATCGAATCGGACGATTCATAGAACTGGTAGCCGGTATAATTCGGATTGCTGGGGTCATTGCCGGTGGTCAGCAGATACCAAGGTGGACAGGTAGTGTATAACTCCGATCTCCATAACCCTCTGCCAAACGTACCCGCTGTAATCCTGTTGTTGGTATAATTGATCACCAGGTCATATACCGGAACTGCCGGTAATCCGTTACGGTACGGTACCCAGTCGCTGTGGTTGGCATCCCTGTAAAACACGCCGATATCAGTGCCGATATAGAGCGCATCATCCGGAGATCCGTTATTGTCCTGAAAGACAATGCAGTTCACCGGTACATTGGGCAGGGTTCCCGAAATATTGGTCCAGGAAGTACCCGAGTTGAGCGACCGGTACACCTTTGTCCCGGAAGAATACCCGGAATAGGACACATATACCTCGGCTGAATTATCCGGGTTCACCGCAATGTAAGAGATCTGCGCTCCGGGAAGTCCCGTGCTGACATTGGACCAACTGGCTGCCGCATCATTTGACATATAAAGGGTAGATCCGGCGGCGGCATAGATCCGGCTCGGATTGGATACCCCCATGGCGATGGCGCTGCTACCATCTACCCCCGTATTCGTCCAGTTAGCACCTCCGTCGGTGGTTTTATAGACATCATAGTATCCGGCATAAATGATATTGCTGTTGGTAGGATGCATGACCAAAGGGGTAACCCATGGGCCAACCGCGGGCCAGATACCGGAAAAAACAGCGCCGCCATTGGTCGATTTGTACAATTCGCCGTACTGGATGGTATTATACAGAACATTGCTGTTGGAATGATCAATCAGACAGTCCATGCCGTCTGC
>CAYLVY010000009.1:0-4100 GCA_964387205.1 uncultured Draconibacterium sp.
CTGATGCATACCCGGGGAAAAGGACTTTGTGTATGTTAATCGCGTGTTGGAGGGAAGATGACCGGAATAGGGCGAGGAGAGGGAAAACTCTGTCTGGTCGGTTTCGGATGGGAAAACCAGGACAATTTCACCCTTCCATCCTTCCAATGCAGTTTTCTTTTCCTTGAGTTCAGCCAGCAGATGGCGGGTAGGTTCTGCATTCGGGTTGATCCACGCCACCACTGCACCCGGGGCCTTGAAAAGCGCCAGATGTTCCGCGTTCAATTTGCCCGGAATATCTCCCTTAGCGTTGAACTGCCTGAGCAGGATCGTCTGTTGTACCGGTTGATTTGATGATACTTGAAAGAAAGTAAGGTGGACGTTGACATTTCCGGCCTCATTCCGGTTTCCGGTGATCAATAAAGCAGGACCGGCCGGTGCTTCCAGGGTACAGGGAAAAGATTGTACCAATGGACTCCCTTCAAAATCAAGAGTTTTGTAAAACCCTTTTTCCAGGGTGCCCAGGGAAAAATGAATGGAATATTCAGGTTTTTTCGGATTGGCAGGGTCGTTGGTCAGGATTACCGTACCTTTTGCGGGCGGTGTGGCGGCGGCACCCTGCAGTATCACCTCTTTCCATTCATTATTGTGCCAATACTGAGGCTTTTTCATGGCAGGATCGAGGCGGGAGGGAATTCCGAAACTCCGGCACAGGGCGACAAAAAAGACATTCATGGAGTGGGGATCGGCGCTCCTGATTTCCTGCACCCCCAAAGGTGTGATGGGAGCGCGACTGTAATTTTCGTTACTGGGTTTGATGTTATCCCTGATCCAGGAAGCCACCTTTTCAGGATCATGAATTGCAAAGGAAATGAACCCGGGCTCAAAAGCCTGGCGCAGTTTTTCCCGGCAAGGGCGGAGCCATTCGTTATCTACTCTTGGATTGAGAAGGTAAGGATAATCGATCTCTTTTTTTCCGGTCGGCTGTACCTGCCTGAACCCGGTCAGGGCATCTTCCAATACCTCCGGGTTTACATCACGAAGGTCTTTCTCCGAAATATTCTGAAGTAACGGAAAGATGAGTGGCTTTGATGCAGGAGTTGTGGAGGTGATAAAACTGATGATCTCCCGCCAGTTGCCTCTGCTTTTTTGCAAAAAGTGCCATAGTGTATCACCGCTGATACCCGCCAGCGCCGCCACCCTGTATGTTTTGGAAGAATCGATAAACGTGGCTTCATAGGCCGACCTGATTTTGTCATTCATTGCCAGCCGTGTCTGAAGTTTTGCCCTGGTGGCAGAATCAACCACAACTTCCACTTTCTCTTCAGATGGTGCGACCAGTTCGAAGAATGCGGAAAATGTACCGGGTGACCTTTCCTGGAGCGACAGATGTATGGTGTCCATCGATCTGACATCCAGTTTGCCAAACACCTGGAGATTGTCCTTGGCGGCGCGGAGCATCAGATCGCCATAACCGGTTGTGAACCTGATGGTTCCTTCGGGTGTCGTTGTTCCCCTGAAAAGGGGGTAAAACTCAGCATAGTTGTACAACTGGAACTCCACGGTGGCGCCTTCGACAGGTTTGCCGGCAGGATCGGTTATCATGGCGGTCACGGTTTTAACCCTGGTATAATTGTGCAGGACATTGATCCGGGTAAAGAGTGTATCGCTGACCAGGATATCTTCCGGTCCCTGGTATTGGCCGAATACGGTGGTATTGACCAGCATGGCCCTTTTAGCCGGCTGGGTGAACCATGCCATGTTCAGATCGGCATCCGGTTCGCAGGCGCCAATGAAATACCATTGACCATCAACCCAAACCTCAACCCAGGCGTGGTTATCGTCGGTGTGGGCCCATCGCGGGGTATAGCATTGGCGCGCGGGAATGCCGGCCGCCCGCAGCGCTGCCGTGGTGAAGGTTGACTCCTCACCGCACCGGCCGAAAGCAGTTTTTACTGTTGCCAGCGGCGAACTGGTCCTGCCATCGGTACCTTTGTAGATGACTTTTTCGTGGCACCAGTGGTTGATCTCCAATACCGCCTCTTTCATGGAAAGGGACCTGATCCGGTCTTTCAGCTCATGGAAGAATATCCACCGGGAGGAGTCAAGGTTCTCATTGTTTATCCTCACGGGAAGTACAAAATGGCGGAAAAGAACTTCCGGTACATTTTTTCCCCAGTGAAAGGTGTCCCTGGCTGCAAAGGAAGCCCGGATGTTTTCCAGAAAAAATGCACCGTCATAATCTGCCAGGTCATTAAGGGAACTGTAAGCATAGAGGAACTGAAGCGCCTCCTTTTCCCGGTCGGTCAAACCGTCATTAAGCACGGAGAGCAACGGCTCCTGGCGTTGGTTCAGTAATGGCAGCCTTTGTTCGTATTGCTTTTCAACCTGGTGGCGGATGGTACGGTCAGAGATGAAATGGTCCCGATTACATCCGGAAAGGATGAGCGCTGAAATAAATATCCAGGCAATGAAGGTACGTATCGGCATATAAAAAATGGATTTTGAATACAGAATAAATTGAAATTTTTCAGAACTCAGTATGTTATTTTCACAATGTCCATCCCCAGTGGAAACTCCAGGAACCGTGCAGTGGCTGTCTGCAATTTCAGTTGTTTTGGGGTACCATTGATTTCCAGGGTCATCAGCTCGCCAAAACCATGAAGTACAAGCCGGACGGATGAAAATTTCGAAGAGAAGTTCCCTTCCGGTTTTTCAAACCTGATGAGTTTTTCCTGAGGCAGGAAGGAGATGGATCTCCGGATATATTGTTCATTCTGATACTGATAGGTGATCCCGTCATCTTCATAAAGTAAAAAAGAAGCAGGCTTGGTCCCGTTGTATATGTGAATTTCCAGCGCAGGAGATGGTTTTTCGCCGGTATGCTGGATGACCGACTGAAGGGGCAAAATTCCGGAAGCTTTTACAAAAACCGGCAGGTCGGTCAGGGGTGCGTCAACGATAACCTCCTGACTTCCTTCATAGAGTTGGTCGCTGGTGTAACGGTACCATTGTCCCTCAGGGAGGTACACCTTGGAGGCTGATTGGTCACAGGAAACCGGCGCCACAAGAAGTTGTTCCCCGAACATATATTGATTCTGGTAGAGGTACCAATACACTTTTTCATCGAACGTGTAATC
Source organism: uncultured Draconibacterium sp. (assembly GCA_964387205.1). Taxonomy (GTDB): domain Bacteria; phylum Bacteroidota; class Bacteroidia; order Bacteroidales; family FEN-979; genus CAIVAT01. The sequence continues at coordinate 3,120 of CAYLVY010000009.1, forward strand.
CAGTGCCAGGCTTGCCGCGACAGGCCTGCCTGTTATGACCGATTGATAAAAAGCAGAATAAATATACGGAAGTAACCGGTAGCGATGGTTAATCATCTCCCGCACTTTCTGTTCCACATTCAGACCAAACGACCAGGGTTCTTTAGCTTTGGTATCCCAGGCCGAATGGTTACGGAAAAAAGGTGTATAGACCCCCAGCGACATCCACCGGGTGAAAAGCTGTTCGGAAGGATTGCCCATGAAGCCGCCGACATCCGGTCCGGTGAACGAAACACCGGAAAGGCCTAACCCGGTAACCATTCTGGCAGAGAGCAGCATATGTTCATCAGTAGCCTCGTTGTCGCCGGTCCACACAGCGGCATAGCGCTGAATTCCGGCATAGCCTGCCCGGGTCAGTCCGAAAGTGCGTTTACCATTCAGCAGTTTACGGGTGCCTTCGTAAGTGGCCCGGCTCATCAGCAGTCCATAAAGGTTATGGGCCTCCCGCATCGTGCCTTTTCTGCCATCGAAACCAAAGGTGATGATATCGGGGATACTTTGCCCCCAGGCGCTGGGTTCGTTCATGTCGTTCCAGAATCCTTCTACACCTGCTTCTGTAAGGCTGACAAACGAATCACCCCACCATTGTCTCGTTTTTTCTTCCGTGAAATCCGGGAAGTGACAACGGCCCGGCCATACGCTTCCGGTATAAAAACGGCCGTCGGGATAGGTAATGAAATGCTTTCCGGCAACACCTTCCCGGTAGGAGAAATAGTCGGGGTCGATCTTAATCCCCGGATCCACAATGGTGGCTATATGGAATCCAAGCTGGTTCAGTTTACCGATCATCTGTCCAGGTTCCGGAAAATGCTGATGGTTCCATGTGAAGATCTTATATTGATCCATATAGTCGATATCAAGATACATGACGTCGCACGGTATTTTCTTGTCCCTGAACTGGCTGGCAATGTGCATTACCTGAGATTCGGGGAAATAACTCCA
>CAYLVY010000009.1:4110-9394 GCA_964387205.1 uncultured Draconibacterium sp.
GTGGAAGCACCAAAAACATAGTAGTTCATCTCTCCCGCTTCTGCTGAAAAACTGTAGAAATCTTCATCGGTGGAGGCTCCGAAATTGAACCTGGTCCTGAAGGAATTGTCGAAAAAGATCCCATATGCCACATGGCCATGAACACCGATGAAAAATGGTATGGTTTGATAGAGCGGATCATGGTTCACGGCATAAGCCGGAACATCGGAGTTCCAGTTCTGGTAAGCATGGCCCCTTTTGTTCAGGGGCCCGGTTTTTTCGCCCAAACCCAGAAAACGCTCATCCGGATGAAGTTTTTTATATGAGGTGACCTGAGTCCCCTGCCATGAAACGGGAAGCAGGGGATGATCGGTTGTGAGTACCTCGCCGTTTTTATCCAGGACGGTGATGCGCATAGGGTTTTTATGGATCACGACCTGCATTTCCCCACTCTGCAGGACTGCAGAGTCACGACGATCGTCAAAGCCAGCAAATATTCCCGAAGGTTTACCGGTAACGGCATAGGAGAGGTCTGTTTCCGGGGGCGATTTCGTGATCCGTATCCTGACAACGGTTGGTGAATACTGGTATATCCTGGCCTGACCTTCCGGGAAAGAGATGAGGTAATGATCCCGGGCGGCCGAGATGGATTTGACTTTTCCGGCAAAAACAGGCTGATCATTCATAGCATCAAGGGATTTCCCACCGGCAATGGTGGTCAGGATCAGAACAAGTGAAAACAATCTATTCATCGGGCAGGGTTTAATTTTGCCAAAAGTAGAAAAAAAAGGAAAGATTGCAGGCTGTTATTCCTCTCGGTTGTTCAACCCGTTTTGTTGAAAATTTCTGAACAAACCGGAAGGCCGGATATAGAGGGTTCCCATGAGGGTAAGAGTTCCCGAAGGTAACATCGTCAATACGGCACCATCAGCAATGGTCAGGTCATTGCAAATCTCTCCCGCTGCCGTAATCACGCAATTGTTCGGAGTCCCGGCGGGGATCAGTACATTTTCCGTTGGCCCGGGTTCACCGGCCGGGCTCCAGTTGCCGGATGTGTTCCAATCGCTGGAAATCAAACCGTTCCATGTTTTGTCGATGACGGAAGCCACTTCATGGCAGCCGATGGTCGGATTGACCGGATCCCGGGGGAGTCCGTCAATATCTGTTGTAACCTGGTCGAGGCCTGTTCCGGCGCCTGGCAGAGGTGAACCGGCAGCAGGGCTGAGGTTTTCGTTATTCGACGCATATAAGGGATTAAGGCTGATGGAATGGATATCCAGTCCGGTGGATGTTTGCCAGTCGGTCAGATTATTCATGGTGGACAGATCCAAAATGCCGAGGGTACTGCCGGATGAATAGAGGTCATTATAATCGGAGGAAAAACGGGTGGTGTCATAATAATGGAAACAGTAATGGTTACCTCCGCTGGTGGCGGATCTGAAATTGGCCAGTGTATTGTTTTCCAGATCGAAATATGCAGTGCTCTCACGGTAAAGTGCGGCTGTTTCATTATAAAAAGCATCGGGGATACGCCCGGAAGCTGTTTTCAGGCCTGAAACCGCGGCACCATCATTTATGCTTACAGAATTGTGATAAACCTGATAAAAGTCTTCCGAGCTGCTGTAATCGTATATGCCATAGATGGTCGGATCAGGTGCCATTCCGCCATCAAGAATGACAGAATTGTTAAAGACCTCATTCAAATAGCCGGCAGACAGGTTCAGGTATATACCGAAAATATTTGGAGTGAAATCTGAACTCAGACTGCTGCCCAGACCCATTATCCGGTTATTCCGGATGTGGCAGTTTTCGGCAAAAATTCCGGTAGCATAGGATTCACCATTAGTGGCAGTGAAGATTAGGTTGATGATCTGGTTTTGGTCGACGATGCTTGTCCCGCCTGGGTACTGGATCCTGATTCCGTCAATCGCAGTATAAGTCCCGGCATTTCTGACTGTTTTGGATGTATCGGTATGCCCGATGATGTTTCCGGAAACCATCACCCAGGTTTCGTCAGCCATGATGCCGTAAAATTCGCCTGCCGAAGAAGATGATTGATGGATATTACAAATCGTATTGTTCAGGATGTAATTGGAAGAAAATCCGGCGACCATGAATATTCCGTAAAAATTGTTGACACCCGTATTTTCCCATGGAGCTCCGCCACAAAGCGGGGCTTTGCCTCCGATATGGTTATGGCTGATGATGTTCCCAAACGACATCCATCCTGCGACAAAATGGATGCTTCGTTGTGTGGTGACTGGAGGTATGGTCAGGTAATTGAAAAAACTGTTGCCGGTGATCAGCCATTCGCCTCCGTTGCCGGTTGAACCTATATTTACACCTGTTGAGATGAAGTTATAAATGTTGTTGCCCCTGATCGTATTGTTTGAATTGGGATAGGAAGTACTTCCCTGGGATATGATGCCATACAGCGGTTTGTCTGTGCCGGAAGTAAGTTCGTGGATGTCGTTGTAGGCAATCAGGTTGAAAGAATTTCCGGGTGAAACATTGGAAGTGCCGAATTGAATTCCTGCATAGCCTGATTCGATGTGGCAGTTCCGGATGGTGTTGTTTCTGGCACCATTGATAAATCGGAAAACAGCAGCGGAGGTGCTGGAATTCCGGAACCTTAAATAGCGTGATGTCGTATCGCCGTTTCCACCGTTGAAGATTGCTCTTTTGGCACCGTTGAGGGTGATCAGGCCGCTGCCGATATTGCCTGAAAGTATCCTTTCGGTAGTTCCGTCGGGAACGATGGTCAGCGTAAAATTGCCTGGACCATCTTCTGCCCATGAAGTTAACTCTAATGTTCCGGGTTCGGAAATATCGGAGATGATCCTTGCTGTGAGGTTTCCGCTGAGAAGATTCTGATTGATGATATCGAACAATCCTCCTGTTCCGGTCAGGTTCGGATAATTTCCGCCCGCTCCGACAGTAACATCACCGTTCAGTCCGAGAAGGATACGATAATATGCCGGTGATGCTGGTTTTACACCGCAGGCAGGCGGATTGGAGGTAAAGCCGGACGCGCCGTTCCCGGGTTGGGCGCTGACAAACGGTGGACTCTGGGTATCCTGAGCCGCAATAAAGTAATAAACGGTATCGCCGGTGACGACTCCTGAGCCAAAGGAAAACTGGTACTGACTTCCTCCAGTGGAAACAGAAGTCACGCTGTTCCATGTTCCGCCATTCACTTTCCAGTATAGAAGCGGTAAACCGGGTCCTGATACCGGCACCCCGGTGGAGTCGATGATGGTAGCCGTGAGGGTTCGGTTGGTTAAACTGCTGGTATTCGGTAGCGGAGTAAAGCTGATATCGGGGCCACGGAGATCAGCCGCTGTTTCATAAGCCCCCATTGTCGGAGCCGAGGGGTGGCGGCTGACCATTTCAAAATCGGTATCTATGCCTGCCACAGGGTTTCCGGTCCTGTATGCCGGAGAGGCAAGGTCTATATGCAAATCGGTATCACCGGCATAAAAGGGGTCACCGTCCGTTGAATGGGTATCCTGAAGGGAAATCGTCCGCCACTGGCCAATGGTGGTTGCCACGCTGTAGGCGCAAAAGCCAAGCCGCGCTTGGGTGCCCGTTGCATAATAGTCGTTATAATCGATCAGCGTAAACCCGCTTTGGACCATGTTGGAATATATCGCATGGGCATATGAGCTGGCAGCGGTGTTGACAAGCGAGTTGCGAAGGATATTGTTTTTGATCCGGACATCCCCTTGTGCATTGATATAAAGGGCAGCGCTGACGTCGGTCGATGAAGCGTGGCTTAGTTCACCATACAGGTTGACCGAATTGTAGTAAACCTCTACTCCGGTTCCGTTTTCGATCCTGATGCCCGCGATGCCGTAAGATGCCAGATTGGAGTTGCCAACGGCGATGATATCCGTTATGACATTGTTGAAGATTTTAACATTTGCTGTAGTATAACCCGGCGAGACCCCGATACCGGCCACCCGGGTTGTCGGGGAAGTGCCAATATAACGAACAGAATTGATCATATTTCCGCTTATGGTTGAATTTATAGACCCTGAGATCAGATAGATGCCAAGCATATCAGAAATCGTTCCCCTGAGGTTGAAGATGGTGTTCCCTGTTACCTGTACTCCGGGACATTGTTGTACGAATATTCCATACCGGCTGATCTCTTCTCCAGGGGTAAGGGATCCAACCGAATCTCCTGAAATGACCATGTTGTCAAAAGTGCCGCTACTGATCCCAAAGGCATAAATGCCATGGAAAGATTTTTTTATGTTGCAATCGATAACCGGAAGATCCGATGGAAGCGCCCCCCAGGTAAACTCCGGCGGTATTGGAGCCATTATGGCCGTTGCTAAACCTGCAGTTGCGGATCGTGATATCAGTGCATCCCTGTCCGATGGCAGTTCCGGTCAGTTGTAACGGTGCAACAGGGCCGGTAATAGCCGTGTTGATCAGGGCCAGGTATTTGCCATCTCCCCCTGACCGCCCGTCGATGGTTACATTGGAAACATGGTTCAATCTGATCAGTCCGCCTGCAAAAGATCCTGAAATGGTCCTGAGCACCGGTGCATCCGGCGATATGGTGATGTGGTAATCGCTTCCGCCGGCCTCATACCAGTTTGTCAGGGCATTGATCCCGGGCTCATCAAGGTCGGAAATGATAACCACCTCCAGGTTGTTTTTTAACCCTACCTCAGATATTTTCTTGAATAAACCATTCGAACCGGTCAGGTTTGGATAGATACCTGTATTTCCTACGGTGACAGAACCATAAAGGGCTGCCCTGATGGTACGGTTCCCGGAAGGTGCGATGACTGTCGGGATATTAGCTATACCACGGAGGGTAACGGAATGACATTCGGCATCTACCACATTCAGATCATTAATACCTAACGCAATGTCATAGGCCAGCCAGAAATAATTGGTGCCTTCGCCGAGGATCTGTGTGCCGTTAATGGTGAACATACCGGAAGGATTCGCGTAAGCGGTACCAAATTGGGTTGCTGTACTGAAGGTTGAAGAAGACCCGGTAAAGAATACTTTAGCTGCCGCGATGTCAGCAGCCGTTGTTGAACCATAGGTGCTGAATGTGAAATTGCTGAGTACGGCGGGATCGAGGGTGCCTGATGTAACGATCTGGATGCCAATGATCACCTGATTGGTTGATCCCTCCAATACCTCACTAGTATTGGCCTGGGTAGTGGTGCTGCTGACATAATTCATTCGCTTATCTCCGGTGCAGAAATACCCGGATGAACTCAAGGTACTGCTGATCAATTTATCCCCGGATGGAGGATTGATACTGACCAAACCGTAG